>JBCCCB010000046.1:0-17138 GCA_039033775.1 Pseudomonadota bacterium | reverse complement strand
CTCGGGCGCCGCCGGTGTCTCCGCCGGGGCGACCGGGTCCTCGACCTCGGCGGGCGTGGGCGGCGCCTCGACCACTGGCGCGGTCTCGGTGGCGGGCGGCGGCGTGGGGGCAGGCGTCGGCGCAACGCGGGGCGCGGGTCGGGGCGACGGCCGCTCAGAGATCGGCGCATCCGGCGCTTCGGCCGGGGCAGACGGGGCGTCGGGCACCTCCGGCACCACCTCGGCCTGGGGCGGCGGGGTCAGCGCGGCCACGTCCGGCTCGGTCTCGGGCGGTGCGGGCGTCGGCGCCTCGGGCTGGGCCACGTCGGGCGCCGTATCGGGCCGGGGCACGGGGGTTTCGGTCGACGCGATCTCTGGCGCGGCGGGCGCGGCCGGGGCGGGTGGTTCCACGGCGGCGGGCGCGTTCGAGATCAGCGCGTCGAACTCGGCCGACGAGATGACGGAGACTTCGGCGATCTGCACGGTATCTTCGGCCGGCGCCCGGAACAGGCCGGCGATCATCGCCCAAACCAGGATCCCGGCATGGGCGGTGGTGGACAGCGCGACGGCGGTCCGGAGTTCCATCTTACTCGCCCGCCTCTCCGGCGGCCTCCGTTCCATCCAGGCGCGGGCCGCCGCTTTCGGTGACCAGCCCGATATTGCGGAAGCCGCCCGCGTTCAGCGCGCCCATGACGACCATGACCTGCGCATAGGGCACCGATCCGTCGGCGCGCAGGAAGACCTTGTCGCCCTGGCGTTCGCCCGCGATGGCCTGGAGCCGGGGCAGCAGATCGTCGCGCGCCACTTCGGTCGACCCGATCAGGACGGTGCCCTCGGCGGTGACGGTCAGGGCCAACGGCTCCTCCTGTTCCTGCGGCAGGGGGGCGGCGGCGGTTTCCGGCAATTCGATCGGTACGCCCGAGGTCAGCAGCGGCGCAGCGACCATGAAGATGATGAGCAGCACCAGCATCACGTCCACGAAAGGCGTGACGTTGATTTCGGACATGGGCTTGGCGCCGCCGCCGCGACGGCCGCGCCGGCGGACCCCGCCGCCTGGCTGAATCAGGCCGCCGGCCATTAGGCCGCGTCCAGCTGGCGGGACAGGATGGTGGCGAACTCGTCGGCGAAGGCCTCGAAATTGCCGGTAATCTTATCGGCGTCGCGACTGAGCTTGTTGTAGAAGATCACCGCCGGAATCGCCGCGACCAGGCCGATGCCGGTGGCCAGCAGGGCCTCGGCGATGCCGGGTGCGACGACGGCCAGGTTGGTCGAGCCTG
This sequence comes from Pseudomonadota bacterium, assembly GCA_039033775.1. Taxonomy (GTDB): domain Bacteria; phylum Pseudomonadota; class Alphaproteobacteria; order Rhodobacterales; family Rhodobacteraceae; genus Jannaschia. The sequence goes on along the minus strand of JBCCCB010000046.1, from coordinate 15,882 downwards.
AGATCGCGATCTGCTCGAACGAATGCTTGATCCCCCAGACCGTGCCGAAGAGGCCGATGAACGGCGCCGTCGAGCCCACGGTGGCCAGGAAGGTCAGGCCGCCGCCCAGGCGGTCGCGCTCTTTGGCGATAGCCACGTCCATGGTGCGGTCGATGCGCGCCTGGGCGCCCGCGATCAGGCCGCCATCGTCCCGGTGCGAGCGGTTCCATTCGGCCATCGCCGCCACGAAAATCCGTTCCGACGCCGACCGGGGTTTCTCGCCGATTTGATCGAATAACTCGTCCAAGGGCTCGCCGGACCAGAAGGCGCGGTCGAATGCCGCGGCGTTCGACCGCGCGCGGCGGAACTGGATGACTTTCTGAATCAGAATGGCCCAGACCCAGATCGAGGCCGCGAACAGCATGATCATGACAACCTTCACCGTGAAGGTTGCGCGCAAAAACAATGCCCAGATCGAAAAGTCGATCTCGCTGGCGGCTGCCAGTACTTCGGTTTCCATGCGGACTGCCCGTCCCAGTGTTTGCGTCTTTTCGACGGCTGTAATTGGGCAAGGTGATAGCAGATGAAAAGACGTTTGGCGAGGCGATTAATGCCTGAGCGAAAGGCCGCGTGTCGCCCGGACATCACGATATCGTGCCCCAAGGGGGCGCCAGCGTCAGGCGCTATCGAGACGGTCGGTTAGCGGACCCGGAGGACAGCCATCGCGCGCCCGACATGTCAGAGCGTGCGCCCGCAGTCCCGTCCCCGGTCAGGCGATCGGCTGGCATCGGATCGATCGCACGGGGCCGCCGGTCGGGATCGGCCAGCGGCCCGGTGGCGACCGACGGGCGGTCGGGGTCATGCAGCACCAGACGATCCGGTGGGGCGGCGGTCGGTCCAGCGGTCTCGATCGGGCGGTCCGTCGCCCGATCCCAGGGCTGACCGGCGGCTTGGCTCGGCCCCGGCCGGGTCTTCGCCGCGGTGTCGGTGCCCCCCGGGGGGCTGGCGGCGGAGGTCGCGATCACCGGGTCCTCCCCCGCCTCGGGCGCCATCCAGGGCGGGCGTTCGGACCAACCGCAGGCCTGGCGCAGCGGTTCCAGCGCTTCTGCCAATCCGCCGACCGGGAACGACATCTCGGACGTGACGCCGTGGAGATCGGCAAACCGCACATGCAGGCGTTCGGACGGTATCAAGGTTTCCATGAAGGTGCGGGCGTCGCGGTAGGTCCATTGGCCGAAGGTTTCGCCCCGCGCATCGGGCAGCCAATCGGCCTGGGCGATGGGACCGTCGTCCAGTCGCAACTCGATAGGCCATCCATCCGCCCCGGAGGGCGGCGTTTCGCAATCGTGGCCGATCAACGCGCTGGTCCGGTCGTCCAGGCAGCGCAGGATCAGCGAGGCCCTGCGGCGCGACCCGCAGGCGACGGGATCGTCCGACGCGACGGTCACGAAGACGTCCATCAGCCCGGTGAAGGCGGACGGGTCCTGGCGGACGGTCCAGACCGGCGCCATGTCCGGGACGGTTGGGGGGGAATGCGGCCAGTCCGGCAGGACGGAGACGGTGATCGGCGCGTCCACCATCATCGGTGGCGGTTGCGAGGATGGCGACGGCGAGGCGACCCCCATGGCGCCAGGCGCGACCATCGGGCGGTGGGCGAGACCGTATCCGAACGATATGCCGGAGGCCGCGGCAAGGATTGCGGCGAAGACGCGGATCGAAGAAGAAGCCATGCCGCGACGTCTGACAGGCAGGTGTTAAATCGAGGTTACCGGAACCTCCATCAGCGGCCGGGGCAGGCGGCGTGGCCGGCCCTCGGGCGTCATGCAGATTATGGTAACGTCGGCGCGAAACAGCGCGGTGCCGTCCCGCGAGACCCGCTGTCCCATCACGCATCGCGCCGGCGTGCGCGCGGTGACCGCCGTCTCGACCACCAATTCGTCGTCGTAGCGCGCCGGGGCCAGGTAGGACGCGTCCACACGGGCGACGGCGAAGACAAGCCCGGCGGCGCGCATGGCGACTTGGTCGATCCCCGCCTTGCGCACCAGCTCGGACCTGGCCCGCTCGATATAGCGCAGGTAATTGGCATAATAGACGATCCCCGCCAGATCGACGTCCTCGTAATAGACCCGGATCGGCCAGCGATGCACGGTCACTGCGGTCGCCCCATCCGGGCCGCTAGCCGCAGGGCAAGCGATGGGTCCCGGTCCATGGCGGGCAGCACCGGGTCGTAGGCCGCGCGCAGGATCGCTGCGATGTCGGGCCGCAGCACGGCGCGGTCGGCCACCAGCGCCAGGGGCGAGGCGTCGGTGAAGGCCCGATCCGACCACAGCAGCAGCGCCTGCACCATCTGGTTCAGCGCCAGGGTCTCGGCGGGAACGGCATTCAGGGCGTCGTCCATCCGGATGAAGGAAAAGCAAGCCTGGATCGCCCCCATCCCGTCGAAGCGGAAGATGCGGTACTGGTTGGCGTCGGCGGCCTTCAGCCGTTCGACCAGGGGCCCCAGATCCGGGATCAGCCGGTCCAGGTTCGGCGTCGCCGGCAACTCGTCCCAGTCGCGCAGGAAGAAGACCATCAGGTTCGCGCCCAGTTCGGGATCGGTCTCGGCCATCTTGTGCCCGGTCAAGACGCAGAGCGCTTCGATGGCGCCTTTCATCAGACCGACGGTGCCGTCGGTGACGCCGAAGACCACCGGCGCGATGGGCCGCCCCCAGCGCGCGAAGAGAAAGCTGCCATCGCCACGGGTGAACAGCGCTTCGACGGCTTCGGGGGTGACGGACTCCATGGGGTCGTGGCTGCCATGGGTGGGGGGACTTGCCAAGGGGCGGGGCGTCAGCCGCGATGCCCAGACGCTAAGATCCCGGTGATCCATTCGTCCCGCCCGATGTTGCCGACGCGGGCGACCGCGCACTCCGGTCCCGTGTGGCGGAAGCCGCTGGCCGATCCGCACCGAGTCCACTGCGCGATCGGACCTGGCCGACGGGGGGCGCCGTCCAGGTCGATCATCCACACGAACGCGCGCGCACCGTCCGGTGAGCCAAGCGGTCGACCGCTCCAGGCTGGGCGGCGGCCGTGACCCGATGTCGTCGCCATGCGTCCGCAGGATCCCGGCCGATGGCGGTCGCGTCCGACCGTTGCAGGGGCCGGGGCGCACCTCGTGCATCCTGACTTAATCGGTCAGCGCCTCGAAGACGTCGACATAGCCGAGATTCGGATCGAACGCGCCTGTCCGCAGGAACAGCAGGACCTGCCCGACGACCACGGGACTGTTCATCATAAAGGTATGTGTGACCGGCAGGGTCAGATGCGCCTCCATCCCTTCGACCCGCGTCGCCGCGACGGACACCTTGCCGTCATCGGGTCCGGGCAGGATCGTGGAATAGACGGGATTCAGGCTGCGCGACCCGGCGATCACGCCGACACCGGGCCAGACGGGACCCAATTGCCGGGGCAGACCGTCGGTGGCCAATTGCGCGCCCGCCGGGCCGTTGACCCATTCGAAGGGCGCCAGTGCGCCCAATTCGTCCACCAGTTCCGAGCCGCGATTGGGCGGCGCCAGCATCACCGTGCGCCCCAGACGCGGCACATCATGGCCGGACATCCAGTGCCGCAGCAGGATCGCCCCCATGGAATGGGTGACGAAATGCGTCTGCTCCGTCCCCTCGCAGGCGGCCAGGGACCGGGGCAGGGCCCGTTCGGCCAGGACTTGGACGGTATCGGCGACGGAATCGTAGTCGCTATTGACGACCCGGAAGCCTTCCAGCTCCAGCGTTTCCTCCAGGACCAGAAGCGACGTATCGCTGCGCGCCAGGCCGTGCAGCAGGACCACGCAATCCTGCGCGGCGGCGGGCAGGGCGGTCAGGCACAGAAAGGCGGCGGCGCGGAACATGGATATGACCTAGGGCGCAAGACCTTGTCACGCTAGGCTGTCTTCCGCCTGGGACGCCACGTCGCGACCGCGATGCCCGCCAGCACCAGGCCCGCGGCGGCCAGGCCCGACGCGGTGGGCCATTCGGCCAGCAGGACGGCGCCCCCCGCCATGGCGATCACCGGAACCGCCAGTTGGGTCAGACCGGCCGTGGTCGCGTCCATCCGGGGCAGGACCCGGAACAGGATCGCATAGCCCAGCCCCGACGTGACCGCGCCCGATACCAGGGCCAGGCCGATGCCGAAAGGCGTCACGGCGGCGCCCCACCAGAACGGCACGGCCAGCGCGAAGACGCCCGTGGCCAGCACGAAGTTCCCGGCCGACCCCGCCAGGGGCCGCGCCTCGAACTTGCCCGCGAAGGAATAGGCCGCCCAGCCCAGACCGGCCGCGACCATCAGCAGCGCGTCGACCGGATCCGTCTCGACCCCCTCGCCGGGCCAGAGCAGCCAGACCAGCCCGCCCAGGGCCAGCGCCATACCGCCCAGGCGCTTGGGCCCCGCGCCTTCGCCCCGCGCCAGGCCCAGGCCGAACAGACCCAGCTGCACCGTCGCGAACAGGATCATCGCGCCCAGGCCCGCATCCAGCGTTCGATAGGCCAGCGAGAAGCCCAGCAGATAGACGACCAGGGCGATGGCCGCGCCCCAGCGACGCCCGCCCGTCAGCGGCACGCCCCGGCGGGCCGACAATGCGACCAGCATTGCCGCCCCCGCCGCCACCCGGATGGCGGCGAAGGCCAAAGGGTCGGTCCCGTCCAGCACCCCCGCCCGGGTCAGTAGGGAATTGGCGGCCAGCAGGACCAGGGCCAGCGCGGTGAGAAGCACGATCTGCATCCCCTCTCCTGCGCCGCCGGGCCCGGCCTTGTCGAGCCCCGGCGGATCCCTGCGCGATGCGCACGATCCCCGTGCCGATCCGCGCGGGTTCCGCAGGGCGGCGCGGCGTAGACTCGGGCCATCGCAACCGACGACGAGGATCCTCCCATGCCCAATCTCCTCCCCATCGACAGCTCGTCGCGTCGGGCCGGCAGTCAGGGCCGCGCCTTGGCCGACATCGTCGGGGCCCGCCGGCGCCGATCCGGCGGCACCGTCACCACGCGCGACGCGACCGCCCTGTCGGATGCGCTGATCGCGGAACTCCAGGCGACCGAGACGCTGCTGATCTCGACGCCGATCTACAGCTTCGCGCCGCCCGCGGCGCTGAAGCTTTGGATCGACCAGATCGTCCACATTGACCGGAAATTCGCCTTCGATGGCGCGACCTTCAAAGGTCTCGCAGCCCGTGGCCGCGCGGTGCTCTGCCTGGCCGATGGGGCGGGTGGCTGCGGCCCCGGCGGCGCGATGCAGGCCGCCGATTTCCTGGCGCCTTACCTGCGCTTCCTCATGACCTTCCTGGGCATCGACAACGTCCGGACCGTCGCCGTCGAACGGGCGACGGCGCACGAGACCACCCTCTCAACCAACCTGGCCGCCGCGCGGGATGCCGCGCGCGCGGCCGCCTGACCCTCGAAAGGATTAAGATCATGAAACCCCTTCTCATCGCCGCTGCGCTGCTTCCCGCCACGCTTGCCGCCGAACAACGGGATTGGACGCTCGATCTGGGCCATGCCCATATCGGTTGGGAGATCGGCCATATGGGCCTGTCGAACACCGTCGGCCGGTTTGAGCGGTTCGACGGCACCTTCCTCATCGACGAGGAGGATCCCGCCAACAGCGCCATCACCTTCGAAATCGAGGTGTCGTCCATCGACAGCAACCACCGCGCCCGGGACGAACACCTGCGCTCGGCCGATTACTTCGATGCCGTCGCGCATCCCACGATCACCTTCGCGTCGACCCGGATCGACATGCTGACGCCGACGACGGGCAAGCTGACCGGCGATCTGACCCTGCGCGGCCAGACGGCGCCGGTCACACTGGACTTCCGACTGGTCCGCGACCGCCGTTATCCGGATTTCATTCCCGGCTACGACGAGGTCCGCGTCGTCGGGTTCGAAGCCAAGGGCGAGGTGCTGCGCCTGGACCACGGAATGGATTTCATCGCCTTCCTGGACAGCCCCACCGGCCTGGTCGCGTCGGTCGACATCAAGCTGGACCTGGTGGATTGCGCGGGCATGCCCGCGACGAACGTGCCCTGCACCTACGGGCGGTAAAGGGCGCTGACGGGACGCGGGGGCGCCAGCCGAGTGTGCGTCTGGCGCTCGAGCGATCTGGGTCTGGAGCGGACGGTCGAGCGTAGCCTGGACCGGAATCAAGCCCGCAGGGCGCCGGTCCATCGCGTCGCCAGTGGATCTCGAACCAATGGCGCCCCCCCGGCACGGCGATCTGGCTGCCGTTGGCGCGACGCTCAGGGCTTCTACGGATGTTGCAGGCATAAAGTGCCATAGCTCGAGGGTTGGATCGCCGCACCGCGGCCCGTCGACGGGCCGGCTTGCACCTGGAAATGCGAAGGTCCGCTCCAGGCCCACACCGCCCCGGACATCACTGACCGTTCCACGCTCGAAGGACCGCCTTCGGACATTACGGTCTCACCCATCACCCCACCGGGTCAGGGGCGGGATTCGCGCCGCAGATCAACACGGCCACCCGCTCGCCGGGCTCCGGCACGTAGGCCCCCGATACCAGCGCGGCCAAGGCGCAGGCCCCTGCGGGCTCTGTCCAGAGCCGGGCCTCGCGCCACAGCATCGCCTGCGCCGCCACGATGGCGTCGTCCGGCACCACCACGCTCTCGACCCCCACACCTTGCGCGAGACCGAAGCAGATGTCGCCCACCCGCTTCGCCCCCAAGGCATTGGCCGCCACGCCGGAGACGGAGACGTCGACCGGCGCCCCGGCCGCCAGTGCCGCCTGCAGCGCACAGGATGTCTCCGGCTCCACGGCGACGACCTTTCGCCGCCCCCGCAGCCAGGCCAGGGCGCCCGCGATCAGCCCGCCGCCGCCCACGGCGATCAACACGGTATCGGCGATCAACCCCTGGTCCTCCCATTCGGCCATCAGCGTGCCCTGGCCGGCCACCGTGGGCACCGCGTCATAGGCATGGATCTGCATCGCGCCACTTTCGGCCTCATGCCGCCGGGCCTCGGCCATGGCATCGGCATAGAGCCCGGGCACCACATGGCACGTGGCGCCCGTTCGCTCGATCAGGCCGATCTTGGCGGGGCCTGCGACCTCGGGCACGAAGATATGCGCCGGGTGCCCCAGCCGGTTCGCCGCGAAGGCCACCGCCGCCCCGTGGTTCCCGCCAGAGGCCGCCAACACCCCGGCCGCGGGCACCTCGGCCGACAGCAGCGTATTGAACGCTCCGCGGGCCTTGAAGCTGCCGGTATGCTGCATCTGCTCCAGCTTCACCTCGACGTCGCCCCCGCCCAGATCCAGCCGCGCCGCCGGCGTCACCCGCGCGTGACCCGCGATCCGCGCCCGCGCGGCCCCGATCTCCGATCCCCAATCCATATCGCGCCCGCCCGTTCGACCTGCTAGTCCGCTGCTAACCCGCTCGGAAAGTCGACACCATGGCCCAAGACCGTTTTCACCCGCTCCGCCGCTCGCGCGAGGATGCCGCCGAGGCGCGGGGCGTGCCCGACACGCCCCAGACCCGGTCGCCCGCCTACCGGCTGGCCTTCATGGACGACGATTTCCTGTGCCGCGAAGACCTGCGGCCCGTCCGCCTGCAACTGGAACTGATGAAGACGACCCTGATGATGGACGAGGCCGACATCGCCTCGACCGTCGTGATGTTCGGCGGCGCCCGCATCCGCCGCCCCGAAGATCGCGACAAGGCCCAGACCGACACCCTGCGCCAGCTCTCCAGCCAATACGAAGAGGCTCGCACCTTCGCCCGGCTGGTGACCGAGCAATCCCTCCGCGACAGCGGCGGGCGCGAGAACGTCATCGTCACCGGCGGCGGTCCCGGCGTCATGGAGGCCGGTAATCGCGGCGCCGCCGATGCGGGCGGGCGCAGCATCGGGCTCAACATCGTGCTGCCCCACGAACAGGCGCCCAACGCCTTCGTCACCCCCGAACTCAGCTTCAACTTCCATTACTTCGCCATCCGCAAGATGCACTTCCTGATGCGCGCCGCCGCCATCTGCGTCTTTCCCGGCGGCTTCGGCACCCTGGACGAGACCTTCGAGGCCCTGACCCTGATCCAGACCGGCCGGATGGAGCGGGTGCCGTTCCTGCTGTTCGGCGAGGAGTTCTGGCGGAAGATCGTCAACTGGGACGCGCTCCTGGATGCGGGCACCATCGGCGAGGACGACTTGGACTTGTTCCGCTTCGTCGAGACGGCCGAAGACGCCCTGGCGCTCATGGCGGACTGGCCGCTGCCGCGCACCCGGCGCGAACATATCCCGGGCCGCATCGAAGCCTGAGAGGGCGCGGGGGGCCTGCCGGCGCTGGCTCCGCTCCGCGGCAGGCGGTAACCGGGCGTGAAGGTTATTGTGCGACGTCCGAACCGACGGAACAGGCCGAGCAGCCGGTGTCCGTGCCGGGGGAAGACGCCCCGTTATCCGTGCCGCCAAGCTGATGCCGGATGCGGGGCGTCGGAACCGCAGCAACCGGTCCAGGCTCGATCCCAGGTCCGGTCATGGGTCGCATTCCAGGTCCCACCCGATCGTGCCCCGTCGCCCGGCCGAGGTGGCAGCAGCCGGACTCGCATCCGTCTGGCTCTGTCCGAAGATAACCTGGCGACTGGGAAGTGTCCCCCTCCGGCCTATCCGCCGGGGGCCATGACGGCCTCGTCCAGCACGTAATCCACGAACTCCGTCCGCTGTAGCCAATTCCGAAGGTTGTCGTCCGAAATCATCGTCGCCCGCAGCCGCCCATCCGCGTCCCGCCAGACCGACAACCCTTCCAAGTTGTCATGCACGCCGCCGCCCGTCTCCAATTCCAACCGCTCGTCCCCGCCGGTCAGATCGAAGCTGCGCACCCGCGTCCGGAAGCCCAGAAGACCCAGATCCCGTTCCAGAAGATAGAGCCGCCCATCGGGTCCCACATCCGCCCCGGATACCAGAAACATCCCATCGCGGCGCAGATCGAAGGGCTGATCCCAGACCCCGTCGCGCAGCCGGAAGACCGGGAACGGGCGGGTCAGCCGCCCCGACCGTTCGGGGATTGCGTAGACTACGCCCCGATCGTCCGCCGCCAACGCCTCCAGGCCCGAATTGTTCTGTAGATCGGCGAAGGCCTCGGCCTGGTCCATCCGCTCGGGCGCGCCTGCGATGGTGGCGTGGCGCATCACCCGGTGCTGGCCCTCGAAGCCCACATAGAAGGCGTCGGCTGTCCGGGCGATGGATTCCGAATCCGTCTCGCCCGGCTGCAAGTCTTCGCCGGTGGACCGCAGCAGCGGCCCGCTGGCCGACACGCGCACCCCGTCCACGGCCCCCGCCGCGTTCCGCGTCAGCGCGCCCTCGACCCAGGCCCCCCGGTCCGAGATCGCCACGAAGCTGATCCCATCCGGCCCCAGCCACAGCGCCGAATACCCGCCCGCCGGGTCAAGCCCGGATTGCCACGTATGGCTGCCCAGAAACTCGGCGGCGGGGATGGGGGACGCCAGAAGCGCGGCGATTACCGCGCCGGCGCGGACAGAACGGCGGAGCATTGCTGCGGCAGATCGGCCAGCGACAGTTCGCGCCTCGGGCGCGGCGGAGGGGCGTTGGGGTCGGGCGGCGGCGGGTTCAGGATGTTCTGGCGCCATTGCAGCGCCTCGGCGCAGCCATCGCCCGGCGGCGGTGGGTCCTGGTTCACGCAGCCGGACGCGCCGCGCGGGCAGGAGATGCGGACATGCATGTGAAAATGATGCCCCCACCAGGGCCGCACCTTGCGCAGCCAGGCCCGGTCGCCGGTCTCGTCCTCGCACATCTGGATCTTGGCGCCGGGGAAGATGAAGATGCGCGCCGTGCGCGGATCCTGGGCGGCCTTTTTCACCAGCTCATGCTGCCCCCGGCTCCAATTGTCGTTCACGAACGCGCCCTCGGACCGGCGCATGGAGATAGCCGAGATATTTTCCCGCGCGCGCCGGGACAGGGTCATGTCCGTGGCGGGATAGAGCCAGATATCCGCGTCCAGCCCGATCTGGTGCGACCGGTGTCCGGTCAGCATCGGACCGCCGCGCGGCTGGCTCAGATCGCCCACATAGATGCCGCCCCAGCCGATGCGATCCATATGCGTGCCGATATCCTGGACCAGGTCGATCAGCTCAGGATGGCCCCAATTCCGGTTCCGGCTCAGCCGCATGGCCTGCCAGGACGGGCCCGTCTCGGGCAGTTGTATAAGACCGGCCGCGCAGCCACGGGCGTAGCTGCCGAACGGCTCCGATTGCTGGGCCGAGGGCCGGGGCTGGGCGCCGAACAAGTCCTTGGCCAACTGCGCCTGGGCGGGCAGGGCGATCATCACGAGAAAGGCCAGGGCGATCAGGCGCATCATCTATCTCCGTCCGGGTCGACCCAGCGTAGCAGAACCAGCCCCGCGAGGAAGAGGATCGCGACCGGAATAATGCCCAATCTGGCCGAGTCCGTCAGCCAAGTCGCGACGCCGATCGCCGCAGGCGCGACGAAGGCTGTGGCCTTTCCGGCCAGCGCGTACAGTCCGAAGGCTTCGGTCGCCTTGTCCGGGTCGGCATGGCGCACCATCATGGTCCGGCTGGCCGCCTGCAACACGCCGCCCGCGCCGCCGATGATTGCGCCCACCAGATAGAGCACGATATCCGGCGCACCCGATCCTTGTGGCACGGGGATCCCGACGATCATCTCGCGCGAGGTGAACGTCAGCACCAGCACCACGGCCGTCAGGATCAGCGTCGATCCCACGATCACCGGCTTCGGCCCATGGGCGCCGTCCAGTCGCCCGCCGATCCAACTGGCCACGGCGGCCGTCACCGCGCCCAGGATGCCGAAGATGCCGATCTGCGTCGTCTCCCAATCCAGGACCAGCGTCGCGTAGACCCCGCCAAAGGAATAGAGCGCCGCCAGCGCGTCCCGGTACAGCATCGACCCGGCCAGATAGGCCGCCAGGCTGCGCCGCCCCGGCACCTGCTTGACCAGGGCGACCACATCCGCCCACGCGTCCCGCAGGGTGACCCGAACCGCCTTGACCGGTACGGGTTGCCGGACCCAAAGGAAGAACGGGATCATGAACAGGACGTACCAGACGGCCGTGAACGGCCCGACGATGCGCGTCCCCTCCCGCGCGGCGCCGTCCAGGCCGAAGGCAGGCACGCCGCCCAGGAAGGTCCGCCCGGATTCGTCGTCCACGAACAGCAGCAGCATCACCGCCAGCGCCACCACGCCACCCGCGTAGCCCAGCGCATAGCCGGTTCCGGAAATCCGCCCGATCTGCGCCCGCGGGGCCAGGCCGGGCAGCATCGCGTTGGTGAAGATCGTCGTATATTCCGCGCCAACCATCGCCAGGGCGAACCCGGCCATGGCGATCCAGGTGCCCGACCCGTCCGGCACCATCAGCCATAGCGCGCAGGTTCCCAGCACATATAGCACCGAAAAGATCGCCACCCACCGCATATGGCGGCCCGACCGGTCGGCCACCGCGCCCAGCAGCGGGGCCGACAGCGCGATCCCGATCCCGATGGCGGTCAGCGTGAACGACCACATCTGCTGCGCCCTTGCATCGGCCGATCCCTCGCCCATCCCGCCGCCCATGAAGCTGTCGGCGATTGTGGCGGTGAAATAGGGGCCGAACACGAAGGTCAGGCAAAGCGTGAAGAAGGGCTGTGACGCCCAATCGAACGCCATCCAGCCCCGGATCCGCCGCGCCGCCTGGGGCGAGCGGGCGGGCATCGGCGCCGCGACCGTTTCGGGGTTGCTCATCCACGTCCCTCCGCGCCGCGACCCTGACGGGCGACGCAGGCGGATGCAACGCAGATCGGCCCCCGTACCGCCGCCCAGACGCGGGCCATCCCGCACCCGTTTCCAACCCTGCCGGTCTCGCGGTCGAGCGCCGCGTCGATCGTCCTAGAAATTCCCGACCCGGCTGCCGTCGATCCGCACGCCCTCGAACGTGCTGTAGCCGTCGGTCTCCAGGATGGCCTGCACCCTGAACTGCACGTCGATCACCTTCATGCCCGTCCCGATCGAGGAGAACGCGCTCCGCATGGCGCCCAATTGGCGCAGGCTGAGGGATCGGGCATCCACGTCTTCAAAGCCCAGGAAATCCAGATCCGGCTGGATCGACGCCGCCAGTTGCGAGGCCCCCGCACCGGTCGATTGTGCCCCGCTCGGCGCCGCGAAGGCGAACATTGCCAGGGCGACGGCCCATCCCATTGTCTGTCTCTTGCCCATGTCGAACCTCCTCGGTTCAGTTTTGCCCGGTCGGATGACGGCGCCTGACCGGGCGATCGACGGCAGTTCTAGCCTAGTCGTCGTAGGGCCGTCTTCACAAGCCGCGCGCGACGCGCCGGCCCAACCGGCCAGTTGCCGCAGACCGCCCTGCGGCAAGGGACTGGCCACCTAGGCGGCCTCCGGCGGCCAGGGCCGCGTGCCCTCGGCCGCGATCCAGGCGGTCACCCAGCCGGGCATGTCCGGTCCGACCTCGGTCCAGCCCAGCTCGGCCATGACCTGCGATGGCGGCACCGTTCCGGTCCGGGACGTGACCGCCGTGCGCAGCAGCGCCTGGGAACAGCAGGTCCCGCTCACCCACATGGATTGCACGATATAGATGAACCGCGAATCCCAGCCCACGCAACGCGTCCGCATCTCGATCCACTGGAACACGGTGATCCGCTTCCGGTAGCGGACCGACGACCCGGCCACCGCCAGCCCCCAGCGCCGCCGCCGCAGCGCGCCGATCAGCCCGATCCGGGCACCCGCCCCCATCCGCCCCAGGTCGTAGAGCGTCAGGATCCGCCCATTGTTCAGCTCCAGCCACGGGTCGATGTCCCAGGGCCAGCACAGGTGGCGGCTCACATGCACATCCGTCACGCCCAGTTTCGGCGCCGACCGGTTGGACAGGATGGCATGGGCCAGGCGGATCAGCGGATACATGCGCGGCCCCTGCGCCGCGCGGATGCCCGCGTCAACGCCAACGTCACGCCAACTTGCGGCCCCGCGCCAAGGCCCCTAGATCGGGGCGAACCAGAAAGGCCCGCTTATGACGTCCCTCTTCCAGATCATCATGATGCTGCTCTCGGTGGCGCAGACCATCGTCATCATCCACATCATCGTGTCCTGGCTGATCTCGTTCGGGGTGTTGAATCTGGGTCAGCCCATCGTCGCGCAGGTCTGGGATGGCCTGAACCGCCTGCTGGAACCCGTCTACGGGCCCATCCGCCGCGCGCTGCCGCAAATGGGCGGACTCGATCTGGCGCCCCTGGTGGTGATCCTGGGGATCTTCGTGCTCCGCACGATCCTCATCAACAACGCCGCGGCGTTCCTTTAGGACTTCACCGCCTCGGCCGCGGGCTTCAGGCAGCTATGACACTCGGCCTGGGCCTTCTGGTCGACCTTGTGCAAGGCCAAACCCGCCAGAATGGCGAGCGCCAGCATCGACAGGCGGATGGTGTGACGTCCGGAATTAGCCATGGATCGGTCCTCCGAATGAATGTCCAGTGTCCGTCCATCCGTGCCCACTTGCAAATCACACGCCCGTGACGTCAGCCTGCCGGTTATGCAAACCGATGCCAGCACCCATGACACCGAAGACGATCCCCGCAACGACCATTTGCTGATCTGGGTCGACGGCATGCTGAAACCCAAGGCCGAGGCCACCGTGTCGGTCTACGATTCCGGCTTCATGCTCGGCGACGGTATCTGGGAAGGCTTGCGCCTGCATGACGGCATTTGGTCCTTCCTGGACGAACATCTCGACCGCCTGTTCGAGGCGGCGCTGGCCACGGATATCGACCCGGGCCGCACGCGGGCGGAGATTGTCCAAGCGATCCTCGACACCCAAGCGGCCAACGGCATGGAAACCGACGCCCATGCCCGCCTCATGATCACCCGCGGTCGCAAACGCCTGCCGTTCCAGCACCCGCGCCTGTCGGTCTTTGGCCCGACCATGGTCATCATCATGGAACATTCCAAGCCGAAGCTGCCGCGCCCCGTGCGCCTGGCCACGGTGCCGCATATCCGCGGTCTGCCGATGAGTCAGGATCCCAAGCTGAACACCCATTCGAAGCTGAACTGCATCCTGGCCTGCATCGCCGCCGAAAAGGCCGGCGCCGACGAGGCCCTGATGCTCGACGTCCATGGCTTCGTGAACACGACCAATGCCTGCAATTTCTTCATCGTCCGCCGCGGCGAGGTCTGGACGTCGACCGGCGATTATTGCTTCGCCGGGATCACCCGCCAGAAGGTGATCGACCTCTGCCACGCGAACGGCATCCCCTGCCGCGAGAAGAACTTCTCTCTGGCCCAGACCTATTCCGCCGACGAGGCGTTCCTGACCGGCACCTTCGGCGCCCAAACCCCGGTGGGCGAGATCGACGGCCGGGTGATCGGCACGGGTCAGGTGGGTCCAGTGACGGAGCGGATTCGGGAATTTTACCAGCAGATTGTTTCTCGGTAATCGTTAGCGCCTAGGCTGGTCTTGATGTCCGGTTTGCGGACGAAGTTGTCGTTCGCTTTACTCTTACGAAGGTCTGCTTTTGTAGTTCTCGGAAACCACGGGGTTTTGAGCACTCCGTTCTCGAAGGCAAACTTCTGTCGCTGGATCAGCTGGGAACAGCGTTTCAACCCGCAATTCTTGGGCTAGCGTATCGGTTGGAGCCGCAACCGAGGCGACCACGGAGAAGAACGACAGGTCCAGCCCCTCGAAGTGCATCTCCAGCGTAAAGACCGGCCCGAGCGCGTATTTCACATCGAACGCCCACCAATCTTTGGGCAGGTCCGGATAGGTGGCGACGCGATCCAGTCCCGCGCGTAGATCGGCAGCCGTCAGAGCCTCACGGTGTAGCCGCTGAACGGCCTGTCGGGCATAGTCCTCCCAGTTCCTGATGAAGGGGCGCAGACCGTCCGCGCTGAAGGCAAGGTCCAGCATGTTCACGGGGGACTCGGGATCGTCCAGGGGGAATGCCGCCGCGACTGGGGCCAGCATCTTGCGTGCTGAAGCGTTCACGTCCCGCACGTTCCACAGGCGATCCACAACGAAGGAGGGATACGGATCGTGGGCGGTCATCAATCGCGTGACGGCCTGACGCAGCATAGTGGTGTCTTCCCCCGCGAAGCCGCGATCCGCGTAGATATCGGCAAAGCCTGCCGCGCGGAACAGATGGTTGCGCTCGCGCAGCGGCACGGTAAGAGCCGTCGCCAGTCGATGAATCATTTCGCGCGAGGGCTGGCTGCGCCCGGTTTCCATGAAGCTCACGTGACGCGACGGCGTGCCGATGGCCAAAGCCAGATCGGATTGCGACAGACGCCGTTCCGCGCGCCAGGACCGCAGGAGATCGCCAAAGGTCGGTGCTGTGAGGGGCTTGTTCATGGGCAAACTTACCACGTCAGAAAACGCAGCTCCATTCCCTGCAAGGGAATGGACGCGCAAGCTTCAGATACCGGATAAGCGCGCCAACTCTGTGATTTGAAGGATTTCGACATGACAAAAACGCCAACGCAGCGCGCTGGCCTCTGGGGCCGCATTGTCGAAGTCAGCCTGTCTCTGTGGTCCGCGCCTGCCTGGGTGCGTATCTGGGTAGTCGTATTTCTGGTGCCGGTGAACTTCTGGGCGGTCGGTACGTGGCTCGCGACCGATCATCCGCTCCCGGCCTGGCTCTCGCTGGCGTGGCTCTTCGTTGTGGTTGTCAACTCCGCGATCACACTGATCGAGCGCGGCGTGAGCAAGGTTACGTCCGCGTCTCACCTGATCGTCTGGCTACCCGCATGGGTCTATGCGGTCTGGTGGATGATGCAGGGTTCCCTGTCGGGCCACCTCGCGGCGCTGGCCTGGGCCTACGCGATCATCATCGGCATCTGCAACATCTTCGATCTCTACTACACATGGCGCTGGCTCAAGGGCGAGCGCGACGTGTTGGGCAAGGAGGCGTAG
>JBCCCB010000045.1:0-17258 GCA_039033775.1 Pseudomonadota bacterium | reverse complement strand
GTGCAGGCGCCGGTGGGATAGGCGGCGAATTTGGGATGGGCGGGCGCGTCGGTGACCGCCTGGGCGGCGGCATCGGCGATGCCGGGATTATGGGCGATGATCAGGGTGGTGCCGGGGCCGGACAGGCCGAGGATGTGGTCCGTGGCGGCCAGGTAGAGGTCGCGGCGGAACCGGGTTTCGGCCTTGGGCAGGCCGAGATGGGCCAGGGTTTCGCGGGTGCGGGCGGCGGTGGAGCAGAGGATGCGGGTGGGGCGGTGGTTCTGGGCTTGGAGCCAGGCGCCGATCTTGGCGGCGGCATCCCGGCCGCGGGCGTTCAGGGGGCGGTCGTGATCGTCCAGCAGCGGATCGTCCCAGTCGGATTTGGCATGGCGCAGGAGGATCAGCTTCATGCGCCTTCGCCCGCGAAGGCGCGCATGTGGTGGGCGGCTTGGGCGTCGGGTCTTGGTGGAGAGAGCGGGCAGGCGCGGCGGGCGGCGCAGCCTTGGGGCATGCAGGTGTTCGCGGGGGTGGCGAGATGGGCGCGGCAGGCGGGGATGTCGTAGGCGTCTCGGGAGAGGGCGTCGACGGGGCAGGCGGTGCGGCAGGGGGCCGGGCAGGTTGGGCAGGGGTTGGGCGGCGGTGGCGGCAGGTCGATGGGTGCGTCGAAGGTGAGGGCGCCGCGGAAGCTGACCAGGAGGCCCTGGCCGTCGTGGACCAAGAGGCCGACGGGGGAGATGTGGCAGCGGCCGGTTTTGAGCGCCCAGGTGACGAAGGGGTGGACGGGCTGGCCGAAGGGGAAGCTGGGCGTGGCGCCCAAGTCGGTGGCCCAAGCGGTGATGACGCGGGTCGAGTAGGCGTCGACGGGGTCCGGGGCGTGGGCGTCGGGGGCGGCTTGTAGGGTCGGCCAGAAGGTGGCGGGGTCGGGGCCGAGGAGGAGGGTGGTTTGGCCGTCGTCTTGGAAGCCGCCGAGGAGGGTGAGGGCGCGGGCCTTGGCCTGGGTTTCGAGGGTGGCGAGGTCGGGGATCATCCGGGCGCGCTCGTCGCGTCCGGGCCGGGGGCCCGTCGCTCCTCGCGGCCGGGCGCCGGGGTCCGGATGGTGGGACGGACCTCGGGGTCGGGCGCCATCTCAGCCGCCGGTATGGCTCATGTGGCGGGAGACCTGGCCCGCGACCGTCTGGCGGGAATAGTCGAAATCGTGGCCCTTGGGCTTGCGGGCGATGGCGGCGCGGATGGCGTCTTCCAGGGGGGCGTCCGACGGGCCCGCGCGGAGGGGGGCGCGCAGGTCGGCCATGTCTTCCTGGCCGAGGCACATGTAGAGTTGGCCGGTGCAGGTGAGGCGAACGCGGTTGCAGCTTTCGCAGAAATTGTGGGTCAGCGGGGTGATGAAGCCGATCTGCTGGCCGGTTTCGTTCAGCCGGACATAGCGGGCGGGGCCGCCGGTGCGGTGGTCGAGATCGGTGAGCGTGTAGCGGGTGGCGAGTTGGGCGCGTAAGGATTTGAGCGGCCAGTATTGGTCCAGGCGCAGCGTGCCATCGGTGCCGTCGCCCATGTCGCCCATGGGCATGACCTCGATGAAGGTGAGGTCCATGTCGCCGGATTTGGCCCAGGCGACCAGGTCGAAGAGTTCGACGTCGTTGAAGCCCTTGAGGGCGACGGCGTTGATCTTGACGCGCATCCCCGCCGCCTGGGCGGCGTCGATGCCGCGCTTGACCTTGTCGAGCGAGCCCCAACGGGTGATGGCCTTGAACTTGTCCGGATCCAGCGTGTCGAGCGAGACGTTGATGCGGCGCACGCCCGCCGCCGCGAGCGGCTGGGCGAAGCGGTCGAGTTGGGAGCCGTTGGTGGTGAGGGTGAGTTCGTCGAGGCCGTTGCCCAGGTGTTGGGACATGCCCTCGAAGAAGCTGAGGATGTTGCGGCGGACCAGGGGTTCGCCGCCGGTGATGCGCAGCTTCTTGACGCCCAGGCGGACGAAGGCGGTGCAGAGGCGCTCCAACTCCTCCAGCGTCAGCAGGTCCTTCTTGGGCAGGAAGGTCATGTGTTCCGACATGCAATAGGTGCAGCGGAAGTCGCAGCGGTCGGTCACCGAGACCCGCAGGTAGTCGATGGTCCGGGCGAAGGGGTCGATCAGGGGCGCGGTCATGGACGGCAGGTTAGGGGGCCCGGCGCGCCTCCACAAGATGGGCTGACAGGGGCGCGCGGCTGGGTCACACTATGGGTGACAAGACTTTCGGGGGAGTGTCGCCATGGATCGCTTTCTTTGGATCGCCGTATTCGGATTGGCCGGATGCGCGGAGGGCCCGATCTTCGGCGGGGGCGACACGCCGGAGGTGGCGCCTGTCGCGGTCGAGGCCGCGCCGGTTCTGGAGCCATCGGAGGGGGCGGCCGATGACGGGGCGCCCGCCGCGGCAGCGGACGGGGCGGCGGCGGTGGACACGGCCGCGGAGAGCGGCAACGCCCTGGGGCAGGAGACCGTCGCCTTGGGCGATCCGAGCGAAGGCGGGCTGTGGCTGAAGACGGCGCTGGTCAGCGCCGAGACCCAGGGGGTGGCCACGGCACAAAACGGCGAGAGCGTGCCGGTCCTGCTGCGGCCGCTGGACGGGGCGGGGGGCGCGCAGATCTCGCTGCAGGCCTTGCAGAGCCTGGGCCTGCCGCTGACGGGGCTGTCGCCTGTGACCGTGTCGCGGGGATGAGGCGGACGATCCCGCGGCTGGCCCCGTGGGACGAGATGCGCGCCGCGTTCCGGTGGGACGTGCCGGACGGGTTCGACATCGCGCGGGTCTGCTGCGACGATTGGGCCGAGGCGGCGCCGGACCGGGTGGCCATCATCGACCTGTCCGAGGGGCGCCGGGTCTGGACCTTTGGCGATCTGAAGGCGGCGTCCGACCGGCTGGCCGGCGCGCTGGCCCGCGCCGGCGTGGGGCGCGGGGATCGCGTGGCGATCCTGCTGCCGCAGCGGGCCGAGGTGATGGTGGCGCATCTAGCGGCGATGAAGCGCGGGGCGGTGTCGTTGCCGCTGTTCACGCTGTTCGGGCCCGAGGCGCTGGACTACCGGCTGCGGGATTCCGGCGCGCGGGCGGTGATCGGCGATGCGGGCGGGCTGGCCAAGCTGGAGGCGCTGGACCTGCGGGACTTGCGGCTGCGGGTGGATGTGGACGCGCCCGGCGCGCTGGACGGGGACCCGGTGGAGGCGGTGTCGAATGGCGCAGAAGACCCGGCGATGATGATCTACACGTCGGGGACGACGGGGGCGCCCAAAGGGGTGTTGCACGCCCACCGGTTCCTGGTCGGACACCTGCCCTGCGTCGAGACGGCGTTGGAGGGGTTTCCCAAGCCCGGCGACGTGGGCTGGACCCCGGCGGATTGGGCCTGGATCGGCGGGCTGATGGATCTGGCGATGCCGTGCCTCTATTTCGGCGTGCCGCTGGTGGCCAAGCGCTTCGCCAAGTTCGAGGCGGAGGCGGCGTGGGACCTGATGATCGCGGAGGGGGTGAGCGCCGCCTTCCTGCCGCCCACGGCGTTGAAGATGCTGCGCCGGACCGAGCCGCCCGAGGGGTTGCGGCTGCGCGCCGTGATGTCGGGGGGCGAGGCGCTGGGCGCGGGCCTGTTGGCCTGGGGGCGCGACGCGTTGGGCGTGCCGATCAACGAGATCTACGGCCAGACGGAGTGCAACCTGGTGATGGCGGCCTGCGCGGGGACGCAGGAGGTGACGCCCGGCACGCTGGGCCGCGCCGTGCCGGGGGTCGAGGTTCAGGTGCAGGACGGGGCCGGGGCGCCCGTGGCCGAGGGGGCGGTCGGAGAGATCTGCGCGCGGGGGTCCCCGGCGGCCTTCATGGAATATTGGAGGAAGCCCGAGCAGACGGCGGCGAAGTGGCGCGGTGGCTGGCTGCGCACGGGCGATCTGGGCCGGGCGCTGGCGGGGGGCGTGATCGCCTATGTGTCGCGGGACGACGACGTGATCAATTCGGCCGGGTATCGGATCGGGCCGACGGAGATCGAGACCTGCCTGACGGGCCATCCGTCGGTGGTGATGTGCGCCGTGGTCGGGTTGCCGGACGAGCGGCGCGGGGAGGCCGTGACGGCGTTCGTGGTGGCCGAAGGCGCGGCGGACGGGTTGGACGCGGAGTTGATCGCCTGGGTCCGGGCCCGGCTGTCGCCGCATATGGCGCCACGGGCGGTCCGGTTCGTGGACGCGTTGCCGATGACGGCGACGGGCAAGATCATGCGGCGGGCGCTGCGGGGCTGAGGATCCGCGCGCGGCGGGTCGGATGGCGTCCACCGTCCCGCGATGGGGACGAAAGGCCGTGACAGAGGCTGACTGCGTATGCAACGGTCGGGGCGGGACGCTGACCAGCCGGGGGGCACGACCTTGAAGTTCCGCACCTTTGCCGCCTTTGTCGGCCCATCGCTGTTCATGATGGCGCTGTTCATCGCCTTCCCGCTGGTGATGGTTCTGATCAACTCGTTCCAGGTGACCAACCCGGTCTTCACCACCGAAACGGTGGAGACCTGTACGCCGGGCTTCCTGGAGCAGACCTGCACGACCGAGGTGAAGACGATTCCCGTCCTTGGCGAGGACGGGCAGATGCAGACGGTCACCGAATGGGTCGGCTTCGCGTCCTACGCCAATGTTTTGGGGGGCGAGCGGGCGGTGGACGCGTTGACGTCGCTCGATTTCGGAGCCCTGCTTCAGATCGACTTCTGGAAGGCGCTGCGCTTCACGCTGACCTTCACGCTGTTCACCTTGCCCTTGGTGCTGGGGCTGGGTCTGGCCATCGCCGTCGTCGTCAACAACGCGGCCAGGGCGATCAAGGGGCCGGTGATCTTCGTGTCGCTGCTGCCGTTCATCATCACGCCGGTGATCGGGGCGCTGTCGATCCGCTGGCTGTTTTACGGCGACGGGATCGTGACGATCTGGCTGGAAGCCCTGTTCGAGACCGACCTCAGCATCGCGGCCAATGGCTGGGCCATCGAGTTCCTGATGATGTTCTACCGGGTTTGGCACGTGGCGCCCTTCGCCTTCGTGATCTTCTATGCGGGGCTGCAAACGGTGAACCAGGACACGTTGGAGAGCGCGGTGATCGACGGCGCGTCGCGGTGGGAGCGGCTGCGCTACGTCGTGATCCCGCATCTGATGCCGCTGATCGTGTTCATCACGCTGATCCATCTGATGGACGCCTATCGCGCCTTCGAGGAGGTGATCGGGTTCTCGTCCGAGAGTTACCGGATCACGCTGCAATACCTGACCTACGATTACCTGACGCCGGACGATGCGGGGAACCGGGCGGTGAGTTCCGCCAGCGCGTCGGCGATGCTGACGATGATCGGGGTCGTCATCCTGCTGGCCGCGCCGCTGCGGCGCACCTGGCGCGACCACAGGGGGGGCTGAGCCATGTCCGACACGATGCCCCGCGCCATGCGCCAGCCCGTCGGGTTGAAGCTGGCCTCGAACGCGTTCCTGGCCTTCTGGCTGCTGCTGGCGGCGTTCCCGCTGGTCTGGGTCCTGGCCATGTCGTTCAAGTCGCCGGTGGACGCGTTTTCGCCCGACGCGGCGGAGGTCATCATCGGGCCGCGGACGCTGGCCGATGGAAATGGATTAAGTACGGTCGATATCATATTGGGATTGCTGGCGATCTATTTGTCGATCAAGGCGGCGACCAAGTGGCTGATGCCGATGGCGGCGGGGGACGGGCTGGGACAGAAGTTGTTTTCCTGGGCGGTGATCGCGCTGGGCTTCGCGATGGTGGCGCTGTTCGGCTTGTTCGTCGTGGTGCCGTGGCTGGCCGGGCCGTTAGAAGGGTGGCTTGGGCCGCTGGGGGCGCCGGTGCTGGGCCTGACGACGGAGCATTACGAGGCGGTCTGGGTGGAGAACCAATTCTACCGGCAGTTCCAGAACTCGATGATCGTGACCTTCGGGGTGGTGACGGTGTCGCTGACGGTGGGGACGCTGGCGGGATATGGACTGGCGCGGTCGGGGTCGACGCTGGCGTTCTGGATCTTGATCGTTGCGCTGATCTTCCGGGCCTTGCCCCATTCGGTGCTGGTGGCGGGCTATTTGCCGGTCTTCATCAACTCGGCCGAGATCCTGGCGCCGATCCTGGGCGAGAACGCGCCGACCCTGTACGGCCAGCCCTTGGCCGTCATCGCGGTGCTGGTGGCGATCAACCAGCCCTTCACCATCTGGATGCTGCGCTCGTTCTTCCAGAATATCCCCGTGGATCTGGACGAAAGCGCGCGGGTCGATGGCTGCACCCATTTCCAGGCCTTCCGCTGGGTCATCATGCCGGTGATGTGGCCGGGGGTGATCACGACGGGGCTGTTCAGCTTTCTGTTGGCGTACAACGACTTCCTGGTGACGTCGCTGCTGCTGGACGCATCGAACCAGACCATGGTCCCGGCGATCGCCGGCTATTTCAACCGCGAGACGACGACGACCGACCAGGTGGAGGCGATCGCCGCCGCGGTGAGCATCACGGCCCCGCTGTTCCTGTTGGTGATGATCTTCCAGCGGCAGATCGTGTCGGGGCTGACGGCCGGGGCGGTGAAGGGCTGAGAGTCCGTTTGAAAGGACCGCTGCGAGAGCGCTGTATGCGCGCACGACCCGAGGGTGACGGCTATGGTGAGGGGCGGGATTGTCCAAACGGTCCCGGAGCGCGCGGCCCGGGATGTCGCCGCAGCGGGGGTGCCGAAACGAACGCCGCCGCTGGAGGGCTGCGGCGGCGGCCGATCTGGGGCGGGGCGGTCTCAGGGGCGGGACGGGCTCAGGATCCGTTCCGGATCATGCCCGTGACGAGGTCATAGAGCTCCTGCGCTGGCAGACCGCGGGCGGTGTTTTCCGCGATCCACGCCGCGGCGGTCGGGGCGGCGACCGCGTCGTCGATGGCGGCGACGATCTCGTCGGTGATTGTCAGCCGCATGATGGCCTTCTCGTCCAGCGCAGGCTCCCAGGCGGCCATGGTCACGTCATTGTAGTTGTCGACATAGTGCCGGAGCGCTTCGTTCACCGACGACAGCAGCGCGACGCGGTTCGAGGGCGACAGCTCGTCCAGGGCGTCGGTGTTGACCACGACGGGGCAGTTCGACGTGCCGGGGTTCAGGTTCGTCGTCCACCAGACGCCGCTTTCGAGCGTGTCGAAGGCCATATGGGCGTGGGGCGCGAAGGCGGCGGCCTGAATCGTCCCGTCGGTCAGCGCCTCTTTCACTTGGGGCGCGGGCAGGGTGATCGACGTCGCCCCGAGCGCTTCGATCGCGCGCCCGACACCGCCGGTCGACCGGATGGTCATGCCGCGGAACGAGCCGAGCGAGGTCGGCGGCTGCCCGACCCCCATGATGTTGTTCTGTGGCTGGGGCGACGGCATCAGAAGGGTCGCGTTCCAGCGGGCCAGGTCGGCCTCGACCGCCGGATGGTCATAGACCGCCTGGGACAGGGCGGTTTCGAGTTCCAGGGAATCCACGCCGAGAAACGGAAGCTCCAGGACGGTGATCGAGGGGGTCTTTTCGGGATGATAGCCGGCACAGAACTGGGCCATCTCGAAGCTGCCCGCGGCGATGCCGTCGAGATTTTCGCGGCTGGGCGCCAGCCCCCCATAGGAGAGGTTCAGCGTGAACTCGCCATCGGTCTTCTCGTCCACGAGTTCTGCCAGCCGCTCGACATGTTCGGTGAAAGCGCGCCGCTTGCCCCAGAGCGAGACGTCCCATTCGATGCGGCCGTCGGCGGCCGCGTCGGCGGACGGGCAGGCATCGCCGATGCATTCCACCATGTCGCTCGGCACGTTCAGGGGCCCCACCGCCGAGTCGATGACGTAGACGTCGTTCTTGAAGTCGATCAGTTCACCGGAGAAATGCAGCGATCCATCCTCGGAGCGCAGCGTCACCTCTTGCGCGACGCTCGCCATCGGCAGCATCAATGCCATCCCCGTCAACAGGGCGGCGATCCGTTTCGGCTGGGGCGTCGGGGTGGGGGCTCTCATGGTCATGGGCTCTTGGTCCTCGATTGTCGATCGGCCCGGGACGACCGGGCGAGTCATGCTGAACAATCCGAGTATTCGACTCTGATTCGGGCCGAGACATGGTCGATTGTTGCCGATAGGTGACAGTGAAGCCCATGCGTTAAGGTCGTTGCGCGTCTGCCGCCGCCCGCGCTATTCGGCGGCGATGCGCATCCTTTTCCTAGGCGACGTGATGGGACGATCCGGCCGGGCAGCGATCTCGGCGCGCCTGCCCGACCTGCGGCAGGCGTGGCGGCTGGATGCGGTCGTGGTGAACGGCGAGAACGCGTCGTCGGGCCGGGGGCTGAACGGAGCGCAGGCCAAGGGGCTGCTGGAGGCCGGGGCGGATGTGATCACGCTGGGCGACCATGCCTTCGACCAGAAGGACATGATGCAGGCGATCGAGCAGGAGCCTCGGATCCTGCGGCCGATCAATTTCGCCAAGCAGGCGCCGGGCAAGGGCTGGCGGATCTATGAGATCGGCGGCAAGCGGCTGTTGGTGGCGCAGGTGCTGGGGCAGGTCTTCATGTCGCGGACCTATGACGACCCGTTTTCGGCCATCGACCCCGTGTTGAAGGCCCATCCCCTGGGGCGGGCCGTGGATGCCGCTTTGGTGGACGTGCATTGCGAGGCGACGTCCGAGAAGATGGCCGTGGGGCATTTCTGCGACGGGCGGGCCAGCGTCGTGGTGGGCACCCATACCCATGTGCCGACGGCGGATGCGGGGCGTCTGCCGGGCGGGACGGCGTATCAGACCGATGCGGGGATGTGCGGCGATTACGACAGTGTCATCGGGATGGAGAAGACGGAGCCCATGCGGCGCTTCGTGACCGGCATGACCCGCGGGCGGTTCGAGCCGGCGGGCGGCGAGGCGACGCTGTGCGGGCTGTTCGTGGAGACCGGGGCCGACGGGCTGGCCGTGGAGGTCCGGCAGGTGCGGGTCGGCGGACGGCTGAGCCAGGCGGGGCCGGAATGAGCCTGGCCTTGGCGCAGGGCGGGGCGCGGCCGGTCTTCTGGCTGTGCCTGCTGGTCTTCGGTGCGGGTTGGGGGCTGATGCAGCCGCTCAACAAAGTGGCGGTCCAGGCTGGGTTCCAGCCCTGGGGTATCATGGCGTGGCAGGGCGCGGTGACGCTGATATTGGCGGGCACGCTGTGTGCGGTGCGGGGCGTTGGATTGCCACGGAACGGCGCGCAATGGTCGGTCGCGGCGCAGGTGGCGTTCCTGGGCACGCTGATGCCGCATTGGGCGAGCTATACGGCTGTGGGCGTTCTGCCGGCGGGCCTGATGGCGATCCTTATGGCGACGATCCCGATCTTGGCGCTGCCCATGGGCATGGCCCTGGGGCAGGAGCGGGCGACGGGCCGTCGGGTCATCGGGCTGTCCCTCGGCCTGGCCGCCGTGGCGGTGATCGCGGCCGTGCGGGACGGGGTGGCGCCAGGCGCGGGCTGGGCGGTGGCCGTCGCGCTGATGGCGCCTTTCTGCTATGCGCTGAACTCGAACCTCCTGATGCGGCGGGGGATGGCGGGTCTGGACCCGCTTCAGGCCTTCGCGGGGGCGGCATGCTTGTTCTGGCCGGTCTCGACGGCGGTGGCGGTGGCCAACGGGCAGGCGGCGTGGCTCTTTGCGCCCGGGCAGGGGCAGGGCTCGGCCGCCGTATTGGCGATCGCGGTGGGACATACGCTGATCTATGCTGGCTTCCTGTGGCTGGTGACCCGGGCCGGATCGGTCTTCGCCAGCCAAACGGCCTATCTCGTGACCGGGTTTGGGGTGCTCTGGTCGGTGCTGCTGCTGGGGGAGCGGTATCCGCTGGCCGTGCTGGCGGCGGGCGGGATGATGGTGGCGGGCATGGTGATGGTGCGGCCGGCGGAGGGGCGGGGGTGATCGCCACCGACTTCTCCCAGCCGGTGCAGGCCTGGATCACCATCGGCACGCTGGTGGTCATGCTGATCCTGTTCGCGCGCGAGACCTTCCCGACCGAGGTCGTGGCCATGGCGGGCGCGGCGTTCCTGCTGGCCATCGGGATCCTGCCCTATGAGGCGGGGGTCGAGGTCCTGTCGAATCCGGCGCCCTGGACCATCGCGGCGATGTTCTTGATCATGGGCGCGCTGGTGCGGACGGGCGCGCTGGACTGGTTCACGCGCTATGCGGAGGGGCAGGTGGGGACGCGGCCGAAGCTGGCGATTGCCCTGCTGCTGGGCTTCGTGCTGGTGGCGTCGGCCTTCGTGGCGAACACGCCGGTGGTGGTGGTGATGATCCCGGTCTTCATCCAACTGGCCGGCGCCATGGGATTGGCGCCGTCGAAGCTGCTGATCCCGCTGAGCTATGCTTCGATCCTGGGGGGCACGATCACGCTGATCGGGACGTCGACCAACCTGCTGGTGGACGGGGTGGCGCGAGCCCGGGGCCTGGAGGCGTTCACCATCTTCGAGGTGTCGCCGCTGGCGATTCCGCTGGCGGTGGCGGGGATGGCGTATCTGTATTTCGTGGGGCGGCATCTGCTGCCCGAGCGGACGTCGATGGCGCAGATGCTGGGGCGCGGCGGGTCGAAGCGGGCGAAGTTCTTCGCCGAGGCGGTGATCCCGGCGGAATCAAACCTGATCGGGCGGCAGGCGACGGATGTGAAGCTGTTCCAGCGCGAGGGCGTGCGCCTGGTGGACGTGGTGCGGGGCGACGCGTCGCTGCGGCGGAACCTGTCGGCCGTGGTGCTGGAGGTGGGGGACCGGGTCATTCTGCGCACCGAGATCGCGGAATTGCTGACCTTGCAGCGCAACCCGGACCTGAAGCGGCTGGACCAGGTGGGCGCGGTCGAGACCAGCACGGTGGAGGTACTGATCACGCCGGACGCGCTGATGGTCGGGCGGCGGCTGGGCAACCTGCGGCTGCGGCGGCGATACGGGGTCTATCCGCTGGCGCTGCACCGGCGGGACCGGAACCTGACGGGGCAACTGGACGACGTGGTGATCCGGGTGGGGGACACGCTGCTGCTGGAGGGGGCGTCCGACGACATCCACCGGCTGGCGGGGGACATGAACCTGGTGGAGGTGAGCCAGCCGCGCGAGCAGGCCTTCCGCCGCGAACGGGCCTGGATCCCGGTGGCCGCCGTGGCCGGGATCGTGGCGTTGTCGGCGGTGGATTTCGCGCCGATCCTGGCGCTGGCGCTGATGGGGGCGGTGATCGTGCTGCTGACCCGCGCGGTGGACGCGGACGAGGCGTTCGGCTTCGTGGACGGGCGGCTTCTGGCGATGATCTTCGCCATGTTGGCGGTCGGCGCCGCGCTGGAGGCGTCGGGCGCGGTCGAGATCATCGTGGGCGCGATGGCGCCTTATCTGGGCGGTTTGCCGGGGCCGCTTCTGGTCCTGGTGGTGTTCCTGATCACGACGATCCTGACCGAGACGGTGTCCAACAACGCGGTCGCGGTGGTGGTCACGCCGGTGGCCATCGCGCTGGGCCAGGCCTTGGGGGTGGACCCGCGCCCGTTGGTCGTGGCGGTGATGGTCGGGGCGAGTTGTGCTTTTTCGACACCCATCGGCTATCAGACGAACATGCTGGTCTATGGTCCGGGCGGCTATCGGTTTACGGATTTCGCCCGAGTCGGTATCGGCATGAACGTCGTGGTGGCGGCGGTGTCGTCGGTGCTGATCCCGATGATCTGGCCGCTCTGACGCCGCGCGATTTGAGAAGAGAGTTCGACCATGCGTTTTGCCCTGCTCCTGATGCTTCCCGCCTTGGCCGCGTGCCAGACGATCGACGGCTTCGGTCCCGAAGAGGTGGTCGAGGGGCCGCTGCGGGTGGTCGCCGCCGAGGCGCGGGCGAACCGCGTGACCCTGCGGATTTCGGACGGCAGCCGCTGCGTGGGCGAGCGGCCGGAGGGCACCGATTCGGGTTGGTCGGGGGTGACCGATCCGGGATGTGGCTACGCGCTGCCCTATACGATCCTGTTCCGCCAGGGCGGGTCGTCGCAGCGCTTCGCCATCGAGGATCCGCGCGGGACGCTGACCGAGGACGGGGTGCCCGGCCCAAGGGCTGAGATTTTCGTGACCGATGTGGACGGGCGGCGGAAGCTGTTCGTGACACCGCTGGGGCGGGATACGCGGCTGGTGACGCCGCCGCCCGAGGCCGCGCCGCAGAGCTAGGCGCCTTCAGAGCATGTCGGGTCCAGGGCCGCCATCGGCGGTCCGGGTGACCTGCAGGCCTGCATCCTGCGCCGGGCAGGGGTGCCGGGGCGGCGGCCGACGGTCGATGCGGCCCTTGAGGCGGGCTATTCGCCGGCCAGCAACATCCGCTCGGCCCGTTCGACCGGCTGCGGTCTTAGCCCGGCGGGGGCGTCGCGGCCCTGATCGGCCAGGGCCGACAGGGCGGCGTTCAGGCGACGGCGGGCCATGGGACTGTCTTCGCGGCGCAGCATCGCGCCCGCCCAGACGGCCGTCAGCCAGGGCCGGTCCATCCCGTCCAGCTTGCGCAGCACGCGGTTCAGCCAGACCGGATCGCTGTGGCGCGCGCGCCAGAGCTGGGCGAAGCGCAGGCGGCTGAGGCGGCCTTCCGCGCCGGCGACCAGACGGTCGAGGATGCCGAGGCTCTGCAATTGACCCCAGATGTCGGGGCCCGCATGGGGCGCGGGCAGGCGGGTGACGTGGCGGCCCTGGAACAGCGAGGCATGCATGGCGTCCAGCGGCCGGGTCGGGTCGGTGACGACATAGACCCGCGCGGCGGCGTCGATCATCTGGGCGGCATTGCCGTAGCGGGGCCCGAAGGACAGGCGGCGGGCGGTGCGGAAGCGGTCTTCCCAGGGCGTCACGTCGCGGTCGAGCGTGGCATAGGGCTGGGCCAGGAAGACGACGGCGCCCGGCGCCGCGACGCTGAAGGCGGCGGCGCCATAGGCGGCCATGCCGCCGCCCGCGAAGATCACCGTGTCGTAATCGTCGAACAGGCCGTCATCGGTGAGCCCGTCGAAATGGTCGTGCAACTGGCTGTCGCGGAACCAGGTGGCGCCGCGCGCTGCGATGGTCAGCGTGGCATAGCCGCGCTTGCGCGCCAGGCCCGCGCCCCAGGGCAGGCCGCCCTCGCGGCTGCGGATGGCGTGCATCTCGTCGAATTCGACCAGCAGCGTGTTGCCGCCGGGACGGAACAGGGACAGATGGGATTCGCCGATATCCTCGATCGTGCCGTCCGCGCCGACGTAATCGGTCAGGAGGCGGCGATGCTCTTCCGGGGTGAGGCCGGTCAGCTCTGACATGGAAGGTCTCCTGCGGCGGGCGACGGATAGGATAACGCGGATATGCCACTGATTCGGGCGCAAAAATGAGGCTATGGCTTGATATTCGTGCCCTATTGTCGCCGTATCCCGGACGATATGCGCCCTGGCGCCCGATTACAGCTTGCCCCGAGGACAGATGCCGAACGGAGAGTCCATCACCATCGTGACCTGCCTGCGGGACGAGGGGCCGTTCCTGGTGGAATGGGTCGCGCATCTGAAGGCGTTGGGCGTGGACAGGGTGCTGGCCTATACCAACGATTGCGCGGACGGGACCGAGGCTTTGTTGGAGGCGCTGGCACCCGCGGGCGTGGTGCATGTGCCCCAGGGCGCCGTGCGTGGGGCCGAGGGGCCGACGCCGCAATGGCGGGCCCTGCGGGCGGCGTGGGATCACCCGGCGGTGACCGGGGCCGGATGGCTGGCGCATCTGGATTGCGACGAGTTCCTGGCCGTCGAGCGCGGGGACCTGCCCGCCCTGGTGGCCGGGTTGGACGCCGATGCCTTGGCCATGCCCTGGCGGCTGTTCGGCTGCGCCGGGCGGCTGGCGCCGGGCGACGGGATGACGCCCTAGCGGTTCCGCCGCGCGGCGCCCGACGGGATGCTGTTCCCGGCCCAGGGGAATTTCTTCAAGACGCTGTTCCGGCGGGACGGGCCGTGGACGGGGTTCGGCGTGCACCGGCCCCGCCAGGACGGCGCGGCGCGGTTCGTGGATGACCGGCTGGCGCCGCGTCCCGATCTGGGCGACGCGCCGGGGCGGATATTGCTGTGGCGCGGGGACGCACCCGCGGGGCGGGTGGTGCAGGTGAACCATTACTCGGTGCGGTCGGTCCATGAATTCCTGGTGAAGCGGGCGCGGGGGCTGCCGAACCGGTCGGACAAGCAGATCGACCTGGCCTATTGGGTCGAGCGGAACTTCAACCAGGTGGAGTGCGCCCGGATATCGCCACAGATCCCTGCCATGGCCGCGACCTGCGCCGAGCTGCGGGCGTTGCCCGGCGTGGCGGAGGCCGAGGCCGCGGCGCGGGCGTGGCATGGCGCGCGGCTGGCGGAAATCTTGGGGTCGGCCGAGGGGGCGAAGTTATGCGGGCGGCTGGTCCTGGCGGCGGGCAGCGTGCCGCCGGGGGACCGGGTGGCCCGGATGATCTTGGACCAGAACCGCGCGGCGGAGGACCAGACGACATGATCGAGCGGCGCAGCCTGAACGGGACCGATCTGGACGGTCTGCGCGTGCTGGAGGCGTTCACGCTTCCCGACGGGACGGCGCGGCTGTTCCTAGCGGCGGGGACGGATCCGAAGCGGGTGGTCGTGGTGCCCGGGTTCCGGGTGGCGCGGGTCACGTCTGTCAACAATGGGTTGATGGTCGCGGGCGAGGCGGCGGGGGCGGCGCTGCCGGTGCCTGTTGAGGGGATGGACGGACAGGTCACAGCCTCGGCCGCCGAGCCGGCGCTGTTCGCGGGGCGCCGCGTGCTGTTGGCGGTGCGCAATGGCGAGGCGCCCGAGGCGGTGGCCGATTGGCTGCGGCACCACGCGGCGCAGGGTTTCGACGCGGCGCTGATCCTGGACCGGACGCGGCCGGGCGAGGCTGGCTTGGCGGATTTGACACTGCCGGTTGGGATAGTCCGGGTCGTCGTGGTGTCGTCGCCGCTGCCCTTGGGCGGCCCCGGTCCCAGCGAGCGGCACCTGATCGCCGCGCCCGACGCGCCGGGCAAGGACCGGATGGAGGCGCCGGAAGACGATCCCTGGACCTCGGCCCTGACCGAGTTGGTACTGCTGGAGGCCCTGCGCTGGCGCTTCCTGGCCGAGGCCGAGGCGGTGGCCTTCCTGGATGTCTGCGACCTGATGCTGCCGATGCCCAAGGGCCGGTCGCCCCTGGAATTGCTGATAGGGGCGGAGCCCGCGCTGGTGCCGCTGACGGGGCGGCGGATCTATCCCTGGAAGGTGCCGCCGGGCCGCGCGGCGGGCTTCGGGGACCATGTCTGCGACCAGTTCGACAACCCCGGCGGCAATCGCCGCTGGCTGGCGGCGCCCAAACGGTTGCCGCCCGATGCGCCGTTCCGGTTGGTGCGGATCGGGGGCCTGACGCCGGACCCTTTGCGCGCCGGGTTCTTCCTGCGCGCGGTGGCGTTGCGGGTGACCGAAGGGCCGGACATGCCGCTGGCGCCCAAGGCGGGGCTGGTACTGGACCAGGACCTGCTGGCCCTGGCGCGGGACGGGTTCGGAGCGGATCCGGTGCTGCCGCCGGTGTCGGCCGGGTCGTTGGGGGCGAAGCTGCCCGCCGCGCTGCCGGGGCGGACGGCCATCGTGACCTGCATGAAGAACGAGGGGCCGTTCATCCTGGAATGGATCGCCCATCACCGGGCCATCGGGGTGGACGATTTCCTGGTCTATACCAACGATTGCACCGATGGGACCGACACGTTGCTGGACCTGTTGCAGGACCATGGGATCGTGCAGCACCGGCCCAATCCGTTCCGCGAGATGCCAGGCTTCAAGCCCCAGCACGCCGCCCTGGCCGCCGCCGAGGAGGAGCCTGTGATGGCGCGCGCCGGCTGGGCCATCTGCATGGATGTGGACGAGTTCATCGACGTCCATATCGGCGGTGGGCATCTGCGGGACCTGTACCGGGCGGTGGGGGACGCGAACATGATCTCGCTGACTTGGCGGCTGTTCGGGAACGCGGATCTGGCGACGTTCGAGGATGGGCTGACGCCCGTTCGGTTCGAGCTTTCGGCGCCGGAGGTGGTGCGCAAGCCGCACCAGGCCTGGGGCTTCAAGACGCTGTTCCGGAATATCGGGCTCTACAAGAAGATGGGGGTGCACCGGCCCAAGGGGCTGAAGCCCGACCTGTGGGAGGATATCGCTTGGGTCAACGGCTCGGGCCAGCCGATGCCGAAGGAGATGCTGCGCACCGGCTGGCGGTCGACCCTGGAGACCTATGGCTACGATCTGGTGTCGCTGAACCACTACGCCGTGCGCGATGCCGAGAGCTTCCTGGTCAAGCGCGACCGGGGCCGGGTGAACCACGTGGAGCGGGACCAGGGGCTGGGCTACTGGTTTCGGATGAACAATAACGCCGAGGCCAACACGTCCTTCCGGCGGCATCTGCCGGGGTTGGAGGCGGAGCTTGGGCGGTTGAAGGCGCTGCCCGGCGTGGCGGCGCAGCGCGATGCCTGCGTGGCGGCGCATCGGGCGAAGATCGCCGAGCTGCGCGGGACGGAAGCCTTCGCGGCCTTCTACGCCGAGATCACCGGCGAGCGGATGCGGCGCCTGAGCCGCATGCACCGGCATTTCGGAGCGAACGTGTTCCTAGCGGGACCCGATTGCGTGCCCGACGAGGTGGCGTTCGGGGACCACGGGGAGGGATTCTTCTTTACGGTGAAGGATGTGGGGGAGGTGGTGCATTGAGGGGGGCCGGTGGGCGGGACGAAGCTGCCGTTTTCATAGGGCACCGGAACGACTGGTCCTCAGCCCATAGCGGTCCCTCGCGTCAGGTAAGTTGACGTCGCTCGGTTCCAGTCTATTGGGCATCGCGCGAATAGAGTGTTTGTTTGCTATCGAGGGTTAAGCTTGGGACTGCGAACATCGAAGTAATCATCCGCATTGATACCGCGACGATCAATCATCTCGCGCGGACAGTGGACGACACAACCTTGAACGCCGTTCCTCTCTGCCATCTCAGCTCTAATCAGCGGACCGATCTTAAACCATCGAGGCTTCCCGGCAATAGGAGGTACTAGGACGTAACCAGAGCTGATCGTGGCGTCGGCAAAGAAGAAGCCTTCGGGAGCGGAATTTGCTACAGTCGTCGGAGGCTTGCTGTTTTTCCTGGATGCCGTTTCACGAATTGAATTTCCCGGTCGCACCATGCTTCTCGTCACCTTAGGCTTGAATGGTCTCAGTCGCTCTAAGCCGTCGAATTCGGATGGAACTGGGGCACGTATACGCGGGTCCTCAATGTCGAGCTGCTTCAAGGTAAAACGATCCTTACCGAAATTGCAGAGCGCACATGAAACAACGACGTTTTCAAGGGAAGAACGTCCTCC
>JBCCCB010000044.1:0-17264 GCA_039033775.1 Pseudomonadota bacterium | reverse complement strand
GGCGATGTCGGGCAGCAGCCGCTCGACCGCCTCCGTGGCCTCTTCGATGGTCCGACACGGGCCGAGAACTTCATAACCGCCGGCCTGGAGCGTCAAGCCGATATCCATTGCCAGAAAGGCCTCGTCTTCCACCAGAAGCACGCGGGGCCGATATTTCGAGGGCCGTTTTCGCATCGAGACCTTCTGCACCGTTTCGGGTCGAACGAGCGTCAGATCGACGCGCATCCCGAAACCGAATGCGCACGCGATGCGTTGGGTTCCGTTCGGATTGCCGTCGCGCGACTCGCACCCGTCGCCCTGTCGCCGTGGACGCCCGCGCGCGGATCGTCCTGTGGATCACCACCGCCCGGACGGGCGGGTGAAGGGCGGACCGGAACATCCCGACAGCCGAAAACGTTTGTTCCAGCAGTCGGCCGGACGCGCCGCGACGTGCCGGGATCACGGGACCTGCGGCCAGGCGCTCGGGGGGCCAACGAAGAGCTTGTGCGCATGGACGAGGACCTGAAGAGCTCCCGCGACGAATTGCAAGCGATCAACGCCGATCTGCGTGCGCAGAACCGCCAGCTTCGGCGTGCCAATTCGGACCTCGAGACCTTGTTGGAAAGCGCGGACATGGCCGTCCTGGTCCTCGACCGGGCCTTCCGGGTGCGCACCTTCACCCCCGCCGCCGCCGCGCTATGCGGCCTCGAGACCGGTGACGTGGGCCGCCCGATCTTCGACCTCCCCGCGCGGATCGACCATTCCGACCTGCGCGCCGATGCCGAAGCGGCCGGCGCCACGCGCCGGCCCGTCGATCGGGAGGTGCGCCTCGACGGGACCGGCGAGATGGTCCTGATGCGCATCAAGTCCCACCGGACCGCCGAGGGCGGCCAGGACGGCTACGTGATCTCCTTCCTGGATATCCCCCCCCGCGCGCGCACCGAGACGGTCCCGGAACGGAGCTACCCGGATCTCGACCGGCACTATGCCGAACTGGAGGCCCTCTACGACACCGCGCCGGTCGGCCTCTCGCTCATGGATCGCGACCTGAAATGGACCCGGATCAACCAGCGTCTCGCCGACATCAACGGGATCCCGATCAAGGCGCATATCGGCAAGACCTTTCACCAATTGCTGCCCGATCTGGCCGAGGATCTCGACGCGACCTATCGCGAAATTCTGCGCACCGGAGAGCCGAGCCTAGAGAATTCCATCGAGACGACGTTTCCCAACGCTCCCGAGACCGTCCGCAACTTCAGCGCCGATTTCTACCCGATCCACCTAGATGGAGAGGTCCAGGCCGTCGCCGCCTGCGTCACCGAGGTCACCGAGCAGAAGCGCCTCCTCGGCGAGTTGAGCGAGAGCGAGCGCCGCATGAAGCGGATATTCGACGCGGCGCCGATGTTCATCGCGATCTTCGAAGGCCCCGATCACGTCTGTGGCTACGCGAACCCCGCCACCCGCCGGGCCGTCGGCAACCGAGCGCTGAAGGGCCTGCCCGTGCGCGAGGCCCTGCCGGCCCTACGGGACCAGGGGATCTTCCAGTGCTTCGACGCGGCCTACCGGACCGGCACGCGCCAAGTGGTCCCGGAATTCCGGTTCGCCTTCGACCGGAACGGCGACGGCCGGACGCTGGAAGGCTGGTTCAGCCAGGTGCTGGAGCCCGTGCGCGACGGGGCGGGCGAGGTCATCGGGGTGATCAGCTTCGCCTACGAGATCACCGACCAAGTCGAGGCCCGCCGCGCCGCCCAAGAGAGCGCCGCCACCAAGACCTTCCTGCTGGCGGAATTGCAGCACCGGGTGAAGAACACGCTCGCCACCGTGCGGGCGATCTCCCGCTTCCTGGTGCCCGGGGCCGCGACGGCGACGGCGTTCCACGACCGGCTGTCGGCCCGGCTCGGCGCAATGTCGCGCACCCACGACCTCCTGACCGACGCCAATTGGATGGCGACGAACCTGGCCGACATCGTCGCCGCCGAGGCGACTTCCTACGAACGGGGGCGGGACCGCCGCGTGATCGTCCGGGGCGAGGCGATCCCGCTGACCTCCAAGCAGGCCCTGGCTTTCGGCATGGCGGTCCATGAATTGATGATCAATGCGGCGAAATACGGCGCGCTCGCGGGCGATGACGGGCATATCGAGATCGACCTCGCGGCGCGCCGGAGCGACGCGCCCGCCCGGATGGTCTGGCGGGAAATCGGAGGCCCGCCCGTCGGGGGAGCGCCCGACCGGAAGGGCTTCGGCTCGGTCGTCATCGAAAGAGTGCTGGTCTCCGACGTGAATGCTGATATATCAATATGTTATGAGCCAGGTGGCCTGAGGTTCGAAGCGACATTCTAACGGGACTAGAACAGGGGGGTTCGACATGGCGGAAACGGATATTCTCGTACTCGAAGACGAGATGCTGATCGCCCTCGACATCGAGGCGACGCTCCAGGATGCGGGCTATGAGAGCCTGAAGGTCTGCACCAGCGTGGCGGAAACCGAGCACTACCTTCAGGATCACTTGCCGGCCGTGGCCCTTCTGGACATTAATCTCGGTCGCGACGGGACCAGCTTCGAGCTGGGCCGGACGCTCCTCGCGCGGGGCTGTCCGCTGCTCTTCATGACGGGATATACCCAATCGACGGTCGGCCTGCCCGACGAGCTGTCGGACGCGCGCCGAATCGCCAAACCCTTCTCCGCGCACGAGCTCCTCGAAGGGGTGGCGGGACTGCTGGCGAAGGCGCCGGCGGCGCAGTGACCGGCGGCGGGCCCCTGCCCCGCGATCTGCCCATCCCAGGACATTCCGCAATCGCCTAGCATCGGCACCGGGCCGGCCAGATCCGCCCCGCGGTGGCCGGGTCTTGGCGAATGGAGGTTCGACGTGGATACTGGTCCCGGCGTCGATCCGCCCATCCGGGGAAATCGCCCCGACGCGGCGGTGGCCGCCTATTCGCCCGGCGCCGGCGGATCGGCCTCCACGGCCGCCTCCAGCGCGTCGATCCGGCTGCGGGCGTCGTCGAATTGCGGCCGCGGGTCGTCCTCGGCCAATTCCACCGCGCGCCGAAGCTGCGCCAACGCATCGGTGTCGCGCCCGAGCGCCTGGTAGGTCGCGCCCAGATGGTACTGGGCCATGGGATCGGCGCGCAGCACCGCGGCGGCCGGCTCGAGATAGTCCAGCGCGGTGCCGTAATCGCCCTGGCGATAGGCGATCCATCCATAGGTGTCCTGGAACGGCGCCTGGGGCATGTCGCGCAAGCGGCGGGCCACCATGGCGGCCCGCTCCAGCGCGGCCTCGTCCTGCCGGTGGGTGCTGAGCAGGCTGGCCAGGTTGTTGACGACCACCGGCTGATCGGGCGCCCGCTCGTAGAGCCGCTCGTAGATCTCCAGCGCCCCGTCCAGGTCGCCCGTCTGCTCCAGGAAGCTGGCCTGGGCCCAGAGCAGGTTCAGCGCCTCCGGCATCGCCTCGAGCCCTTCGGCGAGCACCGCCCGGGCCTCCTCGGCCCGCTCGGCGCCCTGCAGGTTAAGCACCCTGAGGAGCGCGACCCAGGCGTTCTCGAATTGGTCGTTCTCGGCCAGGATGGCGCGGTAGCCGGCCTCCGCCCCGGCCAAATCGTCCATCGCCGCCAGCGCCGTGGTCCGCGCGAATCGCATCACCAGGTTGTCGGGCTCCTCGGCCAGGACCTCGTCGGCATAGGCCAGCGCGCCCGCGGCGTCGCCATCGGCCAGGCGCGCGCGCATGACCGCGACCTGCACGGCGACGTCGCCACCATTCTCGGCGGCCACGTCCTCCAGGAAGGAGATCGCCTCGTCGGTCCGCCCCTCGGCGGCCAGGCGTCGCGCCTGCAGGCCGTCGGCGGCGCGGGCGGCATCGTCCTGCCCGGACCGGCGCAGCTGGGCCTCGACCTGGGCGGCGCGGGACCAATCCTCCAGGCGGATGTAGACGTCGCCCAAATCGATCAGCAGGGACATCTCCGACGGCGCGCCGCGCAGCGCGTCGATCAGCACCTCCTCGGCCAGGAGATAGCGCTCGGCCTCGATCAAGAGGGCGGCGTAGCGGCGGGTCTCGGTGGGCGCCGTGCCCGAAGCCTGCATCGCCAGGGACAGCAGATCGCGCGCCAAGTCGCGGTCGCCGTTGCGCAGATGCGCCTGCGCCATCAGCGTCATCGCCTCCACGTCCTGGGGCGCTCCGTCGAGCGCGGTCCGCAGAAGCGAGATCGCCGCATCCGTCTCGTCGGCCTCGATGCGCCAGTTGGCCTCCATCTTCAGGGCGCCGACCTGGGTGCTGTCGGCTTCGAGCACCTGCGCGACCAGGCGCTGCGCGCCCACGACGTTGCCCGTCTCCCGCAGCATCTGCGCCAGGACGATACGATCCTCGTCGGCCCGCCGACCGGCCCCGGCCTCCTCCAGCAGGGATTCCATCTCGGCGACGGCCGCCTCGGCTTCGCCGGCATTGAAGAGGATGCGCGCCCGGAGCGAGCGCAGGGCCGGATCGGACCCTTCGGCGGCCAGCGCGCCGTCGAGTTCGGCCAGCGCCGCATCGGTGCCCCGCGCCTCCAGGAGGAAGGCGACGAGCTGATCGCGCGCACCGTCGCGGATCGCGTCGTCGGCATTTTCCAGGCGGTCGCGCAGATAGGCCTCCGCCCCGTCGAGATCGTCGCGCGCCGCATAGAGGCGGACCAGCGTCGGCAGGAGCGTCTCGTCCTCGGGGAAGAGCGTCACCATCTTGCGCATCATCTCCAGCACCTCGTCGGCCCGGCCGAGCTGATTGAGGAGCGAGGTGCGGGTGTTGAGGATCCCGCGATCGGTGGGCGCGAGCAGGAGCGCCTCGTCCACATAGCCCAGGGCGGTCTCCAACTCGCCGTCGCGCAGGGCCGAATCGGCCAGGATGCGGAAGAGCTGCATGTCCTCCGGCCGCGTCTCCGACAGGGCGGCGGCCCGGCGCGCCACGTCGCGGCGGGCGGGCGCGTCCTCGGCATCCAGGGCGTCGGCATAATCGATGTTGACGGCGACCGCCTGCACCTCCGGGTCGTCGGGGTCGAGCGCCCGGGCCCGGTTGCCGTGGCGCCGCAGTTCGGCCCAATCCTGGCGCTCGATCGCCGTGCGCGACAGCGCCAGGAGGGCGGGCAGGTCGTCGGGATATTGCTCCACCAGGCGCAGGAACTGGCCATAGGCCTGGGTCGTCTCGCCCTGCTCCAGAAGGGTGGTGGCGTAGAGCGTGCGCGCCTCGCGGTGGCTGCCGTCCAGGTCGAAGACGTTGCGCAGTTCGACCAGGGCCCGGTCGGCATCGCCCTCCGCCATCAGCGAAAGCGCGCTCTGATAGTAGCCCTCGGCCCGTTCCTCGGCGCTCTGGCAGGCGGCCAATCCCAGGGCCAGGACCAGGGCGAACAGGACTTTCGGGGCGGTCGGACGG
This sequence comes from Pseudomonadota bacterium, assembly GCA_039033775.1. Lineage (GTDB taxonomy): Bacteria > Pseudomonadota > Alphaproteobacteria > Rhodobacterales > Rhodobacteraceae > Jannaschia. Next base: position 11,890 of record JBCCCB010000044.1, on the reverse strand, counting down.
GTCATGGCAGGGCTCGTCTGGCAAAGGGGTATCGTGGGGAACCGGACACCGGAGGCGGCGGTCGCGGGGCTCCTATCACCATTTGCGGCGCAATGACGACCTCGTGTACGCTCACGATCCCGCCAGGAGCCGCGTCCGGCCGGCCAGAGCCGGATCCAGGCGCCGAAACCGCCGAACAGGACATCGACCGGATCGCTCCGGGATCGGGTCGGCCGCTCTAGTAGCCGGTGCCCCGCAGGACGACGGCCACCGTCCGCCACAGGACCACCAGGTCGGTGCGCAGCGAGACGGCCCGCTCGTAGGCGTCGTCGAAGCGCACGCGGTCGCGAAAGCCGCATTCGTTGCGGTCGGAGATCTGCCAGAAGCCGGTCAGGCCCGGGCGCAGCGCGTAGTAGTTGGCGCCGTGGTAGAGTTCACGCTGGCTGACCATCATGGGTCGCGGGCCGAACATCATGGGTCGCGGGCCGACCAGGCTCATGTCGCCCACGAGCACGTTCCAGAGCTGCGGCAGCTCGTCGATGGAGGTCTTGCGCAGGACCCGGCCGACCGGGGTGATGCGGGGGTCGTCCTTGAGCTTCTGGAGGGCGTCCCATTCGGCCCGGGCCTTGGGATCGGCGGCCAGATGCGCCTGAAGCCGGGCTTCGGCGTCGGGCACCATGGAGCGCAGCTTCCACATCCGGAAGATGCGGCCGGACCGCCCGATGCGCAGCTGGGTGTAGAACGGCAGATGCCCGTCGCAGGCCACCAGGAGCGCGGAGATCAGGATGATGGCCATCCAGAACGGCGCGGCGGCGATCACCAATGCCAGTTCGAAGGCGCGCTTGGCCCCCCGGCGATAGGTCCGGTCGATCCTCGATCGCGACGCGGCGCGCGAACTGGCCCAACCGAGAGTCGAACGCCGGGCTGCAAAGTCTTGTGTCATGTCATGCAGGTCGGTCGAATGAACAGTCATAAGGTCCCCAAGCCGCTGCGATTCGGAATCCACGGCAATCTGGCTCACAATTCGTAAAGATCGGGTGACACAAAAAAACCCGATCCCGTCCATCTGAGAGATCCGTTTGTGTCACGGAATCGCTCTTCGCAGCCGTTACTATGTTCCTACGACACATTTTGAACAGATCTTTCTATCCGGTATCCTTAATTTACCGAGAGCGATGCATATCCGCCCAATTCGAGACCTTTAAGCTCTTCATGGCCTTCCGAACGGGCATCGTGATCACCATGTTTTCCGATGGACACGAAATAGTTAACAGCACTTAACCAAGCAGGCGACGCTCTGGTTCCACAATCGAGACCGGAACGATTCGTTTGCAGCGGATTTAAGCCGAGATCGTCCCGTCCGTATGTCACGACACGTCGCTTGCCACGACCCGAAGACCGGATCCGATGCCTGACGTCGCGTCGCGCCCGCAAAAGACACATCGGGCACCGATACGGCGACTTCCGGCCTCCCCCTCGGACCCGGTTCCTTTGTAATAGGAATCCGCCTTGTATATGAGGCAGCCAACGCAGCCGTCCCTTCCCGCCGGTCCGGCACGAGAGGTCATCGACTTCCATGAGCAGCCAGAATTTCTTCGCACGTCACTTCGGGCTGACCCAACGGCCGTTCACGCTGCTGCCCGATCCCGACTTCCTGTTCTGGACCAAGGCCCACAAGCGCGCCTATGCGGTGCTGGAATACGGGGTCTTCAGCCGGGCGCCGATCACCGTGGTCACCGGCGAGGTGGGCGCGGGCAAGACCACCCTCCTCCAGAAGCTCCTCCAGGGGCTCGACGAGGACACCGTGGTGGGCCTCGTCTCCAACGCGCAAGGCGGCCGCGGCGACCTGTTGCAATGGGTGCTCAACGCCCTCGACCTCGATTTCGACCTGGACGCGGCCTACGTCGCCAAGTTCCAGGCGTTGCAGGACTTCATCATCTCGCAATATGCCGACGGGCGGCACGTCCTCATCATCATCGACGAGGCGCAGAACCTCTCCTTCGAAGGGCTCGAGGAGCTGCGGATGCTCACCAACGTGAACTCCAACAAGGACGAGCTTCTGCAACTGGTGCTCATGGGCCAGCCCGAGCTGCGCGACATGATCTCGCGTCCCGAACTGCGCCAGTTCGCGCAGCGCGTCACCGCGAGCTTCCACATTCCCCCCATGGACGTCGAGACCACGCGGTCCTATGTGCGCCATCGCCTGCGCCATGCCGGCGGCACCGGCGGCGAGTTCACCGACGAGGCGATCGACATGATCCACGTCCACTCGGGCGGCATCCCGCGGCTCATCAACAAGCTCTGCGACTTCTCCATGGTCTACGCCATGACCTCGGACCGCCCCGTGATCGACGATTCCGTCGTGGTCGAGGTGCTGGACGACGATCTGTTCGTGACCACCCACGACCTCGCGCCGGCGCCCGAGCCCGGCGCGCCGTTCCAGCTGGACGCCCATATCAGAAAGAAGGCCTTCGAATGAACGGGACCGTACAGTTCTACTGGAAGCTGCTCCTGCGTCGTCTGCCGGCCATGGCGGTGCTGTTCCTGCTCTGCACCGGGCTCGGCCTGGTCCTGGCGCTGCGCCTGCCCACCACGTGGGCCACCTCGGCGCGGCTCCTGGTCGAGGCGCCCCAGATCTCCCAGAACCTCGCCGCCTCCACGGTCCAGATCGAGGCCAGCGAGGAGATCGAGATCATCCGCCAGCAGCTCCTGACCCGCGCCACGCTCCTCGACATCGCCGAGGACATGAACGTCTTCGCCCCCGAGGAGGCGCTCTCGCCCGACGAGGTGGTCGAGGCCATGCGCGACGCCACCCGGATCCGCGCCAGCGGCGGCGCCAGCCGGCGCGGGCCGTCCCAGCCGACCATCGTCGACGTCTCGTTCGAGGCGAGGAGCGGCCGGATCGCGGCCGCGGTGGTCAACGAATACGTCACCCGGATCACCTCCGCCAACGTGCGCAACCGTATGGCGGTCGCCGAGGACACGATGGACTTCTTCAGCCAGGAGGTGGAGCGCCTCTCGGGCGAGCTCGACCGGCGCTCGGCCCGGATCTCGGAGTTCCAGCGCGGCAATGCCGAGGCCCTGCCCGACGGCCAGGGCTACCGGCTCAACCGCCAATCGCTCCTCCAGGAGCGCGTCGCCGCCGGCAACCGCGAGCTGGCCACCCTGGCAGAGCAGCGCCAGCGCCTGACCGAACTCTTCGAGGCGACCGGCCGGATCGGCCCCGGCGAACAGGCCCGCCGCTCGCCCGAGGAGGCGCGCCTGGCCGAGCTGGAGCGCGAGTTGGAGGACGCGCTGACCGTCTATTCGCGCACCAACCCGCGAGTGGTGCAGCTCGAGGCCCGCATCGCCGCCGCCCGCACCGCCGCCGCCGAGGCGGTGGGCCTCGAAGGGGTCGACGAGGACGCGGATCCCCAGGGGATGCTCTACGACATGCAGGTCTCCGAGATCGACAGCCGGATCGACCAGACCCGGACCCAGATGGCCGAAGCCGAGGAGGAGCTGGCCGAACTGCAGACCGCCATCGAGCAGACGCCCCTCAACGCGATCACGCTGGCCGGACTGCAACGCGACTACGACAACATCCGCCAGCAATACGACACCGCCGTCTCGCGCGCCTCCCAGGCCAGCGTCGGCGAGCGCATCGAGCTGACCGCCCGCGGCCAGCGCATCACCTTGGTCGAATCCGCCAGCGTCCCCACCAGCCCGGCGAGCCCGAACCGTCCGCTGATCGCGGCGGCCGGGGTCGGGGCGGGGCTGGGCCTGGCGCTCGCGCTGTTCCTGGCGCTGGAGGTGCTCAACGGCTCCGTGCGCCGCCCCGTCGACATCCAGAACGGGCTGGGCATCGTGCCCTTGGCCACCATCCCCTATATCGAGAGCAGCCGTCGCCGCCTCCTGCGGCGCAGCGGTCAGGTCGCCGCGATGCTCGTCGCGCTGATCGGGGTGCCGGCCGCGCTCTGGGCCGTCGATACCTTCTACCTGCCCCTCGACCTGCTGGCGCAGCGTCTCCTCGACCGGGTGGGCCTCGCCTGAGGCGCCCCGGACCACGATAAGGCCCCGGACACGATCCGGCGACGATAAGGACCGCCCCGACGATGGAAAAATTGCAACAGGCGCTCGAAAAGGCCCGGACGGCCCGCACCGAGGAGGCGGGTCCGCCTGCGCCCGCCCCCCGGGCCCGGACCCTCGGGCGCCGCACCGCCCCCCGCGAGGGCGTCTGGTCGGCGCTGCGCCAGATCGCCCCCGATCCGGGCACCCTCTCGCGCAACCGCATCGTGGCCTTCGACGCGGGCCCTGCCGCCACCCATTTCGACATCCTGCGCACCAAGATCCTGCTGCAGATGCGCAAGAACGGCTGGCGCCGCCTGGCCATCACCTCGCCCACGGCGAGCTGCGGCAAGACCACGACCGCGCTCAACCTGGCCCTCGGCCTGTCGCGGCAGCCCGATCTCGACGCGATGCTCCTGGAGATGGACCTGCGCAAGCCGAACATGGGCACGATCCTGGGCTACCGGCCCGAAGCCGACATCACCCAGATGCTCACCGGCGAGGTCCCCTTCGCCGAGCAGGCCGTGCGGATCCGCGGCAACGTGGCCATCGCCATGGCGCGCCGCGCCTCCAACGACCCCACGCGCTACATGCTCAGCGGCGAGACCATCGCCACCGTCGACACGCTGGAGCGGACCTACGATCCGAGTCTGGTGATCTTCGACCTGCCGCCGCTCCTGGTGAGCGACGACACCCGCGCCTTCCTGGGCAATGTGGATTGCGCCCTGATGGTGACCCGGGCCGAACGCACCAGCGCCGGCCAGATCGACGCCTGTGAACGCGAGATCGCCGAGCACACCAACATGCTGGGCATCGTCCTCAACCATTGCCGCTTCTCGGACGATTCCGAGGGCTACGACTACGATTACGGCACGTAGCGCCGCCATCCGATGGCGCGCGCGCCGATCCGACCGCGCGCCCATATCCGACGGGACGGGCGCGGCGGATGGCGACGGCCCCAATTCGCTTCAAAACCTTCGCAAGAGGCGGGAAACCGTTTGCCCGGCCGATCGTTCACGACGGAACGCTGCCGTTCGGCCACAGGAGGAAGGTCACCCATGCAAACGCTTTCTTGGTTCATTCTCGGGGTCGTCAGCCTCGTCGAAGTGTCCTCGGTGGTCTTCGCCCGGATGGAGGCGGCGCCGAACCCCGTGACACCTTCCACCCTCCAGGTCGCCGAGATCTCGAAGACGCTCTGGTAACCGGCCGAGGGCGCGGCGTCCCCGGCACGGGTTGCCGGGCCCCCTGACCCGCCCCCGCCGTCAGCCGCCCCGGAGCGAGCGCCGCAGCATCCCCAGGAAGTTGCGCAGCACGAACCGGGCGGGCACCTGTCGGGCCGCCGCCGCCACGCGCAGGCCGCGGTAGCGCGGCACCGGCCGGCCCGTCGCGCGCAGGGCCGCCAGCCGTGCGGCCAGCGCCCCACGGCGGCGCACCTGGCCCGGCTGGATCGGCTTGAGGCCGGCCACGTCGAAGGCCCGCGTCTCGATCCGCCCCGCCGCCTCGGCCGCGGCCATCACGCCCTGCCCCTTCGCCGTCCGGGCCACGATCAGGCTGATCCCGTCGGCCTCCTGGAAGACCGGATAGCCGCGATCGTCGGCGATCCAGGCATCGGCGCAGGCGATGTCGGCATCCACCCCGGTCCCGTCAGGGCATATCTTGCAGCGGTGCTGCACGTGCTTCGACAGCACCTCGCCCCAACTCGCCGCATAGGTCATCGACCGCTCGGTGCCGTCCGCCAGCGTGGCCACCGCATGGCCGGGCCAGCCCCGACCGCGGTAGCGGAACGCCGTCACCGCCGCGGGGTCCGCGCCCATCTTCGTCAGGAGCGCTTCGGCCCCCGTCCCGCTCGGCACGCCGGCACAGAAGAACGACACCATCACCGGAAAGGCCCGGTCGACCCGCGGGTCGCGACGCGACAGCGCCCGCAAAGCGGCCACGTCGCAGGGCTTGCCCACGAAGGCCAGCGGTCGGCCGGCCCCCAGCGCCGGGCCGATCCCGGCCAGGGGCGCCGACGGCGCGTAGCGCGAGCCCGCCGCCTCCAGCACATCCCCCGCATCCTCCGACAGGCGCACCCGGTTGGCCCAGGCCGGATCGCCCGCCGCCACCTGCCAGACGCCCTCGACCCTGCCGCTCTCCATCAGATGGGCCACCAGGGCCGACAGCGCGCCGCCCGAGGCCGCGCGGTGCCGCAAGGCCGCCTCCGTAGCCCAGCCGGTGCGCATCTCCACGTAAGGTCCCCAGAGATCGTGGTCGGTCCGCCCCTCCGCCGCGACCTCGTGGACGAGGCCCGGGCAAATCGCGGCGATCGCCGCCTCCTGCTCCGCGCTCAAGGCCGCCGTCTGCACCGGGCGCAGCCAGCCCGGCGCCACGTCCGTCATGGCCACGGCCCCGGGGGCAAGCGCCGCGCAGCCGCCGCATCCGGCGCAGGTCCCGCCGCGGGCGACCCGGGCCAGCGCGGCAGAGAGCGGGGCGGCGCCGGCATCGGACGCGGAAGGGCCTCGGGTCATGTCGTCGCTCCGCTCGAATCCTGGGCGGCGTAGCACCCTGCGACGGCGCGTGGAACCGCCCGGCCACGGGCCGGCCACACATGGCGGCCGGGCGGTTGTCTCGCGCCGGGGCCGGTGCTAGGCGCGGCCCGTCCGCGGTCCCCCGCCGGTCTCCCGCATCGCATGATCGGATCCACCCGCCCCATGCTCCGCTCCGTCCTCTTGTTGCTCTCCGGCAATGCCGCCACCGCGCTGGTGACGCTGACGCGCAACCTCATCATCGCCCGCCTGATCTCGGTGGAGAATTACGGCATCGCCGCCACCTTCGCGATCGCCCTGGGGGTGGTCGAGCTGCTCTCGGCGCTCGGCATGGAGCAGCAGATCGTCCAGGCCCGCGACGGCGACACGACGCGCTTCCAGGCCGCGCTCCAGGCCTTCACCGTTCTGCGCGGCGCGGTCTCCTCGGCGCTCCTCTTCGCGATCGCGGCGCCCATGGCCGATTTCCTGGGCGTACCCGATCTGACCTGGGCCTATCAAATCATGGCGCTGACGCCGCTGATCCGCGCCTTCGTCCATTACGACAAGACCCGCTTCAAGCGCAGCATGCGCTACGGCCCCGAAATCGCCACCCGCCTGGGCTCGGCCGCCCTGGCGGTGGTGGCGGTCTGGCCCGCCTACCTGATCTGGGGCGATTACCGGGTGATGATGGCCTCGATGCTGGTCCAGACCTTCGCCTCCATCGCCATGAGCCATCTCTTCGCCGAACGCCCCTACCGGCTGGTCTTCGACGTGGCCATCTGGCGCGGCAGCCTGAAATTCGGCTGGCCGCTCCTGGTCAACGGCATCCTCCTCTTCGGGGTGATGCATGGCGAGAAGCTGATCGCCGGGCGCACGCTGGGCCTGGAAGATCTGGCCATCCTCGCCATGGGCCTGACGCTGACGATGACGCCGACCTTGGTGCTGGCGCGCAGCCTGCAGGACTTCTTCCTGCCCCAGCTCTCGGCCGCCCGCGACGATGCCGCCGCCTTCCAACGCCTGGCCGAGACCGCCATCGAGACGGTGATGTCGGTGACGCTGGTCTACCTCCTCGCCATGGTCGCGCTCGGCGGGCCGGTGGCCCTGCTGCTCCTGGGCGAGAAATACGCCGCCCTGCCCCCCCTCGTCGTCCTGCTCGCCGTCCAGCAGAGCCTGCGGGTCTTCAAGGCCGGCGGCTCGGTCGTCGCGGTGGCGCGCGGCCAGACCACCAATCCGATGATCGCCAACGCGGTCCGGCTGGCCGCGCTGCCTGTGGCTTGGTGGGTGGCGGTGAATGGCGGCGGGCTGGACGGCATCATCTACGTGGCCATCGCGGGCGAGGCCCTGGGCTTCCTGGTCTCGCTGGCGATGATCCGCCTGCGCCTGCGGATCCGGATGCGCCGCCTGCGGCTGTCCTTCCTGGTCAGCGCCCTGGCGGTGGCCGTCGGCCTGGCCGGCGCCCTAGGCGCCGATCCGGCGGCGGCGGCCACCCTCACCCGCCCGCTCGAAATCGGCGCGGTCGCCCTGGCCGTCGGCCTGGCGCTGGCGATGATGCGCGGCTCGCTGCTCTACGTGCTCGGCCGGGCCCGGCCGGGCCTTGCCATGGGCGCGGGCAAGCCGGGCGGCACGGCGCCGTGACCGACCGACCGCCTCTCCTGCTCCATGTGGGCTACCACAAGACGGCCACCACCTGGATGCAGCGGCGCCTGTTCCAGCCCGAACACGGCTACCGCCAACTGGCCGACCACCAGGAGATCTCCGACCGAGTCGAGCGGCCGACGGATCTGACCTTCGATCCCGGACCCATGCGCAATTTGATCGCCGACCGTATGGCCCAGGTCGCCCCCGGAGAGGTGCCGGTCCTGTCGTCCGAGATCCTGTCGGGCCACCCGTTCCAGGCCGGGCGCGACGGCGCGGCGATGGCCCGGCGGCTGGCGCGGATCGCGCCCGGGGCGCGCATCCTGATCTCGATCCGGGCGCAGGCCCGCATCCTGCCCTCGGTCTACATGCAGTACCTCTTGCGCGGCGGCACCATGCCGGCGGAGCGCTTCTTCAAGGGCACCAAGGCCCCGGGCTATTTCGGCTTCGACCCGGTCCATTTCGAATACCACCGGCTGGTCGGGCTCTACCAGGACCTGTTCGGGGCCGGATCGGTCTTCGTCTGGACCCAGGAATCCATCGCCCGCGACATGGAGGCCGCCGCGCACCGTCTGGCCGACTTCGCGGGCGCAGAAGGCTTCGCGGGCCTGACCCCCGAGGCCCGCCTGGTCCAGAGCGCCAGCTACCCCGAGGCCGGGGTGGGCGTCCTGCGCCGCATCAACCACGTCCAGTCGAGCACCCTGAACCCCACGCCGATCCTGCGCCTGGGCCGAACGCCCCAGGGGCTCTACCGGGTGGCGGGTTTCCTCTTCCGGCGGCCGCCCCTGTCGCGGATCCTCGCCGGTCGGCGCCCCGTGGGCGATCTTGTCGCCACCCGCTTCGCCGGGCATTATGCCGCCAGCAATGCCGACCTCGCCCGGATCTCGGCCCACCCGCTCGATCTGGACGGCTACGACCTGCCGCCCGGCCCGGCCCTCGACCCCGCGACGGACGCCCCGCGCCTCGACCCCGCCCTTACCGGAGCCTGAGCCCATGCCCGCCATCCTCCGTCCCCGCCTCGTCCTGGCCCTCCTGTTCTGGGCGGTCCTCCTGGCTTGGCCCGCCGCCGCCCAGACCCGCGACCTGAGCGCCGCCCTGGCCCGCGTCCCCGCGGGCGGCGTGCTGGAATTGCCGGCCGGCGATTGGGGCGAACTGCGGCTCGAAGGCACGGCCGGGCCGTCGGTGATCCGCTCGGCCGACCCGGCCGATCCCGCGCGCCTGTCGGGGATGGAGCTGCGCGGCGTCGAGGGCCTGACCCTGGACGGCCTCCTCTTGAAATACGACTGGGATCCCGAGGACCGCATCAACGTCCGGCCCTTCCAGATTTTCGGCGGCGGCGACATCCGCCTCACCGGCATCCGCCTGATCGGCGACGAGGCGGGGCCCGGCACGTCCGAGATCGACCGCGGCTATCCTTGGGGCACCGGCCTCTTCGTGCGCGGGGTCGACACCTTCACCCTGGAGGGGAGCGAACTGGCCGTCTTCCACCGCGGCGTGGTGATCCGCGAGGCCGAGGAGGTCACGGTCCGCGCCAACCGCGTCCACGGGATGCGCAGCGACGGGATCAACATCGTCGCCTGCCAGGGCGTCCTGATCGAGGGCAACCACATCCACGATTTCGACCGCTCGGTCGAGAGCACCGACCATGCCGACATGATCCAGTTCTGGACCAACAAGACCAACCGGCCCAGCACCGACGTGGTCATCCGCGGCAACCTGCTGAATTCCGGCGCGGGCGACTTCACCCAATCGATCTTCATGCGCAACGAGGAGGTCGATAACGGCCGCGCCGGGCGCGAGATGTTCTATCGGAACTTCGTCGTCGAGGACAATTTCATCCTCAACGCCCACCGCCATGGCATCTCCATCGGCGAGGTGGACGGGCTGGTGATCCGCCGCAACACCATCCTGCACAATCCCATGGGCGTCGGCGCCCGGCCCCAGCGGGACCTCTGGCTGCCACGGATCAACGTGCCCAAGGCGGCGCGCAACGTGCGCATCGAGGACAACATCGCCGCGGGCTTCCCCGAAGGCCGCCCCGAATGGCAGGTCGGAGGCAACCTGACCGCACAGCCCCATGCCCGCATGAAGCCCGGCCATTACGCCACCATCTTCGAGAGCGCTCTGGGGCGCGACCCGTCCGACCCGACGAGCTACCGGCCGCTGCCGGGCGGGCCCGCCGACCGCCTCGGCCTAGGCGCGGCCTGGCCGGGGCGCTGATACGGCCGCCCGGTGACACGGATCGCCCGGAACGGATTTCACGCGCCCCTGTCCTCGCGGGCGGGCGGTCTATAACATAGGGGATCGGCGGCGGCGTGCGCCGCGACTTCGACCGGTCCCCTGCCCCGAGAGCGGAGAGCGACGTGCCAGAGATCAGCCAAGGCCTGCCCCGCGCAGGGTTCGGGGCCCTCTCCCTGCCCCGGACCAAGCTGGCCCTCCCGGTCCTGCTCTACATGGGCGCGGTCATGACGCCGATCTTCATCCAGCTCGGGCCGCTCAACCTGACGCTCCTGCGGATCTTCCTGGTCGCCCTCGTGGTCCCGCTGGCGGTGCGGCTCTTTCAGGGCCAATACGGCCGAATCTATCCGACGGACATCCTGTTCTGCCTCTACATCTTCTGGATGGCGGTCAGCCTGGCGATGAACAATCCCGCCCGGGTGATCGAGACCACCGGCTCGGTCGGGGCCGAATTCCTGGGCGGCTACCTGATCGGACGCGCCTATATCCGCACCAAGGCCGACTTCGTCGCCGTGATCCGGCTCATGGCCCTGGTCACCGCGATCACCTTGCCGGTGGCGATCCTGGAATCCCAGACCGGCCGCTCGGTGGTGATCGAGTTCGTGCGCGGCCTGCCGGGCCTGACCACCTATGCCGACGTCAACAACCCGGTCCGCATGGGACTGGAGCGGGCCCAGACCTTCTTCGCCCACCCGATCCATTACGGCCTCTTCGCCTCCATGGGCTTCACCTTGGTCTATATGGGGCTGAGGGACGTGATGGGGACGGGCCTGCGCTGGTTCTACACCCTGGCCATCGGCACCTGCGTGTTCCTGTCGCTCTCCAGCGGAGCGCTCCTGTCGGTGGTGATGCAGGTCGGCCTGATCGCCTGGGCCGCCATGTTCGACCGGGTCGAGCGGCGCTGGCTCCTGCTGGCGGGGCTCTTCGCCACCGCCTACGTGGCCGTCGACCTTCTGTCGGACCGCACGCCGATCCGCGTCTTCATGAGCTACGCGACCTTCTCGCCCCACAACGCCTATTGGCGCGGGATCATCTTCGAATGGGGCATGAAGAACGTCTGGGCCAACCCGATCTTCGGCATCGGCCTCAACGATTGGGTGCGGCCCCATTACATGCATTCCGGCAGCATGGACAATTTCTGGCTGGTGACCGCGGTGCGCACCGGGATCCCCGGCTTCCTGCCCCTGGCGGTGGGCTGGGGACTGGTGCTGTGGAACGTCGGGACCCGCGACCTGGGCTCGGACGACAAGCTCCTCCTCAGCTTGCGCCGAGCCTGGGTGATCACCTTCATCGGCCTGAGCTTCAGCCTGGCGACGGTGCATGTCTGGACCGCGGTCTATTCCTACGCCTTCTTCCTTCTGGGCGCGGGCTTCTGGTTCCTGAACACCGAACCCGAGGGCGCGGAACCGGGCGACGCGGCCCCCGACCCGGACGCGCCGCGGAGCCCCTATACCCGCTTCCCCGCCGCCGCCGCCACGACCACCGCG
>JBCCCB010000043.1:0-17697 GCA_039033775.1 Pseudomonadota bacterium | reverse complement strand
TCGGTGCTGCGCGACGTGTCGATCAGGATGGAGACCGCCAGATCCCGCGCGGTCGGCCGGGTTTGGCACCACAGCCGGTCTTGCGCGGATCCAGTCGCGGCCAGATCGGCGCGCGCCCGGATAGCGGCGGACAGGTCGAGCGTGTCGCCATCGGGTTGGCCCTTCAGGGTGACGGGGCGGGGGCGGAACGCCGCGAACTGGCGGCGGACGGTTCGGATGCGGCGCGCGGCGCGGGCGTCTTGCGGGGCGGGGGGCCCCGCTGGCTCGGCCTCGGACGCGAAGACGCGGCAATGGTCCTTCAGGTAGCTTTGGGATTTCACGTCCCATTCGTCATAAACGTGCTGCCCGCTGACCGCCTCGCGGTTCACGTCGGTGGCGGACAGATCGAGATTCAGTTTGAACTTGGTGGCAGGCGTCTTGGAGATGTCGGTCAGCGACAATTCCTCCAGATCGTCCATGGCCTTCTTGGCGGCGTCCAGGTCGTCGTCATCGGTGCGGCGGTTGAGGTTCAGGAAGTCGGCGAAGCTGAGGATGGCTTCGAACTTGTGCAGGATCAGGCTGTCGCGACGCTCGGTCTGGTCGGCGGCCTTCCGGGTACCTTTCTTGGTGGTCTGTAGGGTTTCTTCGGTCTGGTCCGCATTGACATCCGGCGGCGTGTCGGTCGGCTGGAAGGGCGTGGCCTCTGGCGGGATCAATCGCGGCCAGAGGGGGACCGGGCGCATGGGGCGATACCCGCGTGGCGCGGTTTGTGGCGGTCTGGCCGGGGCCTCGCCTTCGCCCAGGATATAGCGCGCCAGGGCTTCGACAGCGGCTTCGACGCGCGGCAGGGCGGCGCGGGGGCGGGTTGTCAGGTGGGCAGACCGCAGGCCCGCGAAGACGTCGCGCAGGCCGGGACATTGCGTCAGGGTGCGGAGGGCCATGTCTTGACCGGCCTGCAAGTCCGCGAGATCGGCGGCAAGGGGGTCGTCCGGGCGGGCGGGGATCGTCTGGACCGTGGCCGCGCAGGCCGCCAGCCAAGTGTAAAGCGCGCGGTTTAGCGGGGCCTGGGGAAAGAGGTCGAGCGTTGTGGGCAGGCGCAGGATCGCGCCGTCGAAGCTGGCCTGGGGGACCTGCTCGACCCAGGTGCCCAGCTTGCGCCGCCAGCTGAGACGGTGATGGCTGGCCTCGGCCGTGACGGGGCGCAGTTCGACCGAGGGCGCGCCGCCGAGGCCCCGGAACAGGACGGCGAGGCGGGCGATCTCGTCCTCCAGGTGGATGGCGGCGTCTGGGTGATGGCTGTCGGGCGCGTCGAACCGGCTGGCCCAGCGATGCCAGATCTTGCCGACGGTCTCTTCCGGCTCCCATGGCTCGACGGACATCGGACCTAGCCGAAGATGGCGGTGACGATGTCCGCAAGGCCCCGCTGCACGTCGTCATCGTCGCTGAGCGGCTCAATCATAGCGGCCTGGATCGCCTGGGGCAGGGGCATGCCGTTTTGCACAAGCGTGGCGGCGTAGATCACAAGGCGGGTCGAGACGCCTTCTTCCAGGTCCTGACCCTTGAGGGCGCGGAACTTCCCCGCCAAACGGACCAGGTTCTTGGCGCGGGCGGGGTCGAGACCGCTTTCCTGCGTGACGATCGCCACCTCCTGATCGGGGGGCGGGAAGTCGAAGCTGGCGGATAGGAAGCGCTGGCGGGTCGAGGGTTTCAGGGTTTTCAGGATGTTCTGATAGCCGGGATTATAGGACGCCACGAGCATGAAACTGGGCGCGGCTTCCAGAATCTCTCCGGTTCGGTCGATGGGCAGGATACGGCGGTCATCGGTCAGCGGGTGTAACACGACGGTGACGTCCTTGCGCGCCTCGACCACCTCGTCGAGATAGCAGATGGCGCCTTCGCGCACGGCGCGGGTCAGCGGCCCGTCGGCCCAGACCGTGTCGCCGCCTTTCAGCAGGTAGCGTCCGATCAGATCCGCCGCCGACAGGTCGTCGTGACAGGCCACCGTATAGAGCGGCCGCCCGACCCGGGCGGCCATGTGGGTGACGAACCGGGTTTTGCCACAGCCTGTCGGACCCTTCAGCAGCAGCGGCATCTGGTTCTGAAACGCCGCTTCGAACAGGGCGCATTCGGACCCTTGGGCCATGTAGAAGGGGGCGTCTGCCGCGCGTCCTTCGGTTGGTGGGATCTGCACGTTCATTCCGCAGCCACCGGCTGTTTGTCGGCGGGCGTGATGATCTCGCGCCGGGGGATGGCCACGGCGTAGATGAATAGGAACGCGCCGATAACCACCGCGATACCGGACCCGAAACGCATCCAGTAGAACACCGCAATGGCGTCTTGGACGTCCATGAAGTACTCGCCCTGCACCCGCTGGGCATGGGTCTGCACCGTGCCCGCGAAGGTCAGCACGAAAGTCATGAACGTCATGCCGCCCGCCATCAGCCAGAAGGACGCCATGTTCAGCACTTGGTTATAGGGATCGCGCTGGCGCAGGATCGGGATCGCATAGCTGAAGATCGCCAGGTTCAGCGACACATAGGCGCCGAAGAACGCCAGGTGCCCATGGGCGGCGGTGATCTGGGTGCCGTGGGTGTAGTAGTTGATCCCGTGCAGCGTGTGCAGGAAGCCCCAGACACCCGCGCCGAAGAAGGCGAGGGTCGCGCAGCCCAGGGACCAGAGCAGAGCGGCCTTGTTGGGATGGTCGCGCCGGCCCTTCCAAACCATGACGAAAGCGAAGGCCATCATGCCGAAGAACGGGACCACTTCGAGGCTGGAGAAGATCGAGCCGATCCACTGCCAATAGCCCGGCGTGCCGATCCAGTAATAGTGGTGGCCGGTGCCCAGGATGCCCGAGAAGAGCGCGGTGGCCACGATGATGTAGAGCCATTTTTCGACGATCTCACGGTCGACGCCCGTCAGCTTGAGCATCAGGAAGGCCAGGACCGAGGCCATGATCAGCTCCCACGTGCCTTCAACCCACAGATGGACGACATACCACCAATATTGCTTGTCCAAGGCCAAGTTGGACGGGTTGTAGAAGGCAAAGAGGAACAGCAGCGCCAGCCCCCAAAGGCCCAGCAGCAGGACGTTCGAGATGGCGGTCTTGCGGCCCTGAAGAACGGTCATGGTGACGTTGAAGAGGAAGATCAGCGCCGCGACGACGATGCCCGCCTTGACCCAGAGCGGCTGTTCCAGGAACTCGCGCCCTTCCTTGCCCAGCAGCCAGTTCCCCTCGAACAAGTTGAACAGATAGGTCACCACGACGCCCAGCGTGCCGACGAC
This sequence comes from Pseudomonadota bacterium, assembly GCA_039033775.1. Taxonomy (GTDB): domain Bacteria; phylum Pseudomonadota; class Alphaproteobacteria; order Rhodobacterales; family Rhodobacteraceae; genus Jannaschia. The sequence goes on along the minus strand of JBCCCB010000043.1, from coordinate 14,436 downwards.
CAGGATGGCCAGTTGCAGATAGGCCAGCAGGGGCGAATGGATCTCGCGCTCGGCTTCCTCGGGGACGATGAAATAGGCCGCGCCCATGAAGCCCAGCAGCAGCCAGACGATCAGCGAGTTGGTGTGCAGCATCCGCACGATGTTGAAGGGCAGAAGCTCCGACAAGAAATTCGGGCTGACATAGATCCAGCCCGCCAGCAGACCGCCGAGCACCTGAATGGCGAACAAGCCCAGAGCAGCGATGAAGTAGACCATCGCGATGGATTGCGTTTGATACTTCATATCCGGTCCCCTTATCCCGCCTCGTTGGGCGGCCAGTCCTGATTTCTGATGCGGTTGGTCCAGAGAAGGAACTCGCTGAGCGCGCGGTATTCTTCATCCGTCAGGTTGAAGTTCGGCATCTGCCGCCGCCCCTCGATGCCCGTGGGCATGGCATCCATCCAACCTTTCAGCGTCTCGTAGGCGGCCTCCGGGTCGTCGGCGACGCCCCAGCGTTCCATCACATTGCCGACCTCGGGGGCGAAGTAGGCGCCTTCACCCAGGATGGTGTGGCAATTGATGCAGGCATTGTGTTCCCAGACGCGCTTGCCGTGCGCGACCTCCGCGGTCAGCCCCGCCACGTCGGTCGAGGTGGTGACGATGTAGCGGTGGGAATGGACCGATAGCCCGACGAAGATGAGTATAAAGAATATCGACCCGCCATAGAAAATGTTGCGGGCCATGGAAGTCGTGAGAACGTCACGCATCCGATCCTCCGTTTCCTAGGGGCCGTTTGGATCAGGATGGTCAAGGCCGCCCGCGGCGGCCTTAACGAAAGTCAAGACGGCTCAGTTGAAGGTCGCGAGATAGGCGATGACGTCGGCGACCTCTTCTTCCTTGCGGATGCCCGCGAAACTCATCTTGGTGCCGTCCATGAAATCCCTTGGCTTTGTCAGGTAGGCGGTCAACGATTCCTCGTCCCAAACCAGCCCATCGGCGGCCATGGCGAGCAGCGCGTCGGAATACCGGAAATCGGCGTTCTGCCCGGCCGCGGCGCCGACGATGCCGTTCAACGTCGGGCCAACCTTGTTCGTCGCGCCTTCGCCGACCGCGTGGCAGGCTTGGCATTTGCGGAACACCTTTTCGCCGTTCTCCGCATCCCCCTCGGCCAAGGCCGGGGTGGCGAGGGCCAGGGCGAGCAGGCCGATCGAGAGTTTTTGTGACATGTGTCCTCCTTTCAAGGGCTTACGTCAGGCCGCGCGGGTGCGGCGTTTGAGAACCGGGCAAGTCTGCGGTTCGTGGAAAATCATCTGGCATCGCAGGCAGAGGATGCATTCGTTGGGGTTGATGCGGCCCAACGGGTCGATGGCGCCGACGGTGCAGTTCTGCTCGCACAGACGACATTCGCGCCCGCATTGGGGGCGGCGGCGCAGCCAGTCGAAGATCTTCAGCTTGGCCGGGATCGCGAGGGCCGCGCCCAGCGGACAGAGGTAGCGGCAATAGGCGCGTTCCACGAATAGCCCGGCGGTCAGGATCAGGCCGACGAACAGAAGGAACGGCCAGGCGCGCATGAAATGCAGCGAGATGGCGGTTTTGAAGGGCTCGACCTCGGCCAGGATCAGGGCCTGGTTCATCGAGTAGAAGGACAGCCCGAGGATCGCCAGGAACAGGGTGTATTTGATCACCCAGAGCCGTTCGTGGACGGCGTTCGGCACGGCGATCTGGGTGATGCCGAGGCGGCGAGCGGCTTGGTTCGTCAATTCCTGGAGGGCGCCGAACGGGCAAAGCCAGCCGCAGAACACGCCGCGCCCCCAGAAGAGCAGGCCCAGCGCGGTGAAGCCCCAAAGCGTGAAGATGAGCGGCTCCATCAGGAAGACCTCCCACCGGAACCCGCTGAGCAGCGAATGCAGAAAGGCGACGACCTGGACGACCGAGAGTTGCGCGCCCAGCACCAAGCCCAGCCAGACGAAAGTGGTCAGCAGGAAGGCCGTGCGCCCCCAGAGCCAAAGGCGCGGGCGTTTCACGAAGGCGTCTTGGAAGAACAGGATGACCGAGAGGGTGCCGAGCATCAGGCCGAGCGTCACCAGGGGCCACGTCTTCGCTTGCCACGCGGCGCGCCAGGCTGCAGGGGCAGGCGGCGGCGCGGCGGGTCGTAGGAAGACATCGCCCAGCGTGAAGGGCAGCGCGATGGGGAAGGTGGCATCGCCGCGTGTGGCGAGGATGGTGACCGTGAACGGGCGCGCCAGGTCGATCCGGTCGCGGGGGATGGCGAAGAGGCTGGCCTCTTTGACCTCGGGCGCGCCATCGGCTTCGAATTGGTTAAGGCGTTGATAGCCGTCGGCGGTGGGCACGTGTGTTTGGCCGTCCTGTTCCAGCGCGATCCGGTCGAACGTGCCGGACTGCCGCCAGGCGGTACCCCGGTGCGAATGCAGGCCCCGGCTGGCGATCAGCATCGCATCGTGGTCGGCGGGCAGCGCGGCCATGGCGCGGCGGAAGCCTGAGGGGCCGAGGAGGTTCTGGCCGATTGTGGCAGGGTCGAGGACGCTGACCCAAACCTCCAGGAACGTCCCGTCTTGGTCGGGGATCGGGGGGATGGCGTCGGGCAGGGCGGTGGCGGCGTCACGCAGGGTAACGGAGCGGGTGGCGAAGGCGCCCATCCGCTCCAACGCGGCCCAGGTGGCGGGTTCGAACCGGACCCGCTCTAACCCGCCGCGATCCGATTGCGTGAGGAGGCGGGCGGTATGCAGGATCGAGTCGCGGATCACCCCCGTCGAGACGGTGGCGCGGCTGATGATGTCGGGGGCGTCCCCTTCGATCTTGTCCGGGCCCATGCGCAGCCCGGCGAAACCGTTGACGTAATCGGCGATGTCCTGGTCCGAGATGCCCAGAGTCAGGATCGGCTCGGCATGGGCGATCAACTCGGCCCCGGTGATCGTGCCACCGGCATCCACGGCGACCAGGATGTCGAGCGGTTTACCGGAATAGCCGGTGGCGCGCAGCAAGTCCCAGGTGGAGCCGATGCGACCGACGGGCGCGCGGTCTCCAGCGGTCAGCACCTGCCATGCTACCGTGGGTTCGTCTTGCCGTTGGACCAAGACCCCGTCCGGCTCGACCCCGAGAAGTCGGGCGGCTTGCGCATCGTCCAACTGGGTCTCCGCCCATGCGGACAGGCTGCCCCACAGGCACGCGACAGCAGCCAAGATCGCCAGCGTTCCGATGCGCATCCTCACCTCTGGCCGGACCTTGCCGCGCGCTGCCGCGCGGCGTCTTAACCAAAGTCAAGGCTCTGGGGGGGCCGTGTCCGTCAGCCTTGGCGGCATCGGACTTTTCGCAGTTGGAGCCCCCTTCATGTCTATTACATCGCTAACGCGTTCCGTTGCTGTCGGTGCCCTGTTGTCCCTTTCCGCCACGCTGACGATGGCGCAGGAGCGGCCTGCGGATCATGGGGACGACGCCGCCGCTGCTTATCAGCCATCCCTGACGACGCTTGGACAACTCCAGGTCGAGATCCCGGGGCGCAAGCCTGGCGATCCGATCATGACGCCAAGTGAGTACCAGGCTGCGAACACCATGTATTTCCAGCGCTGCGCCGGCTGCCATGGCGTGCTGCGCAACGGCGCGACGGGTAAGGCGCTGACGCCGGACATCACCCGGGATGTCGGGTTCGAGTATCTGCGCGACTTCATCACCTATGGCTCGCCCGCGGGCATGCCAAATTGGGGCACCTCGGGCGAGATGACCGAAGAGCAGGTCGACGCCATGGCGCGCTACCTGCTGCTGGACGCGGCGGTGCCGCCCGAATGGGGCATGGCCGAGATGCGCCAAAGCTGGGAGCTGATCATCCCGCCGGACCAGCGCCCCACCGAGAAGATGAACGATATCGACATCGACAACCTGTTCTCGGTCACGTTGCGCGATGCTGGGCAGATCGCCCTGATCGACGGCGCCAGCTATGAGATCAAGGCGATCATCGACACCGGCTATGCGGTCCATATCAGCCGGATTTCCGCCTCGGGCCGATATCTCTTCGTCATCGGTCGCGATGCGCTGGTGAACATGATCGACCTCTGGATGGAGACGCCCGAGACGGTCGCCAAGATCAAGGTCGGGGCCGAGGCCCGGTCGGTCGAGACCTCGAAGTTCGAAGGTTATGAGGACCAATACGCCATCGCCGGGGCCTATTGGCCGCCGCAATACGTGATCATGGATGGCGACACGCTGGAGCCGCTGAAGATCAAGTCCACGCGCGGCATGATCTTCGACACCCAGGAGTACCATCCCGAGCCGCGGGTGGCGGCCATCGTGGCGTCGCATTTTCGGCCGGAATTCATCGTGAACGTCAAGGAAACCGGCAAGATTCTGTTGGTCGATTACTCGGACATCAAAAACTTGCAGGTGACCGAGATCGAGGCCGAACGCTTCCTGCACGATGGCGGTTTCGACAGCACCAAGCGGTACTTCCTGACGGCGGCCAATGCCCGGGGCAAGATCGCGGTGATCGACACCCAGGAAGGCGAATTGACGGCCATTCTGGACAGCGACGGTGAGACGCCGCATCCCGGTCGCGGCGCGAACCTGAACCATCCGGTCTACGGCCCGGTCTGGGCCACGTCGCATCTGGGCGACGAGACGGTCGCGTTGATCGGGACAGATCCGGAGGGCAACCCCGACCATGCCTGGAAGATGGTGCAGCAGCTCTATGCCTTGGGCGGCGGGTCGCTTTTCGTGAAGTCGCACCCGACGTCGAACCACCTTTACGTGGACGCGCCCCTGAACCCGGATGCGGAAGTGTCGGCTTCGGTCGCAGTCTTCAAAGTGGATGAGTTGGACCAGGAAGAGCCGGAGTTCACCGTTCTGCCCATCGGCGAATGGGCCGGGATCGCGGAAGGCCAACCTCGCGTCGTGCAGGGCGAATTCAACCAGGCTGGCAACGAAATCTGGTTTTCGGTCTGGAACAGCGCGCAGTTGGAAAGCGCCATCGTCGTGGTCGACGACCGCACGCTGGAACTGAAGCACGTCATCAAGGACGAACGGCTGATCACGCCGACGGGCAAGTTCAACGTCTTCAACACCCGCAGCGACGTTTACTGATCCCGCCGTTCGCAGGCGCGGCCGACGCTCCCACCGGCCGCGCCTGTCTTGGGCAGCATCCCGAAGACAAGGACTCGACATGTTGAACGGTGCGATCAAAGGCGAGGTCTTTCTGGTCGGGGCAGGTCCGGGCGATCCAGAGCTTCTGACGATCAAGGCGCTGCGGATGCTGCAAATGGCGGACGTGGTGGTCCATGACCGGCTGGTTTCTGAGGCGATCCTCGACCTGATCCCTGGCGACACACGGCGGATCGACGTGGGCAAGAAGCCCGACCACCACCCCGTCCCGCAAGCCGAGATCAATGCGCTGTTGCTGCGCCTTGCCAAAAGCGGGTTGCGGGTGGCGCGGCTGAAAGGCGGCGACCCGATGGTCTTCGGGCGCGGCTCGGAAGAGGCGGCGGAGCTGCGCGGGGCGGGCATCCCCGTTCGCGTTGCGCCCGGCATCACGGCGGCGCAGGGCGTATCGGCCGCGACCGGCGTGCCGCTGACCCATCGGGGTCTGGCCACCGGCGTGCGGTTCGTCACCGGGCATTGCCAGGCCAATCGGTCGCTGGACTTGGATTGGGCGGGCTTGGCCGATCCCGACACGACGCTCGTCGTCTATATGGGCCACGCGAACATCCGGCAGATCGCGGGCGCGTTGATCGCGAACGGCTTGCCCTGGGATCACCCGGTGCTGGTGGTGACGAACGGCACCCGTCCCAACGAGACGCGGCTGGTGACGCATCTAGGCGCGCTTCAGGCCAAGCGCGCGACCATCGTGGCCCCTGGGCCGGTCCTGTTCATCATCGGGCGCGTCGTCAGCTTGTTGGAGGAAGACCACGTCGCAGTCGACACGATCCTGCAAGCGCCGGACCTGCGGCGGGTTCTCCATGGTTAAGCTGGTTCCGCTCCTCCTGTCGGCCGCCGTCGCGAACGCGGAGCAGACCTTGTCCCCGGCGCACCAGGATCGGCTAGCCCATCTCGTGATCCAGGATTGCGGATCGTGCCATGGGTTGAAGCTGACTGGTGGCCTGGGCCGCGCGATCACGCCGGAAGCGTTGGCAGGGCACACGGTCGAGGGACTGCAAGACATCATTCTCGACGGCATTCCCGGCACCGCCATGCCGCCCTGGCGCCCGCTTCTGACCGAGGCGGAGGCCGCCTGGATTGCGGCCTATCTGCTGGAGGCGCGCCAATGAAGCGGCTTCTGGTCAGTTTGATCGTCGCGATGGGCCTCAGCAGCGCGGCCTGCGCCGACGGCCAAGTCCATGCCACTGGCGATCTGGGCGTGGTGATTGAACGGGCGACCGGCTCGGTCTTGATCATCGACCAGTCAGAGATGGATGTGATCGCGCGGGTGGAGGGCTTCGGGGACCTGTCCCATGCCAGCGTCGTCTTCTCGCCCGACGAACGGTTCGCCTATATCTTCGGTCGTGATGGCGGGCTGACCAAGCTGGACTTGGTCACGCAATCCATCGTCGGCCGTGTGATGCAGGCGGGCAATTCCATCGGCGGCGCGATTTCCGATAATGGCCGCTTGGTCGCTGTGTCAAATTATGAACCCGGCGGCGTGCGGGTCTTCGATGCCGACAGTCTGGAGATGGTGGCGGACTTTCCCACCGGCTCGAAGACAATCGGCCTGGTGGATGCGCCGGGCGCGCGGTTTGTGTTCTCGCTCTGGGACGACGGGGAGACGTGGATCGCGGACATGTCCGGCGATGTGCCCGCGCTGACCAAGATCGCGGGCATGGGCGCCAACCCCTATGACGCGCTGATCACGGGCGATGGACGACGCTACATCGTCGGGCTGTTCGGCGAGGATGGGCTCAGCACGCTGGATCTGTGGTCCGATGCGCCGGATGTGCGGCGCATCCTGCCCGGCTATGGCCGGGGCGAGGAGCCGCTGCCGGTCTACAAGATGCCCCATTTGGAGGGCTGGGCGCTGGCGGGCGACCGCTTCGCGCTGCCCGCCGTGGGGCGGCACGAGGTGCTGTGGCTGGACGCGCAAGACCTGACCGAACTGGGGCGGACGCAAACCCATGGCCAACCGGTCTTCGCCGTGGCACGCCCCGACGGGCGGCATGTCTGGGTGAATTATGCCCATCCCAACAACGATACGATCGAGGTGATCGACACAAGCTCGGGCAAAGTGGTCCACACGCTCACGCCCGGTCCCGCCGTGCTGCATATGGAGTTCACGGCCCGCGGCCACCGGGTCTGGGTTTCGGTTCGCGATGCCAACCGGATCGACATCTACGACACCCGAACCTTCGAGAAACTGGGCGAGATCCCGGCGGAAACGCCGTCGGGGATTTTCTTCACCGCCCGGGCCCATCGCATTGGGCTGTGAGGAGGGGATATGACGCTGGACGCGCTGGATTGGCGACTGATGAACGATTGGCAGCGGGCGCTGCCGCTGGTTCCGCGCCCCTTCCAGGTGATCGCCGAAAGGTTGGAGACGACCGAGGATCGCGTGGTCGAACGCCTCAAGGGTCTGATCGAGACCGGCGCAATCACGCGCGTCGGGGCAACCTGCCGCCCCAACACCCTGGCCGCCAGCACGTTGGCGGCGGTCGCGGCGCCCGAAGGGCGGATCGAACAGGTCGCGGAGATCATCAACGCGCAGGAGGGGGTCAACCACTCCTACCAGCGCGAAAACGAATGGAACATTTGGTTCGTGGCAACCGGCCCGACCCGCGCGTTCGTGAACGACATCCTGGCGCAGATCACCCGGCAGACGGGACTACGAGTGCTGGATCTGCGTCTAAAGCGCCCCTTCAACGTGGATCTCGGCTTCGCATTGGATGGATCCAACGCGCTGCCAACGCCGCGCAACCGGCCGGACCAGATCGAGATCCAAGACGGCGACCGGGCGATCATGCAGGCCCTGTCCGAAGGCATGTCGCCCACGGCCTGTCCCTTTGCCGAATTGGCCGACCGGCTGGGGCAGAGCGAAGCTGTCATCATCAGCCGCGTCAGGGAACTTGCCGAGGCGGGCATCGTCTCGCGGATCGGGCTGATCGTGCGGCATCGGGCTCTCGGATGGCGGGCCAATGCGATGTGCGTCTTCGTGGTTCCGCCCGAGGAGATCGAGACCTGCGGCACCGCGCTGACCCAGGTCCAGGGCGTCACGCTTTGTTATGAGCGCCGGCCCGTGCCGGATGTCTGGCCCTATACGCTCTATTGCATGATCCACGGCCGTAGCCGGGCCGAGACGCTGGACGTGCTCAGCCAGGCCCGCGTGGCGGCCGGGTTGGTCCCTTACGCGTACCGGATCCTATTCAGCACCCGCTGCTTTCGCCAGCAGGGCGCTTTGATCGACGTTTCTTCGGGAGAGAGACATGGAGATTGACGACACCGACCGCCGGATCATCAACGCGCTGCAATCCGGGTTCCCGCTGTCGTCTCGGCCCTTTGCCGAGGCCGGGGCACGGCTGGGATTGAGCGAGGCCGAACTGATCGCGCGGCTGGCTGCGCTGAAAGCGGCCGGCATAATCACGCGCTTTGGCCCGTTCCTGGATGCCGCGGCGATGGGCGGGGCGTTCTGCTTGTGCGCCATGGAAATCCCCGAGGCCCAGTTAGACACGATGGCCGATATCGTGAACGACTTCGATGAGGTCGCGCATAACTACGCCCGCGACCACCGGCTGAACATGTGGTTCGTCCTGGCCACTGAGACGCCCGACGAGATCGGCGAGACGGCAAGCCGCATCGAAGACGCCACCGGTCTGCCCGTCTACCAATTCCCCAAGCTCAAAGAGTTCTTCGTCGGCTTCCGGGTGGCGGCATGAGCCTTTCGCCTGGGGACCGCGCGCTGATCGAAATCTGCCAAGCCGGGCTGCCGCTGGTGCCGGAGCCTTATGCCGTGATCGCGAGCCAACTTGGCACGGATGCCGCCCACGTGCAGGCGCGGCTAGAGGCCTTGATGGGGCAGGGGATCATCCGGCGTATCGGCGTCGCGCCCAACCATTACAAGCTGGGCATGGTCGCCAACGGCATGACCGTCTGGGACATCGACGACGACCAAGCCGAGGAATTGGGCGCCCTGGTCGGCGCCATGGACGACGTCACCCATTGCTACCTGCGCCCGCGTCATCGCCCGCTCTGGCCCTACAACCTGTTCGCCATGTTACACGGCGCCGACCGGGAGGAGGTCGAGGCGAAGCGCGCAAGGCTCAAGGGCCTCCTGGGCGACGCGGTCCGCGCCTCGGACGTGCTCTATTCCACGCGCATCCTCAAGAAAACGGGCTTGCGCCTCGCCAAGAAAGGGGTCGCCTAATGTTTCGCCTGACCCAATATATGGAGCAGTTGATTGCCCCCACGCCGCCCCGCAAGCGGCGCGGCCCCGTGCGGCCAGTGGTCATCTGGAACCTGACCCGCCGCTGCAACTTGAAGTGTCGCCATTGCTATACGACCTCGTCCGACAATGTCTTTCCGGGGGAGCTGTCGACGGGCCAGGCACGCGGTGTGATCGACGATTTGGCCGCGTTCAAAATCCCGGCGCTGATCTTGTCGGGTGGGGAACCTTTGTCGCGCCCCGACCTCTTCGATCTGGCGCGCTATGCCCGCAAGAAAGTTCGCTATCTGGCGCTCTCCACGAACGGCACGCGGATCGACGAGGTCGTCGTGAAGCAGATCGCCGAGATCGGCTTCAACTACGTGGGCATCAGCATCGACGGTGTCGGCGCCACCAACGATTGGTTCCGTGGGCAGGTGGGGGCCTTCGACGAGGCGCTGACTGGGGCGCGTCTTTGCAAGGCCCACGGCATCAGGGTCGGTCTGCGCTTCACGCCCACCGAGGACAATGCCGAGCAACTGCCCGCCATCCTGGACCTCTGCGAGGCGGAAGGGATCGACAAGTTCTACATGTCCCATCTGGTCTATGCCGGGCGCGGCAACAAGAACCGGGGCGAGGATGCTGGCCATGCCCGGGCCCGGCGCTGCGTCGATCTGTTGATCGACCGCGCTTGGACCGCGTTGCAGGCGGGGCGCCATTTCGAGGTCGTCACCGGCAACAATGATGCCGACGCGGTTCGCTTCCTGAACTGGGCGGCGGAGCGGTTTCCCGACGAGAAGATCGACCACCTGACCCAGCATCTGGAGGCCTGGGGCGGCAATTCGTCCGGCGTGGGCGTCGCCAATATCGACCCGACCGGCAAGGTCCATCCCGACACCTATTGGTCCGACTACACCATCGGCAGCGTCAAAGAGGTCAGGTTCAGCGAGCTTTGGACCGGCTCCGACGCGATGCTGGCGCTGCTGCGCACCCGGCCGCGCCCGCTGAAAGGGCGCTGCGGGGCTTGTGCGCATCAAGCTGTGTGCGGCGGCAACACCCGGATCCGCGCCCTGCAATTGACCGGCGACCCGTGGGAGGAGGATCCGGCCTGTTACCTGACCGATGCCGAGATCGGGGTGGCAGGCGTTGGGCCCCGCGTCCAACTCCGCAAGTTCACTGGGAGGCGACATGATCCGGCGCATCTTTTCAGCTAGCCTGCTGGTGTTATTGCCCGTCGCGGCTTTGGCGGACCCAGCCGTGACCTACGCCACCCATTGCGCCGTCTGCCATGGCGACGACCGGCTGGGCAGCCTTGGTCCCGCGCTGATCCCCGAAAGCCTGCGTCACCTGAAGGGCGAGGCGCTGGAGGCCGTGATCGGCCAAGGGCGGGTCAGCACGCAGATGCCGGGCTTTGCGGACCAGATTGCGGCGGACGAGATCGCCGAACTGGCTGCTTTCCTGCATGCGCCCTTGCCGGACATCCCCGTCTGGGACGCCGCTCGTATTGCCGAGACATTGGAGGTGAACCCCGACTACGTGCCCCCCGACGCGCCGCAGCACGGGGCCGATCCGCTCAACCTTTTCGTGGTGGTTGAAACCGGCGACCATCACATCAGCATCGTCGATGGCGACCGGTTCGAGGTGCTCGCCCGCCTGCCCACGCCCTTGGCGGTCCATGGCGGCCCGAAATTCAGTCCCGATGGCCGGTTCGTCTTCGTCATGTCCCGCGATGGCTGGGTCCAGAAGATCGACCTCTGGGCCATGCAAGAAGTCGGGCGCCTGCGCGCCGGGGTGAACGCGCGCAACATCGCGATCTCGAAGGACGGCAAGCACCTGGCCGTCGCCAATTACCTGCCCCACAGCCTGACGATCTTGTCCACCGCCGACCTTTCAGTCGAGAAGATCTTCGATGTGGTGGGCAAGCATGGCGAGACGTCCCGCGTCTCCGCCGTTTACCAGGCGCCGCAGCGTCATAGCTTCATCCTGGCGCTCAAGGACATTCCCGAGATCTGGGAAATCGCCACTGACCCCAACGCCGATCCCGTCTACGAGGGCTTCGTCCATAGCCGCGAGAAAGGGATGGTCGAGGGGATCGCATCGTCCGAGGGCCTGTTCGCCCGCCGCCGGATCGAGGTCACCGAGCCGCTGGACGATTTCTTCTTCACCCCCGATTACCGCTTCCTGATCGGCGCTGCGCGCGACAGCGACCGTGGCGTCGTCGTGAACTTGAACGTGGGCCGCGAAACCCATGCCCTGCCCCTGTCGGGCCTGCCGCATCTGGGCTCGGGCATCTCGTGGAACTACCAAGGCCGCCGCGTCATGGCGACGCCGCATCTGCGCGAGGCCAAGCTGTCGGTGATCGACGTCGAAAGCTGGGACGTCGTGGCCCAGATCGACACGATGGGGCCGGGATTCTTTCTGCGCAGCCACGAGAACTCTCGCTACCTCTGGGCCGACGTCTTCTTCGGTCCCAACCGCGACGTGATGCACGTGATCGACAAGGACACCCTTGAGATCGTGCAAACCCTCCGCCCCGCGCCGGGGCAGACGGCGGCCCATGTGGAGTTCGACCGCGAGGGCCGGCATGCGCTGGTCAGCCTGTGGGAAGAGGACGGCGCGGTTATCGTCTACAACGCCGAAACGCTGGAAGAAGTCACCCGCCTCCCCATGAGCAAGCCGTCGGGGAAGTACAATGTGTTCAACAAGATTACGTTCTCCGATGGCACCAGCCATTGATCGTCCGATCTTGGTTGTCAGCCATGGCGCGCCCTCGCATCCGGTCAGCCAGGAGATCGCGGTGCGAGACTTGGCCCATCGCTTGAACGCTTTTCTGCCGGACGCGGACATCCGCGGCGCGACGCTGGCCGCTGAGGGCGCGCTGGACCGGGCGGTGCAGAGCCCGGAGCGCCCGATCATCTGCCCTTGGTTCATGTCCGACGGCTGGTTCGTGGGGACCCACTTGCCCAACCGGTTGCGCGCCGCGGGGCTGAAGGAATGGCAAATGACGCCACCCCTGGGTCGAATGCCGGGGATGGGGCGGTTGCTGCGGAATAGGCTTCTGTCCTGCCTGGAACGTCACAGCTGGCGGGCCGCCGAGACGACGTTGATCCTGGCGGCCCATGGCTCGCCCTCCAGCGACCGGCCGCGTTTGGCGACGGAGGCCGCGGCCCACGCACTCGGGCATCATGTGGCATTCAAATCCGTCCGCCCCTGCTACGTCGACGAAACCCCCGCCATCCGCGATGCAGCCAAGGTGGACGGGCCCGCCATCGTGTTGCCATTCTTTGCTGCCCGCGCCGGTCATGTCGCGGGCGACTTGCCAGAGGAACTGGAGGCCGCCGCCTTCACCGGCCCGGTTCTCGACCCCGTCGGCATCTGGCCGGAAACACCTTCCCTGGCCGCGACCTGCATCACCGAACTCGCCGCGCTGGAGCCGGTATGAGCGGCGCGATGCCCTGGCCGGTCTGGAAGCTGGCGCTACTGCTTTATCCCTTTGCCGCGGGCGCGGTGGCCATCAACCTGTTCCTGGCTTGCCTGGTGTTGCCGGTGATTGGCCTGGACCCGCTCAGCCCCATGACCGCACTGAAATGGTCGGTCCCGCTGGGCATCCCCGCGGCCTGGGCCTTCGCCCGCTGGACTCGCAGGTTGATCGATGAAGCCGAGGGCGGGACTTAACCAAGGTCAAGGCATGCCCCGGACGCCCCTTATTTCATCGAGAAAACCGCAGGAGCGACCCCATGGACTATGACGGCTTTTTCGCTGACCAACTCGACGGCCTTCGCGCAGAGGGAAACTACCGCGTCTTCGCGGAATTGGAGCGCGATGCCGCCAAGGCCCCGGGTGCGCTGATGCATTCATCGGCCGGGTCGCGGCCCGTGACGGTCTGGTGTTCCAACGACTATCTCGGCATGGGCAAGTCGGCAGCCGTGCGGCAAGCCGTCGCCGAGGCAGCCTTGCAGGATGGCGCCGGGGCAGGGGGCACGCGCAACATTTCCGGCACGTCGGTCCAGCATGTGGCGCTTGAGGCCGAATTGGCCGATCTACACGGCAAGGAAGCGGCGCTACTCTTCACTTCCGGATATGTGTCGAATTGGGCCAGCCTCAGCACGCTGGGCGCGCGCTTGCCGAACTGCACCATCCTGTCGGATTCCATGAACCATGCCAGCATGATCGAGGGCATCCGCCATTCGCGCGCCCAGAAGGTGATCTGGACGCACAACGACCCCGAAGACTTGAACCGCAAGCTGGCGACCTTGCCTGCGGGTTGCGCGAAGATCGTCGCCTTTGAATCGGTCTATTCGATGGATGGCGACATCGCGCCTATCGCCGAGATCCTGGATGTCGCCGACGCCCATGGCGCCATGACCTATCTCGATGAGGTCCACGCCGTCGGCCTCTACGGCCCCCATGGCGGCGGCATCGCCGAGCGGGACGGCATGGCCCACCGGGTCTCTCTGATCGAAGGCACACTGGGCAAGGCGTTCGGCGTGATGGGCGGCTATGTGGCGGGCTCCGCCGTCCTGTGCGATTTCATCCGGTCCTTCGCCAGCGGTTTCATCTTCACCACGGCGCTGCCGCCTGCCTTGGCCGCCGGCGCGCTAACCTCCGTGCGGCACCTGCGGCAGAGCGATCTGGAGCGCCGTCGTCAGCGGGCCAATGTCGCGGCCTTGCGGGCGCGCCTGGATGCTTTGCGGATACCCCATCTCGACAACCCGAGCCACATCGTCCCGGTCATTGTGGGCGACCCGTTCAAGGCGAAATTCCTCAGCGACACATTGCTGGATCACTACGGGATCTACGTGCAGCCCATCAATTATCCGACGGTTCCCAAAGGCACCGAGCGTCTGCGCATCACGCCCTCGCCGCAGCATTCAGCCTCCGACATCGAACACCTCGCCGCAGCCCTGTCTGACCTTTGGTCGCAATGCGCGCTCAGTCGTGCCGTCGCGTGACGATTTTCGTGTGCTTGGATTTGACCCTGTTTGACGGACGCACTGAGAGTTTGGCCGGAGGTGTTTCTGATGACCCGCGACCGCTCTGGCTATTCGCCGGCATTCCGGCGCCAGATGGTCGATCTCGTCCGATCCGGACGCCCGCCCGACGAGTTG
>JBCCCB010000042.1:0-18430 GCA_039033775.1 Pseudomonadota bacterium | reverse complement strand
GGGGCCCCGGGGGGCGCCGCGATCCCGTATTCGGCGAGAATGTACAAGTTGGGGATGTTTTCCTGGATCCGTTTCCCAATTTGGACAGACTGCGCCAGCGCTTTCGCGCCACCCTGGCCAGCAATGGGTTAGCGAGAACTGACCTGAACTCGGTCCGGTGACCGCCTTTCGGCACCGATGGGTGCGCGCCTGCAGGGACGAACCGCTCGACCGCCGCCGCCCGGCCCCTAGCGCAGAGCCGCAAGGAGGCCAGTTCGCCGGAGATGCCGCGATGACCCAGGAAGACATTCTCTACTTTGCCGGCGGCAGCCTGCTGGTCGGCCTCTCGATCTTCAGCGCCAATCTGTTGCTGCTGCGGCCGTCGCACCGACATGTCTACGGTCCGCTGGCGTTGTTCTTCCTGGCCGAGGCGGCCACCGAGGCGCCCATGCTGATCGGCCGGATCGCCGCCAGCCAAGGGGCCGACGCCGCCGCCCGTCTGATCTGGCCGCTGAACCTGATGCCCGCATTGATGCTGGCCCCGCTGTTCTGGCTCTATGTCCGCGCCCTGACGACCGAAGGCCGGGCCCGCGACGTGTCCCATAAGGCCCTGCACATGGCGCCCCCGCTGCTGGGGCTGTGCGTGACGGTCCTGTTCCTGGCCACGCCCGATGCCGTCCTGGTGGCCCTGGAGGCCGGCCAACCCATCGACCATGCCCTGGTCCCGATCCTGACGGCCGGAGGTCTGACGGTCGCGGTCCTGTTCCATGCTCAGATCTGCCTGTACCTGGCGCTGGTCGTGCGGCTGCTGCGCCGTTACACGACGCGCCTGAAGGCGCTGTTTTCCAGCACCGAAAGCCGGGAATTGCGCTGGCTGTGGTGGATCGTGGCCGTCGCGACCGGCTTCGTCGTGTTCAACGTGGCCGCAGTGGTGTCGCAGCTGATGGGTCTGCGCCTGCTGCCGCGGGGCCTGCTGGAGGCGCCCTTGGTCGATATCTTCGCCAGCGTCGCGATCTTCTGGGTGCTGGCCCTGTGGGGATTGCGCCAGAAGCCGGGGCTGGACCCGGCGGCGGCCGAGCCATCGGCGGCGGGCCGCCACAAATACGAACGCTCCGCCCTGTCGGAGGAGCGGGCGCAGCGGCTGGCGCGCAAGGTCGGGGCGGCGATGCGCAACGACCGGGTCTACCGCGACCCGAACCTGTCGCTTTGGGATCTGTCGACCCATATCGGCGTGACGTCGAACCACTTGTCGCAAACCCTGAACGAGACACTGGGCGCCAACTTCTTCGACTATGTGAACCGCTGGCGCATCGAAGACGCGGCCCAGCGGATCCGGACCACGGACGAGACGATCCTGGCGATCGCCTACGAGGTAGGCTTCAATTCGAAATCGTCGTTCTACAAGGCCTTCAAGCGGCATATGGGCAAGACGCCGTCGGCCCTGCGCGACGAGAGGGTGGCCGGCAGGGCAAGTGACATCGCGGCACGTCCCCCGGAGGTCGCGGCGGCCGCCCAAGGGGTCGACCGGGGGCGGACCGCGTGACCGCCGCGCATCCCCCGGATCCGCCCATACGGGACGAAGAGGCAGAGATCATGCATCCCGACGGACCATCGAACATCGCCCCCCTTCCCGACCCGCGCCGGCGCAATCCGCTGGTCTTTCCCGACGGCACGGAAGATCCGGGAACCGTGTTCCTGAGCGAGGTGATCGACCATCCGAATATCGAGGTCGGGGATTGGACCTATTACCATGACCGCCGCTGTCCCGAAGACTACGCGGAGATGCTGGCCCCATATCTCTTCCACGGCGCGCCCGAGCGGCTGAGGATCGGCAAGTTCTGCCAGATCGCCCAGGGCGCGCAGTTCGTCACCGCCACGGCCAACCATCCGATGACGGGCGTTTCGACCTATCCCTTCGCGGTGTTCGACCCGGACCGGCTGGGCGGGTATCGCGCCACCCTTCCCCGGGGGCGGGACACGGTGGTGGGCAACGATTGCTGGATCGGGCGCGAGGCGATGCTGCTGCCGGGGGCCGAGCTGGGACACGGGGTGATCGTGGCGGCCGGGTCCGTCCTGCGCGGCCGGGCGCCGGATTACGCGATCGTCGGCGGCAACCCGGCGACGGTGATCCGGATGCGGTTCGAGCCAGACGACGTGGCGCGGCTGCTGGCGCTGGCGTGGTGGGATTGGCCCGCCGAACGCATCGCAGCGGCGATCCCGGCGATCGAGGCTGCCGACCTGGACGCGCTTGCCGCCCTGCGGCCGGGCCGGTAGGCGCGGCCGGGCCCGACGGCGGGTGGGCAAGTCCAGAGCGCAGAGGGCCGGCGGCCCTCCGATCTCCGCCGCGCGGGCATCGCCAACCGCCGCCCCAGGGCGGCGCCTGCGGCGCGTGCCCCGCGGATCATCTACAGCCGCCGGAGCGGCCGAGGCGGGCGGCCAGAAAGGCGTCGATCGTTCGCCGAAGCTCGGCCGGATTGTCGGTCTGCAGCATGTGACCCCCCGCGAGCATCACGAATTCCGCGCCGGGAATGGCCCCGGCCGCGTCGCGGGCGCCGTCATGGGTGGACCGGTTGGCGCGCCCGACAACCACCAGCGTGGGCACAGTCACGCGCGACAAGGCGGGCCGGCCGTCATAATCGCCCGCGGCCTCGAGCGCGGCCAGAAGGCTTGCGGTCGATTGGCGGGACAGCTCGGCCTTCAGATGGGCGCGGGTTTCGGGGCTCTGGCCCAAGCCGGACAGCCAGGCGAGGCCCCTGGGGCCCAGCGCCCGGATCATTGGGGTGGCCAGCGCGGTGGAGACCCGCCCGGAGATGGTGTCCCGGAGTGTCGGGACCGATTCGACCAGGACCAGCGCCGCGATGCCGCAGGCGGGCCGTGCGGCCAGTTCCAGCGCGACCATCCCGCCGAGCGAATGGCCGATCAGGATCGCGTCCGGGGGCAGATCGGGTTGCAGGGCGTCGGCGACCGCCTCGACCCGCGGGGGATCGAGCAGCGCCGTCGATCCCTGCCCCAACAGGTCGGGACACCGGGCCAGCGGAAGGTCGGCCGTCATGCCGGCCCAGGTGGCGCCGGACAGGCCAGCGCCATGGAGCCAGACGCTTGACCGCTGCCGCAGCAGTGATCCGTCGGCGCCGGCCGCGCGCGGGGGCGCAAGGATATCGTGTGTCAGGGGCATCGCGGAGACCTCGTCGGTGATGCGGGTGCGCGCCTCGCGGGCGAGGCATCGGGCCATGATCTACGCTCGGGCAGCCGTATGGTCGTCCGTCCGTATGGGGGCGGCCGCCGATCCGGTTCTGGCCTACCGGCGCGGAGGGTGGGCCGGTTCGCGCGAACCGGGCCGGCATCGCGGCCGGGCGTCCGCCCCGGCGCGGCGACAGGCGTCACGCGCCGCCGCCGAAGGACCGCGACCAGGTGGCCGATCTGCACCGCGCGGCCCTGGCACTGGGCGCCGAGGATGATGGGCCGCCCTGCCATGCGGCCGGTCAATTCTTCGCCGGGTCCTTTCGCGATCCGGACGGCAACAGGTTCTGCGTCTTCGTCATGGACCGGCCGCCAGGCCTGACGGACTGACCCGGGCGGGGAAAGGACGATCCGTCCCAGATGCATTCGGAGATCGAGGAGTCGATGTTCGCGATCGGCGGCGTCGATCAGGCCAGCTTCGAAGAATATCGAGTACGGGACAAATCCGATAAGCCCATGACGTCATGAAGGTATTCTGCCAGGGGGTCCTTGCGGAGGACCGGGACCTGGCCACGGATCCGTCGATCCAGGCGGACACCCGGGCGATGGTCGACAGCGGCTTTCACGCGCTTGAGGGCAAGCTGGAGATCGGGCTTCTTGCGGCGAAGGACCTCATCATCGAGTGGAAGTCCGCGGAAATTCTGCGGCTGACGCGACAATTGGGCCGACCGCCGGAGCCGAGACTGCGCCAAGCAGCGAAACGAATGATCAAGCGGCGCCTGAGAAGGTGGACCGGCAACACGCTGTCGGCGAAAAATCTGGTGATCCAGCAGAAGTCGGCGGAATTGCTTTAGCTGGCCATCAAGCTGGATCGGACGGCCGGGCCCGACGTGTCTGTCATGTGACGGGCCGCCGGTCGGAACCGTGTCGCGTATGCCTTCGAGCCGAAGTTGTATTCGGGTCGGTGTCGGACCCATGGGATGCGGGGGCCGACTGCCCCCGTCACACACCCGCCGCCACGATCGCGTCCGCCAGTTTCGGCACCGTCGCCTCGTTCAGCCCCGCGATGTTCATGCGCGAGTCGCCGACCATGTAGATGGCGTGGTCGCGGCGCATGGTCTCGACCTGATCGGGCGTCGCGCCCAGCAGCGAGAACATGCCGCGGTGCTGGGCCAGGAAATCGAAGCGGTCGGAATTGGTGCGTTGGCGGAGGGCGGCGGCGAGGTGTTCGCGCAAGGTCAGCATGCCGGTGCGGACGTCTTCCAGTTCCGCCATCCAATCTGCGCGCAGATCCGCGTCTTCCAGGATCATCTGCACGCAGCGGGCGCCGTGGTCGGGCGGGAAGGAGAAGTTCATGCGGTTCAGGGTCGCCATGGCGCCTTGGGTGATCTTGAGCTGCTCGGGCGAGGCCGCGATGGCCATCAGAAGGCCCGTCCGCTCGCGGTAGATGCCGAAATTCTTGGAGCAGGAGGCGCCGATCAGGGCCTCGGGGACCGTCGAGACCAGGGCGCGGACACCGGCGGCATCGGCGTCCAGGCCGTCGCCGAAGCCCTGATAGGCGATGTCGACGAAGGGGATCAGGCCCTTGGCGGTGCAAAGCTCCGCCACGGCGTGCCAGTGGTCCAGCGTCAGGTTGGCGCCGGTGGGGTTGTGGCAGCAGCCATGCAGCATGACCACGTCGCCGGGCTTGGCACTGGCCAGATCGGCCATCATGCCGTCGACGTCGACGGTCCCGGTGGCGGCGTCGAAGTAGCGGTATTCGGCCAGGGGGACGCCCAGATATTTGGCGATGGCGGGATGGTTGGGCCAGGTGGGGGCCGACAGCCAGAGGGTGGCGTCGGGCGAGGCCATGCGCATGAGTTCCAGGCCCTGGCGGATCGCCCCGGTGCCGCCGGGCGTGGCGACCATGGCCAGACGGTCAGTCGGCTTGGCATCGGCCAGGATCAAGTCCGAGAGGGCGGTGCCATAGGCGGGATCGCCGGCGAGGCCGGTATAGACCTTGGTGGTTTGGCTGTCGACGAGGCGCTGCTCGGCGGCCTTGACGGCGCGCATGACGGGGGTGTTGCCGGAGGCGTCCTTGTAGACGCCGACGCCCAGGTCGATCTTGCCGTCGCGGGGGTCTTCCTTAAAGGCGGCCATCAGGGCCAGGATCTTGTCGGGGGCTTGGGGTTGCAGGGTTTCCAGCATCACGCGTCTCCGGTTTCGATCTTCAGGTCGGGATACATGCCCCATTCCGCCCAGGACCCATCATAGAGCGAATGGTCGTCGTGGCCCAGGATCGTCAGGCCAAGGTTGAGAATGGCCGCCGTGACGCCCGAGCCGCAGGACGTGATGATCGGACGGGTCAGGTCGACGCCCGCCTCTTCGAAGGCCGCCCGCAGGTGAATGCCGCGTTTCATCGTGCCGTCGGCGTTGAAGACGGTCTTGTAGGGCACGTTGCGCGCCCCCGGGATGTGGCCCGCGCGCAGGCCGGCGCGCGGCTCGGGCTCGTCGCCGCGGAAGCGGGGCGCGCCGCGCGCATCGACGATCTGGGCGTGGCCCAGCTTGGCGGCCTGGGCCACGTCGGTGACGTCGCGCATCAGCTCGGGGTGGCGGGTGACGGTCATGTGGCGGTCGCGGATCTGCGGCAGGTCCGACGTGACGGGGTAGTTTTCGGCCAGCCATTTGGGCAGGCCGCCGTCCAGCACCGCCGCTTTCTGACCGAACAGGCGCATCAGCCACCAGACACGGGCGGCCGAGAACAGGCCGGCGCCGTCATAGAGCACGATGGTGTGCCCGTCGCCCACGCCCATGCGGCGCATGCGGGACATGAACTTTTCCACCGGGGGCGCCATGTGGGGCAGGACGGAGCGGGCGTCGCTGATCTCATCCAGGGGCAGGAAGCGGGCGCCTGGGATGTGGCGCTGGCCGTATTCCTCCAGCGGGTCGCGGTGCATGTCGGGCAAGTACCAAGACGCGTCGATGATCCGCAGGTCCGGCGCCGTCAGCCGGGCGGCCAGCCAGTCGGTCGATACCAGGGTCGTGGGATCGTCGGTCATGCCGTCTCTCGTTGAGGCCTGATCCGGTATGTCCCCAGAGAGGGTCCCGCGACAAGGGGCGGGATTGGCCCTGGCATGTGCCTGGACCCCAAGGCGGGCTGGGGCGGGATTGTCGGCACCGCGCCCAGCCGCCGATGCCGGCGATATGAAGACTGGGAGACCCGGGGGCCGTTTCGGCACCGGGGACAAGACCAGTCATCCCGAGCGTGTCGAGGTCGATCGAGGTCATCGGCGCGTTCACCGGACAATCTGACCACGTTGTGCAAAGCAGACGCGGCTTCGGCCTGTCCGGTCAGTGGGTGGTTCCGGTCAGACGCGACACGCTCTGGGGTTCGGAGCGGACGTCCAGATCGGCGTCGGACCGGCCTGCCCTCCGGGGACCGCTGTCCGCTCGGGGCGGATGATCGGCCCTGTCGCCGCGGGTCGGGACAGCGGGATACTTGGGATCCGCGTATTTTCGGACCGGTGATGGAAGGGGCCCGTCACGATCGCGTCGCAGGGCGACAGCTTGCACGCGGATGGCCGATGTCTGCCTGGCGCAGAGCCAACCTTGAAGCAGCGTCTTCGGATACGCCTCAGGCCATCGCGGCGCGGCGGCCAAGGATCGCCGCCCAGGCATCGTCCAGTTCGGGCACCCGTGCCAGGGTGGCGCATTCCTCCGCCGCCGTCTTCTTGTCGAACACGGCCTTGGCCACGCGGGCCACGGTCACCTCCGGATGAAGACGTTCGACCCGGACGATCGTGTCTCCGACCCCGATCTCGCCCTCGTCCAGGACCCGCAGATACCAGCCGGTCCGCAGGGTCGAGCGGACCAGTTCCGCCATCCGATCCTCGCCCACATGGGCGGCCAGCTTCCAGCAGGGCTGCCGCCCTTGGCTGACCTGCACCACGGCGCTTCCCACCCGCCAGATATCGCCGATGCAGACCCCATGCTCGTCCCAATCCCCGAGCGATATGTTTTCGCCGAATCCGCCCGGGACGAAGCGCGGGTTCGAGCCCAGCTCCGAGATCCACCAGGCATAATGCCGGGCGGGATAGACATGGATCGCCTTTGCCGGGCCGCCATGGACGCGCAGATCGGCCTGGGCGTCGCCCAACAGGCCGGTCACCTCGACGCGGGCGGCGCGCACCGGATCCTTGGCGATGGCCGACGGGGGCTTGCCCGGCCACAATTCGCGGACACGCCCCGCGAACAAGGCGTCTAAGGTCGTTTCACTGGTCATGGTCCCACATCTCCGGTCACAGTCGGCCTGAAATCGGCATCGCGCTGTCCTGCCGGCAAGGGTGTCGGCGCCACGATGTTTTTACAATCACACACCGTGTTCGATTCCTGCGAAGTTTTTTGACCAAACTGCGGCCCGGTCCCGAAGGGTCCCGCGGGGGCGTCGAATTTCCGGGTTGCCACGCCGGGGCGCCGCGTCTAAGTCGCGGCCTTCGAGACGCATGGGCGGACACCCTTGGAGGCCGCCCCACGGATATATTGGAGATACACATGGCCGGAGAGATTCCAGATCTCGTCGCCCACGCCCGGACGGGGACAGGCAAGGGGGCCGCTCGTCAAGCACGCCGCAACGGGATGGTTCCCGGCGTCGTCTATGGGGGCGGCGCCGATCCGCTGCCGATCGAGATTCCCTTCAACGAACTTCTGACGAAGCTGAGGGCCGGCCGGTTCCGGGCCAAGCTGTGGAACCTGAAGGTCGAAGGCCAGGAAGACGTGCGCGTCATCTGCCGCGACGTTCAGCGCGATGTGGTCAAGGACCTGCCCACCCACCTGGATCTGATGCGCCTGCGCCGGACATCGCGGGTGAACCTGTTCATCCCGGTGGAGTTCACGGGCGTCGACGATGCCCCCGGCTCGCGCAAGGGCGGCGTGCTGACGACGGTGCGCCCCGAGGTCGAGCTGCGGGTGACGGCGGGCGAAATCCCCGAAAGCATCGTGGTCGATTGCTCGGGCATGGAAATCGGCGACACCGTCACGATTTCGTCGGTGACCCTGCCCGAGGGCGCGCGTCCGACCATCGACCGGGACTTCGTTCTGGCCAACATGCAGGCCCCCGCGGGCCTGGCGTCGCAAAGCGACGAGGACGATGAAGACGAGACGCCGGAAACCGAAGTTATCAACGAGTCCGACAAGGACGCCAAAGACTGATCCGGCGGTCGAACTCCGACAAAAGGGCGCGAGAGGGACACCTCTCGCGCCCTTTTTATTTCGGCATGCGGGTATCTGCGCGGAGATGCCTTACATTGCATCCGAGAAGTCGGACGGATCGCATGCGCCAAGACATCGACCAAATGATGCCGGATCCGGCGCTGCAAGCCGGTGTCCCGTCAGGGAAAGGCCTGACGTCGATCATCGACGACGTGCTGGACCTCTGCCAGACGGGCGACGTCTCGGTGGGCGACTTGGCGTCGGCGTCTGGACGGGCGGGCCTGTTGCCGCTGGTGCTGCTGCCGGCGCTGATCGCCGTCAGCCCGATCAGCATCATCCCCCTGATGCCAACATTGTGCGGCGTGCTGATCGCCCTGGCCTCTCTGCAACTGGCCGTCGGCCGCAGCAGCCTGTGGCTGCCCAGGTGGCTGGCCCGACGCCCGCTGCCCGTCCGGCGCGTGGCCGATGGCATGGGCCGCCTGCGCCCGGCGGCGGCCTGGGTGGATCGCCGCACCCGGCGGCGGCTGTCGTTGCTGACGCTGCCGCCCTTGTCCTGGTCGGTGGCGCTGGCCTGCGCGGCCTGCGGCTTGGCCATGCCGTTCCTGGAACTGGTGCCCATGTCGGCCACCCTGCTGGGCGCGACGGTCATGCTGATGGCCTTGGGCCTGCTGATGCGGGACGGTCTGCTGATCCTGCTGGCGCCGGTGCCGCTGGCCCCGGCCATGCTGATCATCTCGAAGATCCTGATCTTGACCTGACCCGGCCGCAGCGAGCGGCCAGGATATGGCGATCAACGCCTCCCACCCGCATCCGGCCCAGTAGACGATCAGTTGCAATGCGCCCTGTTTCACCGGACAGTCGGACCGCTTTGTCCGGTGCTGATGCTGCCTCGTCCTGTCCGGTGAAGACGCGACCCTGGCGAAACGCGGCACGCCCTAGGCCGCGGGCCGTCCGCCCGCCGCCCCGTAGATCGCGTCGATCACGCTCTGCGTGCCGCGGGCGTCTTCCAGCGTCCAGGGCAGCCGCGCGCCGTCGCGGATGGCCCGGCCGAACGCCTCGACCTGGAGGACATAATGATCCACGCCGGGCCAGCGGCGGTCGTGCCGGATGCCGTCGCTGCCCCACCAGGTCACCCGCGCCTCGGCGAAACCTGGCGGGTTGAACGGCGCCGCGACCTCGATGAAGCCGGTGCGGCCATGGAACGTCATCCGCTGCTGCTTCAACATCCGCATGGCGGTCAGCCAGTGGGCCGTGAAGCCCGGGAACCGGGCCGAGGCGCGCACGATGGTGTCGCAGCCGCCCTCCCATTCGGCGTCCACATGGGTGATCCGCTCGGGCTCGGCCCCCGTGGCCAGGCGGGTGCCGCCGATGACATAGACCCCGATATCCGGCAGCGACCCACCGCCGGTGGCGGCCCGGTTGCGGATGTTTTCGGGTGCGGCGGAATTGTCGTAGGTGAAGACGCCGTCCACATGCCGCAGCGCGCCGATGGCGCCGCCGGCGATCAGCTCGGCCACGAAGGCCCATTGGGGATGGTGGGCGATCATGAAGGCTTCGGTGGCGGGCAGGCCGGTGCGGTCGCGAGCCTCGATCAGGGGGGCGATCTCGGCCGCAGACATGGCGACGGGCTTTTCCACCAGGACGGGCTTGCCCGCCGCCAGCGCCCGCAGCCCCCATTCCACATGCATCACATGGGGCAACGGCACATAGACCGCGTCGATATCGGGGGCGGCGAGCAGGGCGTCGTAGCCGTCGAAGACCCGCAGGCCCGGCGCCAGGGCCTGGAACGGCGCGGCCTTGGCCGGGTCCCGCGTGGCGAGCCCGGCAAGCATATGGCCGGACGCGGCATGGATCGCGGGGGCCATGGTGGTGCGGGCGAATTTCGACGCGCCCAGCACGCCCCAGCGGATCGGTTCGGTCATGTCGCGGCCTCGGCTTGACGGATGATCCGCGCAGGAGGACACGGCCGCCGACCGACCGCAAGGCCGACCTCAGCGGCGGAAGCCCCGGCCGCGGAAGCCACGCCGGAAGCCACGGCCCCGGAAGCCGCCTCTGAAACCGCCGCGGCGGAAGCCACGACCGCGGAAGCCCCCGCGGAAACCGCGCCCCCGGAAACCGCGGCCGCGGAATCGTTCGACCTCCGCGTCGCCGCCGAGGCCGTCCGCGACCTCGTCCGCGATGGATTGGCCGGGGCTGGCCTTGGCCGAGGTCGCCCCGATGGCGGCGGCGCCGACCAGGAGGCTACCGAACAGGAAGGCGCGTCTGGGAATGTCCGACATGGGTCTAGTCCTTGCAATCATGGGGGCCCGGAGCAGATCGTCCGGGCTGTCCCGATCAGAGATAGGCACCCGTCGAACAGCCGGTACGGAACGATCTGTCACGAACGAGCCAGCGGACGTGAGAGGGGCCTGCAGACGGACCGATAGGCCCTATGACAGGCCCATCCCAAGGGCCCGCCGACCGGGGCCAGGCCGGGCCCTGTGCGAAAAACGGACAGGGAATGGAAATGTGATCTGGTCGGTCTGACCGCCGACGATCTGGCGGTGCAAACTGCCCATACCGAAGGCGCGAATGCGGGCGACGCGGAGGTCGGCGAAGTGTTCGTAACACTGCAAGCGACCGGCCAGATCCTGTTCGCGCTGGTCGACGGCCAGGGCCTGGACGAGCTGCACGTGCGCGGCGTCGGGACCTTCGATCTGCTCGCCTGACGGCCGATCCGGCACCTGGAAGGGCCCCGCCCGGCGGGGCCCTTCCCTACCCGGGGCCGCGTCAGGCCCGTTCGTGGACCACGGGTTCGAACCCGCCCCACATCAGGCGCATGCCATCGAAGGGCATGTCGGCCATGTTCATCCCAGGCTCGAAATCGGGGGCCATCATCTTCTCGCCCGCCGCGTCGTGGGTGGCCTTGTCGGGCCATTCGATCCACGAGAAGATCACCGTCTCGTCCGGCTTGGCCTTCACCGCCATGGGGAAGGATGTGACCTTGCCGTCGGGCACCTGATCGCCCCACCCCTCGACCATGGACAGCGCGCCCATGGGCTTGAAGATCTTCTCCCAGGCCTCGCGGGCATGGTCGATATAGGCCTGCTTGTTCGCGTCGGGGACCGCCGCGAGAAATCCACCGTAATAGGACATCCGAATCTCCTTTCGTTACGTCAGCTTGACATCCATTTAGTTTGATATCAACTCATTTACATGCCGAGCCCCTACCCCATGACCGCCGAGGTCGCCGGACGATGTCTGTGCTTTCGCACGCAGCGGGCTGCCCGGACCCTGGCGCGGCGCTTCGATGCGGTCTTTCGGCCGTTCGACCTGACGAATGGTCAGTTCTCGCTTCTGATGTCGCTCCACCGGCCCCTGGCCCCCGGCATGTCGGATGTGGCGCCATTTCTGGGGATGGACCGGTCGACGCTGACGGCGGCGTTGAAGCCGCTGGAACGTCGGGGCCTGGTCGAGGTGCGGGTCGACAAGACGGACCGTCGCGGCCGCCGCCTGCATTTGACGGAGACGGGCCTTGCCCTGCTGGAACGGACCTATCCCGTCTGGCGGGCCGAGCACGACCGTCTGGACGACGCGCTGCGCGCGTTGGACGAGGCGGTCGATCCGGACGGGCTTCGCGTCGGCGTCGACGCCCTGGGGCGAACCTGAGATCGGACGGATCGCCTTTGCGGGAGCCCGGCGGGTATCGGCGCATTCCGCCGCAAGCCGGTCCGCCGCCATTCCGGGAGAGCGGCGCGGAGTCGCGACCCGGACATAATAGCCGGACAGAGGTCGCGCATCGCGGCCCGGCCTCCGGATCGGAGTCGGCGCGCGGCTGCGGGGCAATCGCCGCCGGATGCCAACGCCGCGCGACCTGCGCCGCCGACGCCCAGTCCCAATCCACGGGGTCGGGCCTGGCATCGCCCGTCCCAGACAGGCGGTCAGGCTGACCGCCACCAATGAGGGCGGCATTTCATGCTCAACCGACCGGTTTCCTTGCCACGACGGCCCCGGGGGACGACCCAGCCCGGCAAGCCAGGCCCAGAGCGCAACGCAGTCAGACGACGGTCGACCGGCCTGAAACAGACGGTCAGCGCGCGCTCGATGCCCGAGAAGGCGCCGGGGCCGTCTTCCGCCTACAAACCCTTCGCCTGATAGCTGGCCGCGATCCGGTCGATCGAGACGATGAAGCCCGCCGTCCGCAAATCCGGCACGTCGTCGCGCCGGTGCCAGACTTCGCGCATGGCGCCGTAAGCGCCGCGCATCGTGTCGTCGAGGCCCGAGCGCACCAGTTCCAATTCGCCCGCGCCGCGCAGGTAATTGGCCTTGAAATCGTCCGACAACGTCCAGGCGACGGCCGTGTTGGCCGATAGCCGCTCCAACTCGTCCACCAGCACCTGGTGGCGCGCCTCCTCGGCCCGGCGCTGCATCCGGCCGAAGCGGATATGGCTTAGGTTCTTGACCCATTCGAAATAGCTGACCGTCACGCCGCCCGCATTCGCATAGAGGTCGGGGATGATGACGCAGCCCTTCTTCACCAGGATGTCGTTGGCTTCGGCAGTGACCGGCCCGTTCGCCGCCTCGATGATCAAGGGCGCCTGAATGCGGTCCGCGTTGCCGGCATGGATCACCCCTTCCAGCGCGGCGGGGATCAGGATGTCGCATGGCTCTTCCAGCAGCTTGGTGCCGTCCGGATCGTAGGTCGCGCCCGGGAACCCCTTCACGCCTCCATTGTCCTGGATGTGACGGTGGACCAAATCCACCTCCAACCCGTCGGCGTGGAAGATCGCCCCGTCCCGCTCGATGATGCCGATGACCTTGGCACCGTCCTCCCGATCCAGGAAGCTGGCAGCGTGGAAACCCACATTGCCCAGGCCCTGCACGATGACCCGCTTCCCCTCCAGCGTGCCGGTCAGGCCCGCCGCCGCCATATCCTCGGGGTGGCGGAAGAATTCGCGCAAGGCATATTGCACCCCCCGCCCCGTCGCCTCGACCCGGCCGGCGATGCCGCCCGCGTTCAAGGGCTTGCCCGTTACGCAGGCCCGGCCGTTGATATCGGTGGTGTTCATCCGCTGATACTGGTCCTGGATCCACGCCATCTCGCGCTCGCCGGTGCCCATGTCGGGGGCGGGCACGTTCTGGGCGGGGTTGATCATGTCGCGCTTCACCAGCTCATAGGCAAAACGGCGGGTGATCTGTTCCATCTCGTGAGGCTCCCACGCGCGCGGGTCGATGCACAGCCCGCCCTTCGATCCGCCGAACGGCGTTTCGACAAGCGCGCATTTATACGTCATCAAAGCGGCAAGTGCTTCAACTTCGTCCTGATGCACGGCCAGGGAATAACGGATGCCGCCCTTCACCGGCTCCATATGCTCGGAATGGACGCTGCGATAGCCGGTGAAGGTGTGGATCGCGCCCCGCAATCGCACGCCGAAACGCACGGTATAGGTGGCGTTGCAGACCCTGATCTTGTCGGCCAATCCCGGCGACAAGTTCATCAGCGCCACGGCGCGGTCGTACATCGCATTCACGGATGCGCTGAAGCCAGTTTGACTCATGGTTTGGTCCCTCCCGGACGGTGACGTCGCCCTAGGGATCGCGGCTTAACCCTCTGCTGGCAACAGCCATGATGATTCCAGGATAACCGTTCACATCCGATGAACATGGCCACGCTTTCTCCCCAATTGCGCCTGAACAAGACCGCACCGGCCGTTGAAACCTGCACAGCGGTCCCCTGGGATCCGCGCTTCTTCGTCCAAGGTCTGCCTGGTGAATTCGATGATGTCATTTCTTCCGACCCGCCTGCCCGGCCAAACGGCCGCCTACCGCTTCCTGAAGAAGGAAGACGGGGCGATGACGATCCTGGGCGTCTTCATCTTCGTGATGATCCTGATGGCCGGCGGCATCGCCATCGACGTCATGCGGTCCGAGGTGGACCGCGCCAACCTGCAATCGACCGTCGACCGCATCACCCTGGCTTCCGCCTCGCTGAGCGAGGAAGACCAGGTTCGGGAAGTGATACGAAACTATCTGGAAGCCGCCGGTCTGCCCGAGGAAGCCATCGAAATCGAAACCTTCGAGGCCGATCTGCAAGGCCGGACCGTGACATTGTCGGCGCAGTCCCGGGTCGACAGCCTGTTCATGGGCCTGCTGGGCGCACCGGAGCTGACGCAGCCGATCCTGGCTAGCGCCAATCAGGAATATTCCGAGCTGGAAGTCTCGCTGGTGCTGGACATCTCCGGCTCGATGCGAGGCAGCAAGATCGAGAGCCTCAAGACCGAAGCGGTGAAATTCGTGGAAGCATTGCTGACCGAACGCAGCAAGGATCTCACGACGGTTTCGATCGTCCCTTATAACGGTCTGGTCAATATCGGCCCGGACCTGGCGCGTTTCATGCCGATGACGAACAACCACGGCCTATCCTATTGCGTCACCTTCCCGCCCGAACACTTCAAGACCACACAGATTGCCCCCGATGGGCAGCCGCAGGTCATGCAGCGGATGCCGTTCTTCGACATGGAAACGGGGACCGGCGATACCCCGAACGGGAACGCACCGGGTCGCGTGCCCCTGCCCCATTGCGTGCAGGACACTCGGCACGAAACCGACGCCACCTATAACAACAACCGCGGTGCCGTCCTGGCCTGGTCCAACGACGTGGTCGAGTTGCGGACCATGATCCAGAACCTGCCGACCCGCCATTGGACGGCAACCGATCTGGGCGCCAAGGTCGGCGCGTTTCTTCTCGATCCCGCGGCTCAGCCGATCTTGGAAGACATGGTGGATGCCGGGGTAGTCGAAGCCAACTTCCTGGGTCGGCCATATGCCTGGGATGCCCCACAGGTGAACAAGGTCCTGATCATCATGACCGACGGCGACAACACCAATCAGTACGACCTCAAAAGCGGCCGTCAGACCGGACCGTCCGGCGTCTTCGTCTACCGCGAACCGGACCCGGACAACCCAGACGAGGAGCCCTTCGTCTTGATCCCCGACGACGTCTATGCGGTCGATGACGAGGGCAATCGGATCGGCACCTGCGACCCGAGCGAGGTCACCGTGGTCGATCCGCTGAACCCGCCGGCAGACGGCGAGACCCCGCTGGTTCTGTTGGCCCACGACAATTGCGACGGCCTGAAGGGCCGGTTCGACGCGACCGAGGGCGCCAACGGCGACCCGGCCGATCCCTGGTGGGACGCCCCCCGGATCAAGGACGTTCTCGCCAAGGCCGATGTCGACATCGAAAATCAGTCGCGGCTGCGCTTCTCGGTGCGCACCCGGTCCAGCAACCGGTCGGGCTTCTACGTGCCCCATCGGGACGAATATCTCGACGAGCCCTATGGAGGAGAGGACGCCTATCAGCTCAGCTATCAGGAGCTCTTCGCGGCCTATCCGCTGAAATACATCTCCGACGTGATGCTGGCCGGCGCGACGAACGCCACCCGCAACCATTACGGCAACGCGACGACGACGACCCACAATGCAGGCACGACCTACAGGGACGGCGAGACGCGCGCCGATTGGTCGCTGCTCGAACTCTGCAAGGCGGCGAGCGCCGATGACCGCATGCAGGTCTTTACCATCGCCTTCGACGTCGATGCGGGCAGCACCGCGGAACGGGTGATGAGCAAATGTGCTGAAAATGGGACGGGTCAGTTCCTTCGCCCCGATGGCAATAACCTGTCCCAGGCTTTCGCGGACATTCTCGCCGCCATCGAAGACCTACGGTTGACCGAGTGAAACGCGCGGTCTTCTCAGACGCTTCCCACGGGCGCTCGGGCCTCGTGCAGCGGATCGGGCAAGCGCTCTGCCGCCTGGGCACGGCCGCCCGGGCGGGCGACCGCATTCGCCGCGAAGACGGCAGCGCGTCGGTGCAATTCGTCCTCGTCTTCCCGTTCTTCTTCTTCATCTTCCTGTTGTCGTTCGAAGCGTCGATGCTGCTGATGCGCCAGGTGATGCTGGAACGCGGACTGGATCTGGCCGTGCGGGAGATCCGCATGGACAGTAAGAGCACGGCCAGCGCCGGAGACATGCGCGAGACCATCTGCAACCGGGCCCGAATCCTTCCGGATTGCGTCGAGAACCTGGTGGTGGAACTGCGGGTCGTGGACCCCGAAAACTGGGTCCGCCCCAGCACCAACCATCCCTGCAGCTCGCTTGTGAAGACCGTCGTCCCCGGCTTGCCGCCGCAATCGGTCATCGCGTCCCGCATCGAGACGTCGGCCGATTGGGACGGCAACCGCCAGGATCAGTTCGTCATCGTCCGGGCCTGCTACGCCGTCGATCCGGTCATGCCGGGCGCCCCGCTGGGCGCGCGGCTGGTCGACGACCTGGACGGCGCCTACCGCATGGTCGCCTCGTCGGTCTTCGTGGTCGAGCCCGATCCGCAGGCACCAAACCCATGATCCGCCTGCCCCGCCCCATCCGCCGGTTCCTGCGGGCCGAAGATGCCGCGATCTCGGTCGAAGCGGCGATCATGATGCCCGTCCTCGTCGTCTTCGCGGTCGCATCCTATGCCTATTTCGAGGCCTTCCGGCGCAGCGCCACCCTGGCGAAAGCCTCCTACGCCATGAGCGATGCGGTCTCGCGCCAGGAGGGCGACATCACGCCCGAATTCCTGGAAGGCCTCCATGATATCTTCGCGTTCGTCACCGGCTCGGAGGGCGACTTCTCCCTGCGGATTTCCCAGTTGGTTAAAGAGGACGGCGGTCTGAAAGTGGCCTGGTCCTACGCGACCGGCGACGGCGAGGCCCTGACTCAAGAGACCCTGCAACTCCATTTAGAGCGCATCCCCGCGTTGCAGGCCAATGACCGGATCATCGCATTCGAAGCCTCCGCGCTCTATGCGCCGGCCTTCAATATCGGTCTTCCGATCCAGCGCGCCCATACGATCGTCGCCACTCCGGCCCGTAAATCCAACTCCGCGTTATCGGAGCCTGCCACATGACCCATTTCAAAACACTTCTCCGCCGCTTCCTGCGGGCAGAAGACGCCGCCGTTTCGGTCGAGGCGGCGATCATGATGCCCGTCCTGATCGTCTTCGCCGTGGCGTCCTACACCTACTTCGAATCCTATCGGCGGGGGGCGACGCTGACGAAGACCGCCTATGCCATGACCGACGTCATCTCGCGCCTCGATGACCCGCTGACGCCGCGTTTCATCGCCGGCATCGAGGACATGTTCGAATTCGTCACCGGAACCGATGACGATCTGCTGATCAGGATCACCCAGCTGCGCCACGAAGACGGCGTGCTGAAGCTCCGCTGGTCCCACACCAATACCGGTCAGGACCAACTCACGCAGGAGACGCTGCTACTGCACCTGGACCATATCCCGTCCCTGCGGCCCAACGAACATTTGTTCGTCTTCGAAGCCTCGGCCCTTCACATGCCGGCCTTCAATATCGGCCTGCCGATCCGGCGCGCCCATGCCATCGTGCCGTCCAAGACCCGCAGCGGATTTGAGCTGGAATGGGATCCCACCGTGCTTCCGCAGACCGCAGACGCCGCATCGGCGGCCGATCCGGCCTGACAAAACAACGGCAATGCGAACGGTCTCGACAGCGGCAATTCCAACGGGGTGGGCACCGGAGACGGCCAGGGCTGCGGACACGGCCTGGCCGGCGAACAGGGCACCGGGGCGCAGACGCCAGGCCAGGACGGGACGGCGCAGAACCTCTGAGCCCGCCGCGCCCGGTCGCCAAACGACCGCCCCATGTCGCGGTCAAGGCATTGCGGCCCTGCGCCCGACGGCTAGGCTGGTCCCAGCAAGACGGGACCGGCCATGCGCTTTAGCGCCTTTGAAATCCTCAGACAGGGCCTGACGGGCAATCGCGGCTGGCGCCCCCATTGGCGCTCGCCCGATCCGAAGGCGACCTATGACGTCATCGTCATTGGCGGTGGGGGGCATGGGCTGGCGACTGCGTTCTATCTGGCCAAGGAGCATGGGATCACCAATGTGGCCTTGCTGGAAAAGGGTTACCTGGGCGGCGGCAATGTGGGCCGCAACACCACCATCGTCCGCGCCAATTACGGGATGCCGGGCAATTCCGAGTTCTATTCCCATTCCCTGAAACTGTGGGAGGGGATGGAGCAGGAGTTGAACT
>JBCCCB010000041.1:0-18569 GCA_039033775.1 Pseudomonadota bacterium | reverse complement strand
TAGTTGAGCATCACGTAGGGGTGCACGCTGGTCACCGTGGGGTGGGCGAAGGCGCCGGGGGCCTTGCCGGGTTTGACCTCGGCGTCGATCCAGCCCTTGTCGAAGAACGGCTCGGCGATGCGCGCCATCTCCGGGTCGAAGCCGGCATAGGCGTCCATGACGGTCTTGCGGGCCTCGTCCCAGCCGATGGTGCGGGTTTCTTCCATGGGCAGGGGTGCGTTCCGGTCCCAGACCTGAAGCGTGTCGAGGCCGAGCCACTTGGCCTTCAGCTTGTAGTAGCGGTGGCTGAGGCGCGGATAGGCGGCGACGACGGCGTTGCGGAGCGCCTCGACGACTTCGGGCTCCACGTGGTTGGAGATGTGGCGGCTGGCCTGGGGGGACGGGAGCGAGCGCCAGCGGTCGGTGATCTCTTTCTCCTTGGCCAACGTGTTGTGGACGCGGGCGAAGGTCCGGACATTCGCGCCGAACACCCGGGCCAATTCGCGGGCGGCGGCTTCGCGTTTGGCGCGGTCATGGTCGGTCAGAAGGTTGAGGGTGCCTTCGATGTTCAGCTCCGCGCCGTCCACCGTGAAGGTGAGCCCCGCGATGGTCTCGTCGAAGAGCTTGTTCCAGGCCGAGGCCCCGACGACGGAGGTGTCGTGGAGGAACTTTTCGAGTTCATCGCTGAGTTGGTAGGGCTTCATCGCGCGCAGCCGGTCCAGCGCGGGCTTGTAGCGGGCCAGGTCGGCATTGGCCTTGTAGAGGCCGTCCAGAAAGGCGTCGTCCAGGCGGTTGAATTCCAGACCGAAGAAGACCAGCGGGGTCATCATGTCGGTGATGCGGTCCTGCATGTCGGACATGAACTTGGCGCGGTCGCCATTGGTCGTCTGCTGGTAGTAGCGCAGGCCGGCAAACGACATGATCCGCCCCGCGACCTCGTCGATCTTTTCGTTGCGCTGGATGGCGCGCAGCATGCCGGCCGCGTCCAGGGTTGCCAGCTTGCCCTCGTAGTCGGCGGCATAAGTGGTGGCCTCGGCCGCGAGCCAATCCAGGTCGGCGATCAGCTGCGGCGCGTCCTCGGCCGTGTAGAGGTCGTCGAGGTTCCATTCCGGCAGATCGCCCAAAGGCTGATTTCCGGAGGGGGCATTGGCGTCGCGGAGAAGGGTCATGGGAGCCTCGCTGGACTGGGATTGCGTCCTAGCTAGGGTCGGCGCGGCCCGAGGGCAAACGGATCCTCGTCAGATTGGCCGGGCGGTGCCGCCGACGGCCACGGGATCGCCAGGGCGGCCCGTGACGGTTACGTTCAAGATAGAGGGGGCGCCCATGTCATCGCCTTGGTGGATGGTGATCTGGCCGCCTTGCGATAGTCCGGGCCAGCCCAGGTCCACCAGCGTGCCGCCCAGGGCTGCGGCCGCGGCGCCAGTCGCCGGATCCTCGACCACGCCGCCGAAAGCGAAGGCGTTGCGGGCGGCGAATGCACTGTCTGAGGTGATGTGCAGGAGGCTGATCGTGACGAGGCCATGGCCGGTCATCAAGGCCGCGCCTTTCTCGAAATCGTATGCCATGGCGGCGAGCTTCGTGCGGTCCTTGAGTGCTAGGAGCGCGTGGGTGGCCCCGGCGAAAGCGAGCGTTGGGGGCAAGCGGGGATCGAGGTCGGACGGGGCAAGTTGGAACAGGTTGAGTATCTGGGTCAGAACGCGGTCGGCGAGCGGTTCGGACCGGGTCGGCGGGGACATCAGTTCTGCGGCCCAGAGGTCGCCGTCCGGGTGGGCGGAAACGGTGATCCGGTCTTGCGCGAGGACCAGATCGTAGGTGCCTGGGCCGTGCAGTTGGCCCAGAACGGTGCCCAAGGCGATGGTTGCGTGGCCGCAGAAGGGGACCTCGGCCTCGGGTGCGAAGTAACGGGTTGTCCAAGCGTTTCCGGTCGGGGTGGCGAAGGCCGTTTCGGAATAGCCGATGTCGCGGGCAATGGCCTGCATTTCGGCCGGACTTGGCAAGCTGTCGGCGACGACGACGCCAGCGGGATTGCCGCCGGTTGTGCCGGACGAGAAGGCGGCGATGCGATGGGGCGTCATGGCGTGCTCCTCAACCTAGGCCCACAGGGTGGCATCGGCGGAGGGTTCGGGCCAACGATATGTCGTGATGGATGCCATGTCGGGGGATGAACAGACGGGCTGAGCAGTCGATCGGGGGCTGATCTTCTGTGCGATCTTCTAGGCACGGGCGTCCATTGTCAGCGGGACGCCGCCCGCTTCCATGCCATCCGATCGGTCGAAGCGCAGATAGGCCAGCGCGCGCTGGCCCGACACGGTGTGGATCGTGCCGGCAGGTTTGCCGTTCGATGTGACCTCGGCGCCCGGGGCGACCTCGCCTTCGAACTGGACGCGCGCCAGGCCCTTCCGCAGCTCCGTCTTGTGTTTCATGCGGGCGACGATTTCCTGGCCGATGAAGCAGCCTTTCTTGAAGTCGACGCCGTGCAGCCGCTCAAAGCCCATTTCCAGGATGAAGGTCTCGTTGGGGATCAGCTCGATGCCGGTGGCCGGTATCAGGTGTTCGACGCGGATGGCGTTCCAGTCCACCTCGGTCGCGGGCGCGCCGTCATAGGAGACCCACCCCATGCCCGGCCGCGGGTCGTGGAAGGCGCCCGGGCGGGCGGTCACGCTGCGGGACGGGGCAATGTCGGTGGTCGCGATGTCGACCTTGGCGCGCAGACGGTACATCGTCAGGCGCTGGACCAGGCGGGGGGCCAGGTCCGAGGCGACATCCAGGAACAGGGCGTCGTCGTCGTGGAAGGTCAGAAAATCGGCCAGGTACTTGCCTTGAGGGGTCAAGAGGGCGGCGTAGCCCAGCCCCTCATCGGGTACGTCCCGGGTGATGAGGCCGTGTAGGAACGGTTCGCGATCGGGGCCGGAAATGCGGAGGACGGTACGGGTCATGCTCCGTGACATAGGGACAGGGGGGGATGCCGCAAAGGCCCCGGATTGACCGGCCCCGGTGCCGGGCGTAACCCGCGAGGGATCGCAGAGGGAGACCCGAGCCATGCGCGACGACCAGGTGACGACCCCCAGCCTTGCCCACGGGCCGCAGGTCCTGTCGATCCCGGGCCCGTCGATCATGCCGGACAGGGTGTTGCGGGCGATGCACCGGCCCAGCCCCAACATCTATTACGGTGAGTTGGTGGACCTGACCCATTCGCTGATCCCCGACCTGAAGCGGGTTGCGCGGACCGATCACAATGCGACGATCTATATCGGCAACGGCCATGCGGTCTGGGAAGCGTGCTTGGCCAACACCCATGCGCGGGGCGATCTGGTGCTGATCCCACGGACGGGTACCTTCGCCGATGGCTGGGGCGAGATGGCCACGGGGCTTGGGCTGCGGGTCGAATATCTGGATTTCGGGAACCGGGTGGCGATGGATGCCGAGGCCATCGGGCAGCGGCTGCGGGAGGATAGGGACCACGAGATCCGCTCGGTGCTGGTGGTGCAGGTGGACACGTCGTCATCGGTCCGCTCGGACATCGCCGCGATCCGGCGCGCCATGGACGATGCCGGGCATCCGGCGCTGCTCCAGGCCGATTGCATGGCGTCCATGGGCTGCGACGTCTTCGAAATGGATGAATGGGGCGTCGATGTCGCCATGGCAGGCTGCCAGAAGGGGCTGATGACGCCCGCTGGCATGTCCTTCGTCTTCTACAACGACAAGGCCGCCCGCGCCCGCGCGCGGGCCGATTGCGTCACCGGCTATTGGGATTGGGTGCCGCGCACGAAGCCGGAGGTCTATTTCCGCTATTTCAACGGCACCGGGCCGACGCATCACCTGTATGGTCTGCGCGAGGCTTTGGATATGATCGTCCATGAGGAGGGGATCGAGGCCGTCTGGGCGCGCCACGCCCTGTTGGCCAAGGCCCTGCATGCGGCCCTGGACAGGTGGGAGGAGGGCGGCGCGCTGGAGCGCAACGTGCGCGACCCGGAGGCGCGCAGCAACGCCGTCACCTCGGTGCGGCTGCCCGAAAACGGCACGCGCCTGCGCGACTGGGCCGAACGCCAAATGGGTCTGACCTTGGGCATCGGCCTGGGCATGGCGCCCCTGGGAAGCCCGGAATGGGACGGATTCTTCCGGATTGGCCACATGGGACATGTCTCGGGTCATAGTATGATGGGCACATTGGGGGCCATCGACACGGCCCTGAAGGCGCTTGGTATCCCACATGGAAACAATGCGCTATCTGACGCTGCGTCTGTTCTCGCAAGTGGTTAACGGGAGCCTAACAATCGCCCATTTAGTGGGGCAAACCGCCTATCGCAGGGCGGGGGGCCTGGTGAATGGGACAGACAGATGCAAGACCGACCGAGTTTCTTCCGCTCTTCCACGTCCGTAACCGTATTGGGGACCATGGGTATCGGATTGCTGTGGTCGCCGGTCTTGGTGGCGTTCCTCGGCGTGTCTGACCCGGTGGGTCAGGGCGTGTCGGACACCGCGTCCATCGAGTTCCTCAAGAGCGACGGCAGCCCGTCGATCGCGCAAGACATCACCGCACAAGACACAATCGTCATCGAAGAGATTTCCGTGGCGGAGAAGCAAGCCGCGCAGGCCCATCTGGACCTGGACGACAAGACGATCGCGCGCTGACGCCTTAGCGGCGGCCACGGGCGATCGCGGCGGCGACGCGGGCTTCCCAATCGGCTTCGCGCTGGGCCCGGATGACGGCCAGGCGCGCGATGCCCAGGTGCAGCCCGACACAGATGGCCAGGGCCAGCATGTAACCCCAGACGCCCCAGACGATTACCAGCCCGACCACCAGCACCAGATAGAACATCCACAGAAATGCGGATGTGTAATCCTCGACGCGTCCGAAGCGATGGTCCTTCATCCCAGCCTCCGCCAGTTGATCCGATTGGTGACTTAGCCGCCGCCGCGGGCGCGGAAAGTCACGTTTCCGATGAAGAGATTACCTCTGCCAAAGCCCTTGGCAAGGCGGCCGCAAGGGCATCCATGTCGGCGGCGGTCCCGCAGGAGATGCGGATGCAGCGGTCCAGCGGCGCGATGCCGGGCATGCGCACGAAAATTCCCTGCGCCAGAAGGGCGGCCAGGACGGCGCGGGCATGGGGCCCGTCCCGGCCGCAATCGACGGCGACGAAATTGGTGGCCGATGGCAGCGGTTTCAGGCCGGCCTCGCGGGCGATGGCCGCGATCCGGTCGCGGGACTGGGCGACCTGGGCCTTGACCTGGGCCAGCCAGCCGGTATCGGCCAGCGCCGCCAGGGCGCCCGCCTGGGCGACGCGGCCCAGGCCGAAATGGTTGCGCACCTTGTCGAAGGCGCGGATCAGGTCCGGCGCGCCGACGGCGTAGCCCACCCGCAACCCGGCCAGGCCATGGGCCTTGGAGAAGGTGCGCATCCGGATCAGGCGCGGGTCGGCGGGATCGAGGGGCGGGACGGCCTCGGGTGGGGCCAGATCGGCATAGGCTTCATCGAGGCAGAGCAGCGTTTCCGGGTGCAGCGCCTCCAGCAGCGCGGCGATCCGCCGGGCGGGGTGGTGGGATCCCATCGGGTTGTCGGGATTGGCCAGGTAGACGAGCTTCGCGCCCACCTCGCGCGCCATGGCGGCCAGGGCGTCCGGGTCTTCGTGGTCGCCTTTGTAGGGCACCACGTGCAGCGCGCCGCCATAGCCGGTGACGTGGTAACTGAAGGTCGGATAGGCCCCGGCCGAGGTGACGACCGCGTCGCCGGGCCCGATCAGCAGCCGGACGAGATAGCCCAGCAGCCCGTCGATCCCCTCGCCGACCACGATGGTTTCGGGCGGAACGCCATGGTGCAGGGCCAGGGCCCGGCGGAGGTCGTGGACGTCGGGATCGCCGTACATCCACGCCTCGCCCGCCGCGTTCCGCATGGCGGCGATGGCCTTGGGGGAGGGGCCGAAGGGGCTTTCATTGGCGCCCAGCCGGGCCGCGAAAGGCGCGCCGCGGGTGCGTTCCTGGGCTTCGGGTCCGACGAAGGGGACGGCGGCGGGCAGGCTGTCGGCGAGGGGCGTGAGCTTGGGCATTGGGGTCCGGTTGGGAAGGTGTGGGGGCACGATGGGCTTGGAGATGGGTGCGAAGCGTCGGTCAGGCCAGGGCTTCGCGGCGGTCGACCAGGTGCAGCAGCGGCTCGCCCGCTTCGCCGCGGCGGATGTTCTCGGCGATGACATGGGCCGCGCTGGCGGGCCGGGTGGCCGACGCGATATGGGGCGTGACCGTGATGCGGGGGTGGCGCCGGAAGGGGTGATCGTCGGGCAGGGGTTCCTGCCGGAAGGTGTCGAGCGTGGCATGGGCGATGTTGCGGTCGAGCGCGGCCAGCAGGGCGTTGTCGTCGATCAGCGCGCCGCGGCCGGGGTTCAGCAAGACGGCGCCATCGGGCAGGCGCGACAGGCGGTCGGCGTTCATCAGGTTCTCGGTGGATCGGGTCAGCGGGGTCAGCAGCACGGCGATCCGCGCCGTCGACAGGGCGGCGCGCAGGCCGTCTTCGCCGATGACGGAGCGGATGCCGGGCAGGTCTTTTCGGCTGCGGGACCAACCCGTTACGGGAAAGCCCAGCCCGCTGAGCGCGGTGGCGCAGGCGGCGCCCAATTCGCCCAGGCCCAGCATGGCGACGGGCCGGTCGGCGGCCAGCGGCGGGGCGGTGGGATCCCAGTCGGAGCCGGTGACATGGGCGTCCATGCCCAGGTGATGGCGCAGCACGTGGCCGGTGACGTATTCGACCATGCCCCGGGTCAGGGCGGGGTCCACCATGCGGGCCAGGGGCGCGGTCAGGGTGCGGTTGCCCTCGACCTGTTCGACCCCGGCCCAAAGGTTCAGGACGCCCTTCAGCGCGGTGTAAGGTGTGAAGTCCTGAAGGGGCGAATTGGGGGCATAGACGATCCACTGGACGCTATCCGGGGCGGGGGCATCGTCCAGATGGACGATGTCGGCCGGCACGTCCCGCGCAGCCAAGGCGGCCGGGAGGATGATGCGGTAATCGTCCCAGGTCCGGGCGCTGGCGGCGAAAAGGATGCGGGTCATGGGCGCGGGATGCCATGGGGACAAGGGCGGGCCAACTGGAAAATCCGGCTGGAATCCGGGGGGACACCCCCCGTACACTCGGCGTACACCCCCTGTACAGACGTGCGTCTGTACGGTTTCGGTGACGGAATTTTCATTGATCCATGCCTGTGCGTGCGGCGAGGACCGAAGCGAGACAGGGCAACGGGCGCGCAAGCGCACCCTTAGGCCGCCCTCCCCCGCGCGCCCTGGGGATATTTCCGAAGGGAAGAAGAACTGGG
The DNA here is from genome assembly GCA_039033775.1 of Pseudomonadota bacterium. Taxonomy (GTDB): domain Bacteria; phylum Pseudomonadota; class Alphaproteobacteria; order Rhodobacterales; family Rhodobacteraceae; genus Jannaschia. Next base: position 11,292 of record JBCCCB010000041.1, on the reverse strand, counting down.
GCCGATTTTCGTTGTATCACCGGCAAGTGGTCATATCTTTTGACCAATTCCCGGGGGATTGCCTATGCCGTTCCAGAAGATCACGTCCGAGAAGCTCGCCTCCGCCGTCACGCGCCAGATCGAGCTTCTGATCTTGCGCGGCATCCTGCGGCCCGGCGACCGCTTGCCGCCGGAACGGGATCTGGCCGAGCGGTTGGGGGTGTCGCGTCCGTCCTTGCGCGAAGCGATCGCGGATCTGTCCAAGAACGGCCTGCTGGAGACGCGGGCCGGGTCCGGCATCTATGTGGCCGATGTGCTGGGAAACGCGTTCTCACCCGCCCTGACGCGGCTCTTCGCGTCCCATGAGGATGCGGTCCTGGATTACATCTCGTTCCGCCGGGATATCGAGGGGCTGGCCGCCGTGCGCGCCGCCGAGACCGGCAGCGACACGGATCTGGCGTTGATCGACACGATCTTCCGCAAGATGGAGGCAGCCCATCATAAGCGGGACCCGTCGGAGGAAGCCGCCCTGGACGCCGATTTCCACCTGGCGATCATCGAGGCGTCCCACAATGTGGTGATGTTGCATATGATGCGGTCGATGATGGACCTGCTGCGCGAAGGGGTTTTCTACAACCGGTCGGTCATGTTCCGGCAACGGATGACGCGGGACATGCTGCTGGACCAGCATCGGGCGATCAACATGGCCATCCAGGCGCGCGACCCGGATGCGGCGCGGGCCGCCGCCGAAGCCCATCTGGCCTTCGTGCGGGTGGCTCTGCGCGACCAGCGCGAGGCGGATGCCAACGAGGACCTGGCCCGCTTGCGGCTGGAACAGGAGGTGGCGCGGTAGCGGTCTGGATGGCCGTGGCGGATCCTAGCCGGCTTTCGCCGCCGTGATGATCACCTCGACCAAGAAGTCCGGCGTGGCCAGCTTGGCCTCGCCGCAGGCCCGCGCAGGCGCGTGGCCCTGGGGCACCCAGGCATCCCAGACGGCGTTCATGGCGGCAAAATCGGACATGTCGGCCAGCCAGATCACGGCTTGCAGAATGTGTTCGCGGCTGGAGCCGGCTTCCGTCAGCAAGGCATCGACCTTGGACAGCATGGCCTTGGTCTGTTCGGTCACGTCGGCGCCGTCGGCGACCTGTCCGGCCAGGTAGATTGTCTCTCCGTGAACCACGATCTGGCTCATGCGGGTGGCGGTATGGCTGCGCTGGATCATGGGTTACACCGTATAATTGAGGCCGAGGCGTCCGCCGTCGACGTAGATGGTTTCGCCCGTGACATAGCTGGCCTTGTCGGAGGCGAGGAACGCGACGACGTCGCCGATTTCGCGCGCGGTGCCGGGGCGTTTCAGCGGCGTGCGCGACATCGCCCGCTCGAACGCCGCGGGGTCGGCGTTCACCGCCGCCATCATGGCGGTGTCGATGCTGCCCGGCCCGACGGCATTCACGCGGATATTATGGGGGGCCAGCGCCAAGGCCGCCACCTTCGTCAGTTGCATCACGCCGCCCTTGGAGGCGCAGTATCCGGCGATGGCGGGGATCGCGACCTGGGCGTTGATCGACGACATGTTCACGATGGCGCCGTCGATGCCTTTGTCGACCATGGTCCGCGCCGCCCGTTGGGTGGCGACGAAAACGCCGGTCAGGTTGATATCCAAGACTTTGGTGAACTGCTCCAACTCCATGGTCAGGAAATCGGCGCCAATGGCGATGCCGGCATTGTTGACCAAGGTGTGGACGGGGCCGTGATCGGCCTCGACCGCGTCGAACAAGGCGGTGATCTGGGCCGGGTCGCCCATGTCGCAGACATAGCCCGCGCCGCCCAGCTTGGCCGCAGCGTCGCGCACCTCGGCCTTGATATCCACCAGGATCACCTTGCATCCGTCTTCAGCCAAAGCCTCGGCGCAGGCATAGCCGATCCCTTGGGCGGCGCCGGTGATAAGTGCGATGCGGTCCATCTGATCCTCCCCGTTGCGGGGATGCTTGAACCTGATGGACAGGGGCGTCAACGTGGGCGGCATGAAGACAGCCGAACAATTGGTCGCCGAGGCGCGGGCAAAGATCGAGGAATGGGACGTCGCCCGTCTGCGCGCGACGCCCCAGGCGGTGGTCGTCGATATCCGCGATGTGCGCGAACGGGCGAAGGGGGCCATCCCCGGCTCGGTCCACGCGCCCCGCGGCATGCTGGAATTCTGGTGGGATCCGGAAAGCCCCTATCACCGGGACGTCTTCGCCGGACCGGGACCCTACGTGCTGCATTGTGCCATGGGGTGGCGGTCGGCCCTGGCGGCGGCGACGTTGCAGGAGATGGGGTTCGACGTGGCCCATCTGGACGGCGGGATGGAGGCCTGGATCGCGGCCGGAGGCGCGGTGGAGATACCTGCGCCCAAGGGCTGACGGTGCTACCGTCTGAACGGTGACGGGCGCAGACCCGCGGCCGCCGATTCGGCGACATCGGCGATCCGCTTGGCGCGGGTGGGGGCTGTCTTCGCCGTCTTGATCCATTCCAGCGTGCCACGCCGGACGGAGCGAGGCCACGCATCCCAGACCGCGCGCAGATCCCCCAAGGCGGCGTCCAGGTCGTCGGGGACCAGCCCTGCCTCCACATCGTCCAGGAAGGTCCACATGCCGTTCCGCACGGCCGCGCTGATCTTTGCTTCCCCGGCCTCGGTCATGGCGCCGGCGGCGCGGGCTTTCTGGATCAGCTCCTTGTTGAGCGCGGACCAGGCCGAGGTTTCCTTGCGCGGTGCGACAAGATGGGCCGAGCGGTTTTCATCGACCTTGCGGGTGACCGCGTCGACCCAGCCCCAGCAGAGCAGTTCCTCGATGGCTTCGATCCAGGGCACATGGTCGGGATGGTGCTTTTTGTAGGTGGCCAGCCAGATACCGTCAGTCCGGGTATGATGCGCGCCGAGCCAGGCCCGGAGTTCGGCGCGCGAGCGGATCGTGACGGTCTCGCGGTCGGTCACAAGCGCCTCCATTGCCCGGGGGAGAGGCCCTCGACGGTCCAGTCGCCGATGGACCATCGGACCAGGCGCAGGACCGGCAGGCCCACATGGGCGCACATGCGCCGGACCTGCCGGTTGCGGCCTTCCGTGATTGTCAGGCGCAACCAGGCATCGGGGACGGTCTTGCGATGGCGGACCGGCGGATCGCGGGGCCACAGGTCCGGCGGCGGGACCTCCTCGACCCTGGCAGGTCTCGTCGGCCCGTCCCGGAGCGTGATGCCTTCGCGCAGGGAATCGAGAGCGGCGTTTGCCGGAATGCCTTCCACCTGGGCGAGATAGGTCTTCGGGGTTTTGGCCTTCGGGTCCGTGATCCTGGCCTGGCGCCGGCCGTCATCGGTGAGGAGGAGCAGCCCTTCGCTGTCCCGGTCCAGGCGGCCGGCGGCGTAGACGCCTGGCACGTCGATCCAGTGCTTGAGGCCGGGCCACTTGCCCTCGTCGGTGAACTGGCTGAGAACGTTCATGGGTTTGTTGAAGGCGAGCAGCAGGACATGGTCCCTTCGTTGCGGGATGCGTGGCACGCCGAAAGACAGGCGTGGATCTGTCAGTCAGTCTAGTTTGTGGGCCCCCGGTATAAACCCGGAATCTGGCTTCCCGTCGACGTCGCGGGCACGCCCGCGAGGGTGACGGAGACCGGAAACCCCGGGCGTCGGGTCATCGCCCCCCGCCCGTGGCCGCAGCCCGACCGTGCGGCCGCCAGTGCGGAGTGGCGCCGCGTGGCCGACCGGATGCGCCCGAAGCTCGGAAGCTTCATGGATGGCGCCGAGGAGGACGTCCTCGCCGACATGACCTTCCCCGCCCCGCGCTGCACCGGACCAGGCTGCGCAGCACCGACCCCGTCGAGAGGCTGAGCGCCGGGATCACGCGCAGGACGGACGTCAACGGCGTTCGGTCAAGCCCCCATTGCCGAACGAGGCCGCCATCACCCGCCTGGTCGGCGCGATCCTGAGGGAGCAGACCAAGGAATGGGCCGTCCCGGCGATCCCGCTAAATGACGCCGGAAACCTTCGCCCGCATGGGCGATGGTACACCCATCGACCTGCCTGTCGCGCAGACGAACCGACCAGCGCGGCCAGGCCGGTCACAAGGAGACCCGCTCTGAGCGACACCACTCCATGGGGCACGACCTTTTCGACCGCGGTCCGCTGGGCTGGACCGGGGCGCAGGCCATGGGGGCATCGCGGTTCGCGGGAGCTTGGAGAGCCGTCGTGTCGAAGCTGGCGGGATGGGGCGTCTATTGCGACAGTCCGGCTGCCTGGACAACTCGACAGAAGATGATACCGGGATCCGTCGGCTTATGCCCGCCGATTGGCCCATCCCGGGTCTCGGCGGAGGTGAAGCCCCTTCAGGTTTGACGGGACATCTCGGGCATGCGGGCCTCTCCGAGGCTTGAACCGGTTCTGCCGTCTTCGGCTTGGTTGGAATTGAGACCTGCCGGCTCAACATAGGCCGACGCGGTCCCTTGGGACGCAACGGCCCTTCCCCATCCTTCCGGGCGTCGGCTATGGGTCCTTGGAACGTGGGGAGACGGATTCGTGCCAGGGTCCAAGGATACCGAGAGCCGGAAGCTGCTGCGCCGTCTCCAGGCTGTCATGGCCGAGGAGGCGCAGGGCCAGGCGCGTCTGGACCGCATCGTGGATCTGGTCGCCGATTCCATCGGGACGGAGGTCTGCTCGATCTATCTTCACCGCGATGCGGATACGCTGGAATTGTGCGCCACCCAGGGGCTCAACCCGGCCGCGGTCCATGTGACGCGCATGCGCATGGGCGAAGGCCTGGTCGGCCGCGTCGCCAAGAACCGAAGCCCGATCAACACGGCCGACGCCCCGAGCACCAAGGGATTCCGGTTCATGCCCGAGACCGGCGAGGAGGTGTTCTCGTCCTTCCTCGGCGTGCCCGTCCAACGCCTGGGCGAGCGGCTGGGCGTGCTGGTCGTGCAGTCCAAAGAGGCCCGGGAATTTTCGGAGGACGAGGTCTACGCCCTCGAAGTGGTCGCCATGGTCCTGGCGGAGATGGCGGAACTGGGGGCCTTTCTGGGGGAAGGCGAGGCCCTGCGCCCCCGGCATGCCGAGCAAGTGCTCTTGCGCGGGGTCACCGGCCAGGAGGGCACTGCCGAAGGCGTCGTGCATCTGCACGATCCCCGCGTCGTCATCACGCAACCCGTCAGCGACGACCCCGAAAAGGAACTCGTCCGGCTGGGTGAGGCCATCGACGCGTTGCGGCTGTCGGTCGACAAGATGCTGGACGCGGCCAATGGCGACCGGGCGCAGGAAGAAGTCATCGAGGCCTTCCGCATGTTCGCGTATTCCCGGTCGTGGATCCGGCGGATGGAGGAGGATATCCACGCGGGTCTGACGGCCGAGGCGGCCGTCGAGAAGGAACAGACGACGGCACGGGTGCGGATGGCCGATGCCGACCCCTATCTGCGCGACCGGCTGGCCGATCTGGACGACCTGTCGAACCGCCTGTTGCGCATGCTGACGGGGCAGGGTCGCGAGGCCCGCGCATTGCCCGACAACGCGGTCTTGGTGGCCCGCAATATCGGGCCGGGCGAACTGCTGGAATACGGCCGCAACCTGCGCGGCGTGGTGTTGGAAGACGGTGCCGTGGGCAGCCATGCGGCCATTATCGCAAGGGCTTGGGCGATCCCGCTGGTTCTGCAAGCGCGGGGGATCACGACCGAAGCCTTGTCCGGCGATCCGATCCTGGTCGATGGCGATCAAGGCGTCGTCCATCTACGCCCCGACGAGATGGTGCGCAGCGCCTTCGGCGAAAAGCTGGCCATGCAGGCCCAGGCCCAGAAGCGTTACGCTTCGATCCGCGACACGGCCTGCGTGACGGCCGATGGCCACCGTATCGAATTGATGATGAATGCCGGGCTGATGGCCGACCTTCCGTCTTTGGAGGGATCTGGCGCCGAAGGCGTCGGCCTGTTCCGGACCGAGCTGCAATTTCTGACCCGCAACAAGGTCCCGCGCCGGGGCGAGTTGGCGGAGCTTTATGCCCGCGTGATGGATGCCGCCCGGGGCAAGCCGGTCACGTTCCGCACGCTCGATATCGGGTCGGACAAGGTGCTGCCCTACATGAAGGCCGAAGACGAGCCGAACCCGGCCTTGGGTTGGCGCGCGATCCGCGTCGGGCTGGACAAGCGAGGCGTCATGCGGATGCAGCTGCAAGCCCTGCTGCGCGCCGCCAAGGGGCGCCCGCTGAACGTGATGTTCCCTTTCATCGCGCAGCTGGAAGAATTCCTCGCGGCCCGGGGGCACCTGATGCGCGAGATCCACCGCGAGAAATCGCTGGGACACGCGCTGCCCGAAAGTCTGCGGATCGGGGCCATGCTGGAGACGCCGTCCATGGCCTTCAGCCCGCGAAAGTTTTTCGAGGAGGCCGACTTCATCTCCATCGGCGGCAATGACCTGAAGCAATTCTTCTTCGCCGCCGACCGCGAGAACGAGCGGGTTCGCCGCCGCTACGACACGCTCAATGTCAGTTTTCTGTCGTTGATCGACAAGATCGTCTGCCGCTGCGCCGAGACCAGCACCCCGGTCAGCTTCTGCGGCGAAGATGCGGGCCGCCCGGTCGAGGCGCTGTGCTTCGCGGCCATGGGGCTGCGGTCCCTGTCGATGCGGCCCGCCTCCATCGGGCCGGTGAAGCATATCCTGCTGCGCTCGAATTTGGGGGAGGTCCGACAGGTGATCGAGGACGCGCGCGAAAGCGGCGACCAGACGGTGCGTCCGGCGGTGATGGATTATCTGCGCACGCGTTGATCCGGGAATGTGGCCTCGACTTGTATTTGCGCTCGGGCGTGAGCCGACATCCGAAGGTGACGCACGGCCAAGGACCTAATCGAAACGGTCGGCCTGACACCCGCAGCGCCTGAGATCCGATGTGCGCGCATCGCCGATGTCTGATCCGGCCGCACGCCCATCTCTTGGATCAGAACACCTTCAATCGGAGATGCCCCATGCACCGCCGCCGCCTCCTCATGCTCGCCCTCGCCGGCGCCGCCTGTCCGGCCTTCGCCTCGACGGCTCTGATCGACGCCCTGCGGGATGGCGGCCATGTGGTCTATTTCCGCCATGCGGCGACGACCTGGTCGGGTATCGACAGCATCGACTGGCCGCGCGAGCGTCAGCGCCTGCTGTCGCCGCGCGGCATCGAGGACAGCCGCCGCATCGGCGCGGCGTGGCGGCGGCATGGTTTGCCCGTGGGTGAAATCCTTTCCAGCCCCTTTGCCCGCTGCCGCGATATGGCCGAATTGGCCTTCGGCCGGGTCGAGGAACGGATGGAGTTGCTCGGTCTTTTGTCCGACGATGCCGGACGCCCGGCGCGGATCGCGTATCTGCGCGGCCGGCTGTCCGCGGTGCCGACGGGCGGAAACCGGGTCATCGTTTCACACCGGTCCAACATCGCGCAGGTGGCAGGCGTCGCGCTGGAGGAGGGGGATGCCGCGATCCTGCGCCCTGACGGGACCGGTTTCCAGGTGTTGGGCGTTCTCCGCCCCGGCGACTGGGCGGGCTAAGGATGCCGCGTTACGTCCCGTGCGGGTGGGCGCGGGCATAGGTCTCCATCAAGTGGACCGCATCCACGGCGGTGTAAGCCTGGGTTGTCGACAGCGAGGCATGCCCGAGCAGTTCCTGGATCGCCCGCAAATCGCCGCCGGCCTCCAGCAGATGGGTCGCGAAGCTGTGCCGCAGCGCATGGGGCGTGGCCGATGACGGCAGGCCAAGCTGCATTCGCGCCCGGGCCACGACGCCCGCGACGATGGACGGATTCAGGGCACCGCCGCGGGCCCCGCGAAACAGCGGTTCGTCCGGCGCCAGATCGAAGGGGCAGAGCGCCACATAACGATCGACGGCCTTGCGGGCGGCGGCGAGCACGGGGACGATCCGTTCCTTCCCGCCCTTGCCCCGGACCCGGAGCGTGTCCGGCAAGGGCGCGTCGCGGCCCCTTAGCCCGAGGCCTTCGGATATCCGCAATCCGCATCCATAGAGCACGGTCGTCACCGCCACGTCCCGGGCGGCGATCCAGGGGGTTTGGTGTTGCAGGCCGACCGTTTCGATCAGGTCCTTGGCCGCGCGCGGCGCGACGGGGCGCGGAAGCGGCTTGCGGAACTTCGGCGCCCGCACCGACAGGACCGCCGTCGGGTCGAACCCCTCCCGCTCGCACAGCCAGCGCGTGAAGGCCTTCACGGCCGAAAGCCGCCGGGCGACCGACCGGGCCGCGCTGCCCCGGATGCGTTCCGCCGCCATCCAGGCGCGCATGTCTGCGGTCCGCAGGTCCGCGATCCCAGCCAGCCCCATCGGGCCGCCGCGATGGTCCGCTTGAAAGGCCAGGAAGCCGGTCACATCGGCCAGGTAAGCCGTCAGCGTATTCTCGGCCGCGCCATCCAATGCGCGCAGATGGGAGGTCCAGGCTTGCAGCGCATCGCGTAAGCCGGGCGATATCTCCAGGCTCATCCGAGCGTCGCGCGCAGCATCCGCTCGAAAGCGCCGGTCATGAAGGCCAGCAGCTCCGTTCCCTGGTTGGCGCGGAATTGGTGCGGGTCTTCCGACGCCATGACCAGCATGCCGGGCAGGCGACCCTCGCCCAGGTCGAGCATCAGCAGAGCTTCGGATCGCAGATCGTGGGCGACATCCCCGAAGATCGCATCGGACGCCGCCTTGCACTGGCGCAGGGTCACCTGGCGCATGGGTACGTCCCGGCCCGCCGTCACATAGGCCATGCCGAAGCCCGCTTCGACCGGCACGATGACGGGATGGGGGGCGGCGGCGGGTTGGGTGGACTCCAGGACCAGGCGGATATGATCCACCCGCAGGATATCGGCCACGTCGGTGACCAGAACGTCCAGCATCTCGGCAAGATCGGTGCAATCCAGCAGTTTCAGCACGCATCGGTGGATCTGGTTCGTTCCGGCCAGATTTTCGTAGGCTGCCGCAATCACGTTGCGATGGGTGTCTTCGAGCCGGTCGAGCCGGGCTTCGAGACGTTCCATCGCGATGCCGCGCATATCGACGATGTTCTTGCCCATCTGCCGCTCGTTCGCGGCGATCAGGGCGCGCATCAGGTCGCGGTCTTCAAGGATAATGTCGGGATGCGTCATCACCCGATCACGCCAATCATGCCCGGTCACGCGGGCGGTCTGCTCGGTCATCTGCCTCTCCGGTCTCATGCCGTTTGAGGGTCAGAGGTACCACAGACTGCCCCGGGGTGAAGGCGCTTTGCGAGCCAAGCGCCTGTTTTCCGGCGGAGGTGTGCATCGCTGCATCGCTGCGGCCCGAGGCGGATCAGGAATTCGTGATCACATCGATTCAACGCGGTCCGGCGTTGCGGAAACTGAGTGTCACATATACATTACAATAATAGTGTCCAATATGAGTGACAGTATGCAGTCGCAAGAAAGTCGAAAAACGACGGTCGCCAACAGACAGGGTCCGAGTGCCGGGGTTCACATCCGGACGCGCTGGCGCCGGGTCGAGATGCGCGTGTCCGATCAGATCTCACCCGAAGGCTACGTCAACATCGACGACATCCATCTTGTCCAGCTTTGTCTGGATATGCGGCAGGCGGCGGAACTTGAACGCGAAAGCACCGATCTGGAGAATCCGGGCGGGATCCATGGCGACCGGCCCTGCATCAAGAACGACCCCGCCGCAGACGTTCAAACCAGCGGTGCGAAGGTCCAGCAGATTTTGATCGAGGACTCGGTTTTCCAGGAAGCCGCGGCTGCCATCGCGCCGGGGCAGGGCCGTGCCGTCGCGCCGGTCGACAGAAAAGGTCCGCTCGATCCCGGGCTGAAAGCCCTGGCCGATGCCTTGCTGGACGAAGCGCGCCATCCAACCGTCGGCGGCGATCTCTATGCCGATACGCTGGCGCAGCAGATCGCGCTTCGCATCCTGCGCCGGCGAAAGGACCTGCCCCGTCCGGTCCGGCCAAGCGGCAAGACCCTTTCGGCGGCGGACATGGCCAGGCTGACTGTCCATGTGGACCGGGATCTGGCGGTTCCCGGCGGGGTCGACGCATTGGCGACGCTGCTGGACATGGAGCCCTTTGCCTTCAGCCGCGCCTTCAAGGAAACGACGGGACAGACGCCGCATCAATACCTGATCGACCGGCGCATTCTGCACGCCAAGGCGCTTCTGCTGAATGGCCGTCTCGGCCTGGCGGAAATCGCCTACGAAACGGGCTTTTCCAGCCAGTCCCATATGACATCGACGTTCAAGAAGCGCGTCGGGGTCGCCCCCGGCCGTTGGCGCAAGCAGGCCAAGGGCAAGATCGAGAGCTGATACCTCGACATTGCGACGGCTTTGGCACCCGATAAAGCCGTCGAGGTTCCGACTCGCCTTGTGATCCCAGAGCGTGGGCGGCCTTGGCCTGGCACGGACTCGAATTTGATAAACGCTGCCTCACAGTCCTGGCAATCTGGCAGAAGGTGAAAGCAGCGGTCGCTGCCGGACACCGCCGGGGGGAGAGCAATGACGGATGTTATCACGCGCCAGCGAATGGTGGAGCTGATGGAGGGCCGATTCGCAGCGACTGTCCGGGAAAATCATATTCACAACTGGCGGAACGTCGACACCGTCGTTGTGCGACAAGACAACGCCGCGTGTTCGGGACAGCTGGATTTCCATCTTTTGGAGCATTGCCTGATGGGCCGCGTCCGCAGCGGTCCTTTCCGCAGCACCGAGCAGGGAGACTCGCTTATCGCGGAACACGTTCCGGGGACCTTGGGATATCTGCAATGCGACGTTCCCCAGGATTTTTCCATCGAGGGTCAGTACGTCGTCCAGCAGATCTATATTGATCGAAGCATCTTCAGCACCACCGCCGCCTCGTTGCGAAGCGGCGATCCGGACGCGATTGATCCGTTGGGTTTTCAAGGCATCTTCGAGCCCAGGCTGAAGGCCCTTGCCGAAGCTCTGCTCGAAGAATGGCGCAACCCGTCGGCGGGTGGCGATCTCTATGTGGATGCACTTGCCCAGCAGATCGCCGTCTTGATCCTGCGCCGCCGATACGATCTGGAAAACAGCCCGTTTGCGCGTCGCCGCGTGCTATCCGCATCCGAACTGGCCCGCGTTTCCGAGTATCTGGAGATGCATCTGGCGGAAACCGGCGGGCTGGACGCGCTGGCATCCCTTCTGGAGATGGACACGTTCGCTTTCACGCGCGCCTTCAAGGAGACGACAGGCCAAGCGCCGCATCAATACCTGATCGACCGTCGGATCGCCCGGGTGAAGGAACTGCTGATCGCCGGAGAGGACGGTCTGGTGGAAATCGCCTACGCCACGGGCTTTTCCAGCCAG
>JBCCCB010000040.1:0-18785 GCA_039033775.1 Pseudomonadota bacterium | reverse complement strand
TCGCGGTCGCGGCCTTCGTGATCATCCTGCCGGTGGCCCGGCTGGCGACGCTGATCTGGGCACTGGGTCCGTTGGCGCTTGGCCGCGCGCCATTGCCGGGCGCGACCTTTGCCTTGCGCTGGGCGGAAGTCCTGCGGCCTTGGGCCATGGCCGAGATTTTCATGGTCGGCGTGGCCGTGGCCCTGGTCAAGCTGGCGGACCTGGCCACCCTTCAGATGGGCCCCGCCTTCTGGTCCTTCGCCGCGATCGTGGTCATAACGACCCTCAAAGACACACAAATGAGCAAGTATTCCATATGGAAGACCCTGGACGAGGCAAAGCATCGCTGACCGCCTGGACGGCCCGCGATGCCGGTCTGGTCGGATGCCGCCATTGCACGCGGGTCTGGCCCGCAGACACCGAGATATGCGGCCGTTGCGGCGGCCGCCTGGTCTCGCGCGAGGCGACGTCGCAACAGCGGGTCTGGGCATGGCTGGTCGCGGGGCTGATGTTCTACATCCCGGCGAACGTCTATCCGATGCTGGTCACCAGAACCGTCGGATTCGCCGAAGAGCAGACCATCGTCGGCGGGGCCTTGGAACTGGCCGGCCATGGCGCCTATGGCGTCGCCTTCATCGTCTTCTTCGCTTCGGTGGTCATTCCCGTGGGCAAGTTCATCGCCATCGGCTGGCTTGCCTGGCTGGTCGAGCGGCCCCATGGGTACAAGCCCAAGCAACTTCTGCATCTCTATGAAGTCGTGGAATGGATCGGACGATGGTCGATGATCGACGTCTTCGTGGTGGCCATCCTGGTCGCCTTGGTGCAGTTCCAGCTGGTGGCGTCGATCAACCCAGGTGTCGCCGCCGTCTGTTTCGCCTTGTCGGTGGTCTTCACCATGCTATCAGCCATGAGCTTTGACAGCCGCATTCTTTGGGATGGAATCGAGACCCTAGATGAAGACGACCGATCATGACTGACGCACCGGATCGGCCGGCCACGCCGGTGGTCGACGACGGACGCCGGATGAACCGCCTGATCTCGGCGGTCTGGCTGGTGCCGCTGGTGGCCCTGCTGATCGCATTCGGGATCGCCTATCAAAGCTATTCCGACCGCGGCATCCTGGTCGCCATCGCCTTCCCGAACGCTTCCGGGATCGAGATCGGCCAAACCACGTTGCGTTACCGGGAGGTCGCGGTGGGCGTGGTCGAAGATGTGGGCTTTTCCGCCGATCTGCAGGAAGTGAACGTCTACGTTCGCGTCAACCGGTCCATCGCGCCCTTTCTGGACGAAAGCGCGTCGTTCTGGATCGTTCAACCCGAAGTGACGGCCCGGGGCGTGTCGGGCCTGAACACGATCTTGTCCGGCACCTATATCCAAGGCACCTGGGACAACGTAATCGGCGAGGCTCAGACGGCCTTCGCCGGTGCCCCCCGGGCGCCGGTGGTCCCACCGGACGTCACGGGCACGGCCATCGTGCTGCGGGCCCGCGACAGCGCGCGGCTCGGGCCGGGCGCGCCGATCCTCTATCGCGGGATCGAAGTGGGCGAGGTGGCCGAACCACGCCTGTCGCCCGATGGCACGGAAATCCGGATCGACGCCTTCGTGCGCTCGCCCTATGACCGCCGCCTGTCGACCGCCACGCGCTTCTGGGACGCCTCGGGCGTGTCGGTCGGTTTCGGCGCCGGGGGCGTCGACATCAATGTGGGCTCGTTCGCGGCGCTGCTGGAAGGCGGGATCAGCTTCGACACCCTGATTTCGGGCGGCCAACCGATCCAGTCCGGCCACCTCTACAACATCTTCGAGGATGAGCGGGCCGCGCGAGCCTCGACCTTCGAGACGCCCTCGGCCCGGTCCATCACCCTGGCGGCTCTGTTCCCGTCCGCGGCCGCCGGTCTGGGCGCGGGTGCCGGCGTCCGGTTCCAAGGGGTGCGGGTGGGTGTCGTGACGCGTGTCGTCGGCTTCATCCGCGACGACGACCCCACGTCCGAAGTCCAGTTGCTGGCCGTGCTGGAACTGCAACCGGCCAGTATGGGCCTGGAAACCTTCGCGACCGAATTGGATGGCATCGACTATATCGGCCGGCTGGTGGCCGAAGGGTTGCGGGCACAGCTGGTGCCGACTTCGCTGCTGGGCGGGGAGTTGGCCGTGGATCTTGCTATCTCAGAGGACGCTTTCCCGGCCGCGCTGGAAATCGGCATTGCCGACAATCCCTTGATCCCGACGATCCAGTCCGAAGATGGCGGCCTTCAGGCGACGGCGGCCGGCGTGTTGGAGCGGATCGACGGGCTTCCCATCGAAGAGGTCCTGGGATCGGCCCGCGACCTTTTGGACAATCTCAACCGGATCGCCGCCGACGACGCCACGCGCGCCATCCCGTCCGAGGCGCTCGGTTTTCTGGAAGACGGGCGCGGGCTGGTCCGCGACGGCCGGGCGATCATTTCGGCCCCCGAAGTGGCCAGCGTTCTGCTGGACGTGCAGACTATCGCCAACGATCTGGAAGGCATCGTCGCCACCATCGCCGAGCGTGACGTGGCCGCCACCCTGGCGGATACCCTGGACTCGGCGGACGCCGCCCTGACCAATGTCACCGACGGGACCGAGGACCTGCCGGAACTGGTCGCCTCGGCCCGGACGGCGCTCGACGCGGCGAACGGCTTGCTGGATACCGACGATGCCCGCGCCTTGCCGGGTCTCGCACGCGAGACCTTGGAGGGCACCCGCGACCTCGCGAATTCGCCCGAAATCGCAGCCATCCTAGCCGACACCGCCGCCACTCTGGTCGAGATACGGGCGATCACCGAAGGCTTCTCGGGCACCGCGCTCGGGTCCCGGGTGGAAGCCTTGCTGACCCAAGTGGACGAGGCGGCCCGCAACGTCGCGGCGGGCACGGCCGATCTGGACGATCTTCGTCTGGCGATCGGCAACGTCGTGGGCGCCGCCGAAACGTTCCTGACCTCGGCCGATACGCAATCCATCCCGGCGGAGGCCTTGGGCCTTCTTGAAGACGGCCGCGCGCTGGTCGGCGGACCCGAAGTGGAACGCCTGCTGGCGGGCCTTTCGACCGTGTCGGAGGATATCAGCGCCATCACCCGACAGCTGATCGCCGAGGACGCCGCCGCCCGCCTGACCGAAGCGCTGGAAGCAGCGGCCGCGGCGGCGGGCTCGCTGGCCGACGGCACCGAAAACCTGCCGGAGCTGTCCGCCTCGGCCGAACGCGTGCTGAGCCAGACCGAAATCCTCGCCTCCGGCCTGACGGACCTGACCGAGAAGGCCAATGCGCTGGCCTTGGACGAGTTGGTGAATTCGACAACGGATCTGATGCGGACCGCCGATGCCTTCCTGTCCTCGGACGAAGCCGACGACGTGCCCGTCGTCCTGGTCGAGACCCTGGAAGAACTGCGCCTGACCATCGAGACGATCCGCACCGGCGGCACGCTGGACAACCTGAACACCACGCTCCGCTCGGCCTCGGGCGCGGCCGACAGCATTCAAGTGGCCGCGGCCGACCTGCCCGCGCTGGTCTCGCGCCTGCAAACCCTGCTGGGCCAAGCTGGCGGCGTGCTGGAAGCCTATGGCAACGACAGCCGCGTCAATCAGGAGCTGTTCTCGGCCCTGCGGGCGGTCACGCGCGCGGCCGAAGACGTGTCGTCGCTGTCGCGCACGGTCGAGCGCAATCCCCAATCCCTCATCCTCGGACGATGATCCCCATGCGCCTGCCCCTCCTCCTGGTCCTGCTGACACTGGCCGCCTGCGGTGGCACACAGTATTTCGCCCCCCCTGCCCTGCAATCGGAGTTCCGGACCAATGCCCGCGCCGATACAGTGCAGATCAACGAAGTCTCGATCCCCGAATACGCCATCAATCAGGAGATCCCGATCCAGCAGGCCGATGGCTCGCTGGTGACCGATACCAGCCGGCTCTGGGCCGATCTGCCCGACCGGGCGTTGCAGGCCAGCCTAACCCGTCACCTGAACACCATGACGGATGCCGAGGTCGCCGCCGAGCCCTGGCCGCTCGGCGGCTTCCCGGATGTGGAAGTGTCGGTCTTCGTCGAGGACATGATCGTGCGCGTGGATGGGCAGCTCAGCTTCACCGGCACCTACGCCCTGCGGCAGGAAACCGGCGGCGGCAGCGTGGAACCCTTCGCCATCACCGCGCCGCTGACGGGCGAGGGCTATGTGGCCATCATCGCGGCCCATGAAGCGGCCTGGATACAGCTCGCCGAACAGATCGCCCGCGACCTGTAGGGCGTCTTCTACCGCTGAAAGCCCGCCAGCCGGTCCCAATCGAACGTCACGCCGATGCCCGGCACCTGCGGCGCCACCGCCCGGGCATCTTCCACCACCAGCGGGCGGGTCGTGTAGCGGTCGATGGGAAAGGAATGCACCTCGATCCGGTCGCCATGGGGCTGGGCCGATACCAGCGAGACATGCAGTTCCTGCATGCCGTGGCTGGACACCGGGAGACCGGCCTTGCGCGCCAGATCGGCGGCGCGCAGCCAGCCGGTGATCCCGCCGCAATTGGACGCGTCGGGTTGCAGATACGACAAGCGCGCCTGATCCACCGCATAGCCGAATTCGTGTTCGGTATGCAGGTTCTCGCCCATGGCCAGGGGGCAGCCGGTGGCCTCGGCGATGCGGGCATAACCGGCATAATCGTCCGGGACGATCGGCTCCTCGAACCAGCGGATATCCTGGTCCATAAAGCCCCTGGCCGCCTCGATGGCCTGCTCGACGTCCAGCGAATAATTGGCGTCCACCATGAAGGCCACGTCCGGCCCGACCAGATCCCGCACCGCCTTGGCCCGCGCTTGATCGTCGGGGCGTCCGACCTTGATCTTCACCCCATCGAAGCCCCGGTCGAGATACCCCTCGACCGAGCCCAGCAGCTTCGGAAGGTCGAAGCCCAGGTCGATCCCTCCGCAATAGGCCGCGCAGCTTTCGGCACGACCACCCGCCATGGCCACCAAGCTCTCGCCCCGGACCTTGCCGCGAATATCCCATAGCGCGATGTCCACGGCCGAGATCGCGAAGCTCGCCACGCCGCCGCGCGCCACGTAATGGACATGCCATTGCATGGCGTCGTGCAGCACCTCCGGCTCGGGCGCCCGGCCCGTCAGCATCGGCGCCAAATCGTCCCGGATCATAGCCAGGATCGCGGTGCCGCCCTTGCCGCCCGTATAGGTGTAGCCCGTTCCCCGAGCTCCGTCCGAGCTGCGGATCGTGCAGGTGATCAGCTGGAAATGGGTGTGGTCGCCATGTTTGGCGTCCACCAGGACCTCGTCGAGCGGCACGTCGTAAAGACGTGCCTCGACGTGGTCGATCACAGGTCCCGGCATTCCGGCACCGGGGTCGCGACGGTCCCGTCCTGCAACCATTGGGTCAGGTTGCGCACTGTCAGGTCGCCCATGGCCTGCCGCGTCTCGATCGTGGCCGAGCCCACATGAGGCAGCAAGACCACGTTTTCCATAGCCTTGAGCGCGTCGGGGACCTTCGGCTCATGCTCGAACACGTCCAGCCCGGCACCCGCGATCGTGCCGGCCTCCAGGGCGGCGATCAGCGCCGCCTCGTCCACGACCGACCCGCGGGAGACGTTGATCAGGATACCGTCCGAGCCCAGGGCCTTCAGGACTTCGGCATTGATGAGGTGCTTGGTCTCGGGCCCGCCGGGGGTGATGCAGACCAGGACCTCGACCGCGGCGGCCAGGGCCGCGGGGCTGTCGTGGTAGGTGTAATCCACCGGCTTGCGGGACCGGGAATGGTAATGGACCTCGCCCCGGAACGCTTTGACCCGATT
The DNA here is from genome assembly GCA_039033775.1 of Pseudomonadota bacterium. Lineage (GTDB taxonomy): Bacteria > Pseudomonadota > Alphaproteobacteria > Rhodobacterales > Rhodobacteraceae > Jannaschia. The sequence continues at coordinate 13,010 of JBCCCB010000040.1, read as the reverse complement.
GGCGATTTCTTCGCCGATCCGCCCCAGGCCCAGGATGCCGACCCGGCGTTTCTGCACCGAGCGCGTCAGGGGAAACTCGCCCCCCTCCCACGCGCCGGAGCGGGCGTGACGGTCGGCCAGGACGATGCCACGCGACACCGCCAGCCACAGCGCGACGAACGTATCGGCCACCTCGTCGTTCAGCACGTCGGGCGTATGGGCGACCTTGATCCCGCGCGCAGCGAAGGCCGGCGCGTCGATGGCGTCGTAGCCGACACCATAGCTGGACACGACCTTCAGGTTGGGCGTGGCGGCGGCCACATCCTCGGGCACGCCATAATGGCCGTTGGTCAGGATCGCCTCGATCCCGGCGCCATTCGCGGCCAGCCAGGCGTCTCGGTCCGCCTGGTCGAACAGAACATGCCGGGTGAACTTGCCCGCCAAGGCGTGGGCCATGCGGTCGGTGATGTTACCGATCTGGAGGAGCTCAGGCATCGGCCCGCACCTCTTGCCGCTGTTCGCCCAGACCGTCGATGCCCAGGGTCATCACGTCGCCCGCCTTCAGGAAGACCGGATCCGGCTTGATCCCCATGCCGACGCCCGGCGGCGTCCCGGTCGAGATCACATCGCCCGGATGCAGGGTCATCAACTGGCTGAGATGCGAGATGCACTGGGCGACCGTGAAGATCATCGTCGAGGTGTTCCCGGTCTGCATCCGCTTGCCGTTCACGTCGAGCCACATGCCCAATTTTTGCGGGTCGCCGATCTCGTCCCGGGTCACCAGCCACGGGCCGGTGGGGCCGAACGTGTCGCAGGATTTGCCCTTGGTCCAGGTGCCCGATAGGTTGTTCTGGAAATGCCGCTCGGACACGTCGTTGCAGATGCAATAGCCGGCCACATGGTCCAGCGCCTCGTCCTCGCTGACATATTTCGCCGCGGTGCCGATGACGACACCCAGTTCCACCTCCCAATCGGTGTGGGTCGATCCGCGCGGCATGACCACGTCGTCATGGGGCCCGATCACCGCACTGGTGGCCTTATGGAACAGGATGGGATGGTCGGGGACCGCCGCGCCGGTTTCGGCGGCATGGTCGGAGAAGTTCAGCCCGATGCACAGGAACTTGCCGATACCCGCGACACAGGGCCCCATGCGCACGCGATGCTCGACCAAGGGCAAAGCCATCTGGTCCAGGTTCGCCAGGATCGAAAGCGAGCGGTCCGAAAGGGTCGATCCGGCGATATCGTCCACGTCCTGACTCAGATCGCGCAGATCGCCATTGTGGTCGATCAGACCGGGCTTCTCGGCCCCCGGTTCGCCGAAGCGGCATAGCTTCATGTCAGTCTCCCTCGGTGTTTCTCAATGGTTGTCCCGCGGCACACCCTTTTGCGCCGTCCCGCGATAGGCTTCCGCGCCGCGCAGGGTCATTCCTTCGGCCAGCGACCCGACGCGGTCCCGAAAAATCTCTTGCCAGGGGGTTTCGCTGGCGGGCGTGAAGGGTCGATCCGGAAGGGCTTTGCGTCGGGCGTTCAGTTTGGCCTCGTCCACCAGCATATCCGCCGTCCCGCGCTTCAAGTCGATCCGCAGGCGGTCGCCCGTCTGGACCAGAGCCAAGCCACCACCCGCTGCCGCCTCGGGCGAGGCGTTCAGGATCGAGGGCGAGCCGGAGGTGCCGGATTGGCGGCCGTCGCCGATGCAGGGCAACGCCTGAATTCCCTTTTTGATCAGATAGCTGGGCGGGCGCATGTTCACCACTTCCGCCGCACCGGGATATCCGATGGGGCCAGCACCGCGCATGATGAGGATGCAGGTCTCGTCGATGGACTCGGTGTCGTCGTCGATGCGGGCGTGGAAATCCTCGGGGCCATCGAAGACCACCGCCCGGCCTTCAAAGGCATCCGGGTCGTCGGGGTTCGACAGGTAGCGCTGGCGGAAGTCGTCCGAGATGACGGAGGTCTTCATCATAGCAGAATCGAACAGATTCCCCTTTAAATTAAGGAAGCCCGCCGCCTTCACCATGGGGCGGTCGACAGGGACGATGACGTCCGGCAGGACGGAAGAGTGGCGCCCGCAATTGGCGCCGATGGTCTGGCCATTGGCCGTGATCGCCTCCGGGTTGGGAAGCAGATCGGCCGCCATCAACTGGCCCACCACGGCGGGCACGCCGCCCGCGTGGAAGTAGTCCTCGCCCAAATACTTCCCGGCAGGCTGGAGGTTTACGATAAGCGGGATGTCGTAGCCCAGACGCTGCCAGTCGTCGTTGTCCAGTGGCACGCCGAGATGGCGGGCGATGGCGTTGAGATGGATCGGCGCGTTGGTCGACCCCCCGATGGCCGAATTGACGACGATCGCGTTTTCAAAGGCTTCGCGGGTCATGATGTCGGAGGGTTTCAGGTCCTCATGCACCATGTCGACGATCCGCTTGCCGGTCTGGTAGCTGATATGGCCGCGCTGCCGGTACGGCGCCGGAATGGCGGCGCTTCCCGGCAGTTGCATGCCCAAAGCCTCGGCCAGGGAATTCATCGTCGTCGCCGTACCCATCGTGTTGCAATAGCCCACGGAAGGTGTCGAACTTGCAACGATTTCCATGAACCCGGCATCGTCGATCTCGCCCGCCGCATGCATCTCGCGCGCTTTCCAGACGATGGTGCCGGATCCGGTGCGCTCGCCCTTGAACCAGCCGTTCAGCATCGGGCCGACCGACAGCGCGATGGCGGGAATGTTGACGGTGGCCGCGGCCATCAGCAGAGCAGGTGTGGTCTTGTCGCAGCCGATCATCAGGACCACGCCGTCGAGCGGATAGCCGTTCAGCGTCTCCGACAGCGACAAATAGGCGAGGTTCCGGTCGAGCGAGGCGGTGGGCCGCTTGCCGGTCTCCTGGATCGGATGGACCGGCACCTCCAGGGGCACGCCGCCGGCGGCGATGATCCCGTCGCGGACGCGCTTGGCCAGTTCCAGGTGATGGCGGTTGCAGGGGCTCAGATCGCTGCCGGTCTGGGCGACGGCGATGATCGGCTTGTCGCCCTGCAACTCCTCCCGCGTGAGGCCGTAATTGAGGTAACGCTCCAGATAAAGCGCGGTCATCTCGCGATTGTCGGGATTGTCGAACCACAGGCGGGAGCGGAGCTTGATCATCTTTCGGTCCAATTTGGCTGCATCAGTTGGCGAGGAACCCGGCCAGGTCGAAGCGGTCGTTGACGAGCACGAGCCCGCCGTCGCCGTCGCGCGGCCAGTCTTCGCGGGGGCGGTCCCAGTAGATCTCGATCCCGTTGCCGTCGGGATCGTCGAAATAGAGCGCGATGGACACGCCATGATCGGCCGCGCCGTAGATATCGACGCCCGCATCCCGGACCCGTGCGGCGGCGATCTTCAGATCGTCCAACGTCGGATAAAGGAAGGCCGCGTGGTACAGCCCCGTATGGCCCTTGCCCGGCGGCGTCCCGCCCGCACTGTTCCAGGTGTTGAGGCCGATATGATGGTGATAGCCCCCGGCCCCCAGGAACGCGGCGCCGTCCATGCGGGCCTCGACCGTGAATCCCATCACGCCGCCATAGAAGGCGATGGCCCGGTCGATATCCGCAACACGCAGGTGGACATGGCCCACGCTGGTGCCTGAAGGTGCGGTATAGTTCATCGGTTGCTCATTTCATTTCTTCATACTTTATAAATGGTTACCGGTCGTTAACCCGGTAACCGGCCCTACTGCCCCGACCATCCGCCGTCGATGACATGCGGATGCCCGGTGGTAAACGCGCTCTCGTCCGAGGCCAGGTAGACGACCAGCGCCGCGATCTCGGCCGCCGTCGCGACGCGGCCCATGGGCTGGCGGGCGACGAAGGCGTCCATGGCTTTTTCGGTGCTGCCCATCTCTTCGCCTAGGGCTTTGACACGGTCGTGCCAGGATGGGCTTTCGACGGTGCCGGGGCAGATGGCGTTGCAGCGGATGCCCTGCTTGACGTAATCCACCGCGACCGACTTGGTCAGGCCGATCACGGCGGCTTTGGTCGCGCCGTAGATGAAACGGTTGGGCGCGCCGATCACCGATGAGGCGGCCGAGGACATGTTGACGATCGAGCCGCCGCCCCGGCCCAGCATGATCGGCAGGGTCGCACGGATCGTGCGGAACATGGATTTGACGTTGAGGTCGAAGCCGAATTCCCATTCCGCATCGGTGGCGTCCCGGACCGTGCCGTGATGGACGAAGCCCGCGCAGTTGAAGAGCACGTTGGGCTGGGCGCGGTCGACGCCCGACTGCACGCTGGCATCGTTGCGCACGTCGATCTGGTAGGTCTCGCAATCGAGCCCGGCCAGAAGGTCGGTGTTCAAATCGGTGGCGAAGACCTCCGCGCCCTCGGCGATGAACGCCTCGGCGGTGGCGCGACCGATGCCCTGGCCGGCGGCGGTGATGAGGGCGCGTTTGCCCTTTAAGCGATGGGTCATCGATGTCCTCCCGTTGTGTTTGCGGCTAGCGGGTTCATAAGGGGCGCGCAATTGGGGAGGGATGGCCCATGAAACTGACGCTGCTCGGCACCGGTCTGATGGGGGCGCCGATGGCGCGGAACCTGCTGGCCGCAGGCCATGATCTGACGGTGTGGAACCGGTCGCGGGACAAGGCCGCGCCGCTGGCCGACGCGGGGGCGCGGGTCGCGAGCGACCCGGGCGACGCGGTCGCCGGGGCGCCCGTGGTGATTTCGATGCTGTCGGACGGACCCGCCTCGGACGCGGTCCAAGTGGCGGCGATGGATGCCTTCGCGCCGGGCGCGATCTGGGTCGAGATGGGGTCGATCAAGCCCGCCGAGGCGCGGGCGCATGGGGCGCGGTTCGCGGAGCGGGGCATGAATTATGTGGACGCGCCTGTCTCCGGCGGCACCAGGGGGGCCGAGGGCGGGACGCTGGCCATTATGGCGGGCGGCGACGCGGAGACGGTCGCGACGGTCGCGACGGTCTTGGAGGCGCTCGGCCGGCCGGTCCATGTGGGGCCGGTGGGCGCGGGGCAATTGGCGAAGCTGGCGAACCAGGCCGTGGTGGCCTGTACGATCGGGGCCGTGGCCGAGGCCATGTTGCTGTTGGCGCGCGGGGGGGCGGACCCGGCGGCGGTGCGGGACGCGTTGAAGGGCGGGTTCGCGGACAGCACCATCTTGCAGCAGCATGGGCGCCGCATGACCGAGGGCGATTTCATACCGGGCGGGCTGACCAAGTTCCAGATCAAGGATCTGGACAATGTGCTGGACGAGGCCGGGAGCTTGGACCTGACGCTGCCTGCGGTGGAGGCGGTGAACGACCGGTTCAAAGTGCTGCGGGACGAGATGGCGGGCGGCGAGATGGATCACTCGGCGCTGTATTTGGAATTGAAGCGGCGGAACGGGCTGTGAGGGGAACGATGGGGTAAAACCCCATCCTACAGGTCGGCCGGGACACGGATTCATGACCCGAAATGCCGGGATTGGTGGGCCTGGATCGCCGCGCGCAGGGCGGGCCCGTCGCCGGAGATGGCAGCGTCCACGATGACTTGGTGTTCGGCGACGATCCGGTGGAAGTAGCTGGGCACGCAGTTCTTTTCGAGACCCACCATCTGTTGACGGAATTGCATGTAGGTCTTCTCGAAGGTCTCGATCAGGGGTGGCAGGCCGCATTCGCCGATCAGGGTGCGGTGGAAGGTCAGTTCGGCATCGGACCAGATGCCGACGAAGGGGATGGTGTCTTCGGGGGTGCGGGCCAGTTGGCGCTCGATATGGACGAGGGAATGGTGGGCGGCGGTCAGCCGCGCCTCCCACGCCAAGCCGCCACGGGCCATGGAACGGGCGGCGCCCTCTTGTTCCAGCAGCACGCGGAAGGCGGCGACTTGGCCGCGGCGTTCGGGCGAGACGCGGGTGGCGCGGAAACCGCGCTGGATCTCGAAATCCACCAGACCGATCTGGCTGAGCTGCAGGAGGACGTCGCGGACGGTGTTGGCCGAGCAGCCATATTCGCCGTGGAGTTCGGAGGGTTTCAGCTTGGCGCCCGGATCGAACCCGCCGGTCAGCAGGCGGTGCTGCAGGTCTGCAAAGATGCCCGGCGTGTCGATGCGGTCGGTGACGTCCGGCATGGTCGATGATCCCCCGAAATTTCAATATTCCAGAAAATCTCGATCCGTCCAGTGATTTTCATTTTTCGTTTGCGCCGCGGAAATCCCTTGTTAGGCTTTCCCGGTAGCCCTGGGGAGGAGCGGGAACGGCCGCGCCCGGGGATCGCGATCTAGGGAGGATCACATGAACGCTCTGAAACTGACCGGCGCCGTCGCCGGTGCCACGCTGTTGGCGACCACGGCCATGGCGCAGACCACGACTTTGCGCATCCAGACGCATTATGCGCCCGAGACCGAGTCCGGCCGCCTGGCGCAGGAATTCTTCGACAAGGTCCAGACCATGTCCAATGGCGAGATCACCATCGAGCCGTTCTTCAGCTCGTCGGTGGTGAAGTCGGTCGAGACCTTCGATGCGGCCGCCACGGGCATCCTGGATTGCGACATGACGGGCGGCGGGTATCAGACCGGCAAGAACCCGGCCTTCCAGTTTGTGGGCGACATCATGGGCGGATATGACACGCCCTATCAGCAGCTGTCGTGGCTGTATTACGGCGGCGGGCTGGATGCCGCGCAGGAGCTGTATAACAGCTACGACATGCAGCTGATCGGCTGGTGGGTCTACGGGCAGGAGAGCTTTGCCTCGACCCGGCCGATCGCGGGGATCGAAGACCTGAAGGATTGGAAATTCCGCTCGCCCCCCGGGATGGAGACGAAGATCTTCGAGAAGCTGGGCGCGACGCCGGTGGTGATGGATTTCACCGAGATCTTCACCGCGCTGGAGACCGGGATCATCGACGGGGCCGACGCGTCGGGTCTGGCGAACAATGTGGGCCTGGGTCTGTATGACATCGCGGGCTTCGCGAACTTCCCGGGCTTCCACTCGATGCCGTCGGATCACCTGGCCTGCAACAAGGCCGTCTGGGACGCGATGCCCGAGCATCATCGGGTGATCATGTCCACGGCGATGGAATCGCTGGCGCTGCAGACGGCGCTGACCTTCGAGAAGAAGAATGCCGAAGCCGCCGCGCAACTGCGGGATCAGGGCGTGACGCTGTCGCAATGGTCGGCTGACGATCTGCAGGAGTTCCGGGCCGCGGCCCAGGCGACTTGGCCGGAATTCGCCACGACGCCAGAGGCCGAGGCGTTGGTGGAAAGCCATATGACCTATCTGCGGCAGTTGGGTCTGGTGCAGGAGTGATCGGCATCTGATCGACGCTCGACGGCGCGGCCCCCAGGGGCCGCGTCACGTGCCTTGGGGCCGGGCCATGGTCCCCGCACCCGGCACGGCCGGGTTCCCCGGCGGGAGGATAGGATGCCCCAGGATTCCGCGCAGGACGCGACCTATTACCAGACGGCGACGGCGCCCCAGGCGGTGCCCGGCCCCGTCCAGATCGCCATGCCGGTGCTGTTCGCCGTGGCGGCGGGCTGGACCATGTGGCGGATGCCGGCCTTCCTGATGATCTTCACCGAGCCCGGGCCGACGGTGGATGCGCTGGCCCGGCGCTATGCGGCCGCCTCGACACTGGATTGGCTGGCGCTGGTGGCGACGGTGGCGTTGCTGGTTGTCGGGACGATGACCGTGCGGCGCGCGCCGATGGAATACGAGGAATGGAGCGTGGCCGACCGGCTGTCGGTCTTTATCGGGCGGGTGACCATGGTGCTGATCGCCTCGATGGTCTGCGTGATGGTCTATGAGGTGGTGCTGCGCTACGCGTTCGAGCGGCCGACGCTCTGGGCCAATGAGATGACGCTGTGGATGGCGGGCTTCGTGTTCATTCTGTCGGGGCTCTATGCGATGCAGCAGCGGTCGCATATTCGGATTTTCCTGCTCTATGACGTGTTGCCGCGCTTTTTGCAGCGGGTCTGCGATTGCATCTCGACCTTCCTGATCGTGGTCTTCGCGTTCTTCCTGTTCTGGGGCGGCTATGGCGAAGCCTCGGCCAAATTCGCCCGCTGGGAGACGTTCGGCACCGCCTTCGATCCGCCGATCCCGGCGACGTTGAAGCCGATGATCCTGATCGTGGTGACCCTGGTGGCGATCCAGGCGGTGGTGAACCTGATCCGGGATTGGAACAAAGCGCCGGTGGTGCATTCGGCGGCGGACGATATCGACGAAGAAGAAATCGAGCGGCTGCGGCGGCAGGTGGGCGGGGAGTGAGGGGCCGCTCGTCGGTTCCTGGCGGCCCTGACGGAGCCGCGGCGGGCCCTCCTCGCTGGGATCGGGCAGAGTAACGGACCCCGAACGGGGCGAAGGGGGGACAATCATGGATATCGGGACGATCTCGCTGGTCTTGCTGATCGCGCTGATGCTGCTGCTGGCGATCGGTATGCCGTTGGGCATGGCCTCGGCGGTGCTGGCCGTCTTGGTTTTGGTGATGCGGTTCGAGCCGGTGCTGCTGACCGCGCCGTGGGAATTCGGGGAGGGCGTGTTGACCGGGCGGTTCGGGTCGGGGCCGCTGAATATCCTGGCGCAACGAATATACGGGCTTTTGACCGATTACGTGCTGATTTCGATCCCGCTATTCATCTTCATGGCCGCCCTGTTGGAGCGGTCGGGGATCGCGAAAGACATGTATTCGTCGCTGTCGGTCTGGCTCAGCCGGACGCGGGGCGGGATCGCGGTGGTGACCTCGATCATGGCGGTGATCATGGCGGCCATGTCGGGGATCATCGGGGGCGAGGTGGTGCTGCTGGGCCTGATCGCGCTGCCGCAGATGTTGCGGCTGGGCTATGATCAGAACCTGGCCATCGGGACGATCTGTGCCTCCGGCTCCTTGGGGACGATGATCCCGCCCTCCATCGTGCTGATCATCTTCGGGCTGATCACCGAGACCTCGATCAAGGCTTTGTTCACGGCGGCCTTCGTGCCGGGCTTCATGCTGGCGTCGTTCATCATCCTCTACATCATCGTGCGCACCCGCCTGAACCCAAGCCTGGCGCCCTTGCCGCCCGAGGACCCGAACGACCCGCCCACGGGCGAGAAGTCGATGCTGTTCGGGGCGTTCCTCACCATCCTGGTGGCCGGGTTCGGCACCGCCTTGTTCCTGCGGGCGGCGTTCTTCACGGTGACGGGTCAGAACGCGCTGATCGAAGGGGTGGATCCGATCACGCTGGGGCAGCCGCACCATGTCTGGGTGTTCGGTATCGTCGTGGCCGTGGCGCTGGCGGCGATCTTCGCTTTGTTCAAGACGCACCGGGCCAAGCGGGGCTGGGACATGGGCAAGGGCCTGGTCGCGCCCATCGTGGTGATCGGGGTCGTCATGGGCTCGATCTATGGCGGGATCTCGGGGATTACCGAGGCGGCGGGGATGGGCGTGGTTGCGGTGTTCCTGATCTCGGTCTTCCGGGGGGAAGCGTCGATCGAGCTGGTCTGGGACAGCCTGATGCGGACGTTGAAGTCGACCGGCACGATCATCTGGGTGACCATCGGGGCGGCGACCTTGGCGGGGGCCTACACCATCGCGGGCGGGCCGACCTATGTGGCGAACCTGATCTTAGCGGCCGACCTGCCGACCATGGGGATCGTCCTGGTGATGATGCTGATCCTGCTGATCATGGGCGCGTTCATGGATTGGGTCGGGATCGTGCTGCTGATTATCCCGGTCTTCCTGCCGATCATCCAGCGCCTGCCCATCGAGGAAATCGGGTTCCTGGGCCATGTGGAGCCGCGCTATCTGGCGGTGTGGTTCGGGGTGCTGTTTTGTATGAACATGCAGGTTAGTTTCCTGTCCCCGCCTTTCGGACCGGCGGCGTTCTATCTGAAATCGGTGGCGCCGCCGCATATCTCGCTGACGGATATCTTCCGGGGGTTCCTGCCGTTCATCTGCATCCAGCTTTGTGCGCTGTCGGTGCTGTTGATCTATCCGCCGATCATCGAAGTGCTGTTGGATTGAGGGGGGGAGATGGGGTGAAACCCCATCCTACGGAGATGCGCATGGTTCCTGATCAGGCCGCCTTGTTCCACCGCCAGGGATATCTGGTGGTCGAGGATGTGGTGCCCGAGGGGTTACGGGACCGTGTCGAGGCGGAATATGCCCAGGTGATGCGCGGGTTCGCAGCCGCGCGGGGGATTGGGTGGCGCGGGTCGTTTCTGGAGACATTGCGGGCGGTGCATGGGGCGGGGCATGATTGGTTCCAGTCGCTGGATATCACGCTGCCGGGGGATCGGATCGAAGCGGACACGCCGTTCCATTATGGGCCCGCGGTTCATGATTTGCTGACCTGTCCGGAGATCGTGGAGATCGCGGCGGCTCTGGTGGGGCCCGAGGTGACCTCGACCCCGATCCAGCATCTGCGGATCAAGCCGCCCGCGGAAACCGTCGCGGGCGATGCGCCAGCGCATATCACGCACACGCTGTGGCATCAGGATCGGGCGGTAGCCCATGCGGAGGCGGATGGGACCGAGATGGTGACAATCTGGGTCGCCATGAATGACGCCACGGTCGAGAACGGCTGTCTGGTGGTGCAACCCATGGACCATGGGCAAGCGATGTTGCCCCATTGCCCGCTGGAGCAGACCTCGATCCCGCCCGATCTGCTGAGCGGGGCCGAGGTGGCGTTGCCGGTCCGGGCGGGCGGCGTGGTGCTGCTGCATCCGATGATCCCGCATGCAGCGCGGCATAATCTTACCAATGGGTTCCGGTGGTCGTTCGACCTACGCTATCAGCGGAGCGGGCAGCCGACGGGCCGTGCCCATTTCCCCGACTTCCCCGTGCGGGGCGCGCGGGTGCCCGGCTGGGCCGAGACCCGCGACCGCTGGCTGGCGGCGCGGGCCGCTGCCGCCGCGGGGCCGCATGTTCCGCTGCACCGCTGGACGTCCGAGAGCCCCCATTGCGCCTGATCGCCGCTGTCCTGCTGGCCGTCTGGCCATGGGTCCCGGTCCAGGCCGATGGCCGGGACATCGTGGACGGGACCAACCCGGTCGCAATCGTTGGCATCGTCCGCGAGGTCTTGCGCAAGGCGAAGCTGACGCAGGCGCCGGACGAAGATCCGGTGATCGAAGGCAGGATCGACGACGCCAATTTCGCGATCGTCTTCCAGGAATGCGACGAGCCGCCGGGCTGCCTGTCGATCGAGTTTCGGTCCTCCTATGACCAGGACCGGGACGTCACCGACCTGATCCTGCGCTGGAACGCCGACAAGCGGTTCGGCCGGTCCTTCGCCACGAAGAAGGGAATCGCCGTGGCCTATGACGTGAACCTGCGGCATGGCGTGACCCGCGAAAACCTGGTCGACAGCATCGAGCTTTGGGTGATGATCCTGCGCGACTTCCACGACCATATCGATTGGTGAGACCATGGCCGAGACTATCCGACTGGACCCGTCCGACAACGTCGTGACCGCGACCCGCGCCTTGGAGGCCGGGCACATGGTCGAGGACACCGCGACGGCGAGCCTGATTCCGTCGGGCCACAAGGTGGCAACGACGGCCATTCCGGCCGGAGGCGCGATCCTCAAATACGGGCAATTGATTGGCTATGCGTCCCGCGACATCGCGCCGGGGGATCACGTCCATACCCAGAACTGCGCGTTCGCGGCCACCGACCATGCCTATGAATTCGGGACCGACCTGCGGCCCGTGGCGCCGGCCACGGGCGATACGTTTATGGGATATCGGCGGGACAACGGCGCGGTGGGGACGCGGAACTACATTGCCGTGGTGACGAGCGTGAATTGTTCGGCCACCGCGGCGCGCCGCATCGCCGACGCGTTCGGCCCCGAGGAATTGGCCGCCTATCCCAACGTGGACGGCGTGGTGGCCTTCGTCCACGGCACGGGCTGCGGCATGGCCGATAGCGGCGACGGGTTCGAGGCGTTGCAGCGGGTGATGTGGGGTTATGCCAAGCATCCCAACCACGCCGCCGTGCTGATGGTCGGGCTGGGCTGCGAGATGAACCAGATCGATTGGCTGCTGGAGGCCTATGGCCTGAAACAGGGGCCGACCTTCCAGACCATGAACATCCAGACCGTGGCGGGCCTGCGCCGCACCATCGAGATGGGGGTCGAGAAAGTGCGCGCCATGCTGCCCATCGCCAATCAGGCGGTGCGGGTCCCCTGCCCCGCCTCGGCGCTGATGGTCGCGTTGCAATGCGGCGGGTCGGATGCCTGGTCGGGGATCACGGCGAACCCGGCCTTGGGCCACGCCTGCGACCTGCTGGTGGCCCAGGGGGGCACCGGGGTGCTAGCCGAGACGCCCGAGATCTACGGCGCCGAACACCTGTTGACCCGCAGGGCGGCCAGCCGCGCCGTGGGCGACCGGCTGGTGGCATTGATCGCGTGGTGGGAGGACTACACGGCCCGCAATCGCGGCTCGATGGACAACAACCCCAGCCCCGGCAACAAGAAGGGCGGGCTGACGACGATCTTGGAAAAGTCGCTCGGGGCGGCGGCCAAGGGTGGCACGACACCGTTGACCGGCGTCTACAAATACGCCGAACCGGTGACGGCGACGGGCTTCACCTTCATGGACAGCCCCGGCTACGACCCGGCCTCGGTCACCGGGCAGATCGCGGGCGGCTGCAACCTGGTCTGCTTCACCACCGGCCGGGGATCGGCCTTCGGGTCGAAGCCCGCGCCGACGATCAAGGTGGCGACGAACCAGACGCTCTATGACCGGATGCCCGAGGATATGGACGTCAATGCGGGCGACATCCTGACAGGGGCGTCCACGGTCGAGGCCAAGGGCCGCGAGATCTACGATCTGTTCCTGCGGGTGGCCAGCGGAGAGGTCACCAAATCCGAAACCCAGGGCCTGGGCGATTACGAATTCGTCCCCTGGCAGATCGGAGCGGTGATGTGACCCGCCTGCTGCTGGCCGGAACGGGGCTGATCGGCGCGCGCCATCTGGCCCATATCGAAGTCCATCCGGATCTGGTCTTGGCCGGGATCATCGACCCCGACCCGGCGCGCCGCACCCACCCCACCGCGCCGGGCTTCGCCTCCATCGATGCTGTCGATGTCGCCGCCGAT
>JBCCCB010000039.1:0-18905 GCA_039033775.1 Pseudomonadota bacterium | reverse complement strand
GGAAGTTGAAGATGTATTCGGAATCGAAGGTCGGCACGCCCCAGCCCAGCAGATAGAAATCCGTGGTCACGTTCTGGATCAGCGGGAAATGCAGGGCCTTGGATTGGGCGTTCAGGTTCACCGTGATGCCGATCTGGCCCATCATGCCCGCGACGGCCTGGCAGATCGCTTCATCGTTGATGTAGCGGTCGTTCGGGCAATCCATCTGGATGGTGAAGCCGTCGCCATAGCCCGCCTCGGCCAGCATCGCCTTGGCGGCCTCGATATCGGCGGCGGGCACGGCGTCCAGCGCCTCGGTCCAGCCGTTGACGAAGGGCGGCATGATCACGCCGGTGGGCGAGGATTGGCCGCGCATCACGATCTGCTGGATGGCGTCGCGGTTGATGGCCATGTTCATGGCCTGGCGCACGCGGACATCGGCGAAGGGGTTGGCGCCGTCGATATTGTCGCGCTCCAGGTCTTCGGCGCCGACATTCATGCCCAGGAAGATCGTGCGGTTCTGCGGCGTGGTCTTCAGCAGCAGGCCGTCGGTTCCGGCGACGCGGTCCAGATCCTGGACGGGCACGTCTTGGATGAAGTCCACCTCGCCCGACAGCAGGGCGGCGACCCGCGTGGCGGCGTTCTGGATCGGGGTATATTCGATCCGGTCATAGGACAGAGCGAAGTCGCCGACGCCCCAGTAGTCCGGGAAGGCTTCCATCACCGTGCGGACATCCGGTTCGCGCGAGGCCAGGGAATAGGGGCCTGTGCCGTTGGCGTTGGTGGCGGCGAAGGTCGTCTCGCCATTGGCGAAATCCTGGACGGCGACGGTGCCGTTGGCTTCGGCCCAGCCCGAATCCATGATGAACAGGTTGGTGAAGTTCGACGGCAGGATCGGGTTCGGTCCATCGGTGACGAATTCGACTGTGTAATCGTCCACCGCCCGGATCTCGGTGATCGAGGTCAGAAGCTCGCGGTAGCCCGAGGTGGGCGTCTTGGCCCGCTCGAAGCTGAAGACGACGTCTTCGGCGGTGAAATCAGCGCCGTCGTGGAACGTCACGCCTTCGCGCAGGTTGAAGACCCAGACATTCGGGTCGTCGGGGCTGACGCCCCAATCGGTGGCGAGCGCCGCTTCGATGGCGCCGGCATGGTCGCGCAGGATCAGAGGTTCGTAGATCTGATGCGCCAGGGTCGAGGTCGGCCCCTCGTTCTGGGCATGTGGGTCCAGGGTCAGCGCGTCGCCCGCGCGGGCCCAGCGGAGCGTTTCGGCATTAGCCATTCCGGCCGCCATGGCGGCGACCGTGACCAGAGCTGTGGTGCGTAGCATGATGTTCTCCCGTTGGATCGGAGCCCCTTCGAGGGGCTTTTGTGCCGCGAAGGGGACCATCCTTCGCCCGGAAGGGCAAGGGGCGGCGCCGACGGCCTGTCGGATTGCCGGACGAACAAGGGGCAACGGCGGGATTCCAATCATCTTGCCCCGCGCACGGCGGCTTTGTGACCATTGCGAGCATGACCCAAAGGCGCGTCCGCCGGAGCGTTCACCGTCAAGCCCACATCCCCGAAACCGCCATGCCGACCGGGCGCAGGCCCGTATTCCGTGGGGCTTGACCCGCGACTGTTTCGCGCCCTGGCCTCCTAGTTGGACCGAATAATTCAAGTTCAGGTCATCTTTTAACCAAAGTGTATTGTCACTTCACCGGCAACAAAGCCCCGAAAGCGCGGGTGAATTGTCGAGGTTAAGATAGATGGCAAGCGCGGCAGAGACAGAGTTTGACCCCCGGGACGAGGCGGATCCGTGTGACGATCTGGCCCCGGGGACTCAGCTGCTCCATGGACAGTACACGATCGTCGATTTTCTGAACGCGGGCGGCTTCGGCATCACCTACCGCGCCGTCGATAGCCTGGACCGGAAAGTCGTCATCAAGGAGTGCTTTCCCGGCGCCTTCTGCCGCCGGTCCCGCGCCATCGTGCAGCCTCGGTCGCGGGCGCACAAATCGGAGTTCGACGGCATCGTCCGGCTGTTCGTCCAAGAGGCGCGCAGCCTGTCGAAGTTGCAGCACCCCAACATCGTCGGCGTGCACCAGGTCTTCGAGGAGAACGACACGGCATATATGGCGCTGGACTTCGTGGAAGGCCGCGACCTGCTGGAGATCCTGGAGGATCCCGATACCGACCTGCCGCCGTCGCAGATCGTGTCGATCCTGCGCGACATGCTGGACGCGGTCGGCTTCGTGCATGCCCAGGGCATGCTGCATCGCGACATCTCGCCGGACAATATCCTGGTCGACGGGACCGGCAAGCCGGTCCTGATCGATTTCGGCGCGGCCCGCCAGCAGGCCCAGAAGCAGAGCCGCGTGCTGTCCGCCATGCGGGTCGTCAAGGACGGCTATTCGCCCCAGGAATTCTACATCACCGGGTCCGACCAAGGGCCGTTCAGCGATCTGTATGCCCTGGGCGCCTCGTTCTATCATCTGATCGCGGGCGAAATCCCCCCAGACAGCCAGCGACGCCTGACGGCCATCGCCACATCTGACGAAGATCCTTATCAGCCGTTGCGGGGCCGCTTCCCCGACTACGACGACCGTGTGCTGGCCGCCATCGATCGGGCGCTGGCGATTCTGCCGCGCGACCGCATGCAATCCGCGGCCGAATGGCTGGCGGCCATGGATGGCAAGACCCCGGCCAGGACATCGACGGCCGCCATCCCGCCCATCGGCGCCAGCGCGGCGGCCCCCGCCAAGAAGAGCCGGGCGGGTCTGATCGGCGGCGTCGCCGTCATTGCCATCGCCGCGGTGGTCGGCGTGGTCGCCCTGCAAACCGATCTGTTGTCCGTGCCGGACGCCCCGGCCGACCCGGTCGGCGGGCCCGTCGCCGCCGTCGATATCCCCGGCGTCCTCTCGGACCCCGACGCGGTGGATCGGAACGGATCGGCCGCGCCCGAGCCGAGCCAGACCGAAATCGCCAGCGAGAACGTGGCCATCGGCGGCGACGTGGCGGACACGGCCTTTTCGACGCAGACCGTCCGGACCCCGCCAAGGGGTGTCCCTGTGACCGATGTGCCGCCGCCGCCCAAGGCCAGCGCGGAAACGTCCGTCGCGGCGTCCACCCTGTTGCCGCCCGCATCGGATCCCTCGCCGGCCCAAGATCCGGCGGACCAAGTCGCGATTGCGCCGGTCGAGGTCGATCCGCCGGCCCCGACCCAGCAGCCGACACCCGTCCCCGTGGACACGCCGCAGGCGCCGCTCGACCCCGAAGCCCAGACAACGGTGACCGCCGATATCGTCGCCACCCCGCCCGTGCCCACGGACCCGGCAGGCCCCGGCCTGGACCGGACGGCGGCCCAAGCCGACATCCCGGGCTGGCGCGACTTGCCGACCATTTCGGCACCCCTTCCCGGGGCCGAGATCCCCGAACCGGTGACCCTGGCCGGCGGCTGGTCCGTCGCGCTGCCCTTCGAGGATCTGCGCATCGACGCCGACGGCCGGTCCCATATCGTGACGTTGAACGGCGAACCGGTGTCGGATCGCGCCGAGTTCAACGCGGTCCTGGCCGCCGATTATGATTTGCCCGCCCTGGAAACGCTGTCCATCGAGATCGGCGTCGGCCGTCCGGGACAATCCCCCAGCCTGGTCCAGACGACCACGCTGCCGGTGGCGCATTACGTCAGCTTGCCCGACGGTCCGACCTTCCGAACGGCGCTGGAGAGCGACGCCTGGATCACCCGGGTCGTGTCCATCCCGGAGAACAGTGAAACCGATCTGAGGCCCGGCGACCAACTTTTCGCCTCGGTCGATTCCGGCAAGCGGTTCGATGGTCCGACCGACCTGCGGACTCTGCTGGAAGCCGAGATGGGAACCGACCGGCAATACTTCAGCTTTGCAGTCCTGCGCAACGGCTCGAACTGGGTCGCGTCGCTGACCCGCCCCGTCACCAACTGATTTCAACACCCTCTTTCGCAAGGAGACGTCCGATGAAATTCCTCCGCAATCTGCTTGGCAAGAAGTCCGCCGCCCCGGTTCTGACGCCTCCGGCGGCGCAGACCGCATCGCCCGAGGCCGCCATCCTGCCGACGGCTCCGGTCGCCGCGCCCAAGGAAAAGCCCGTGCCCCCGGCACCCGTGCCGTCGCAAACCGCCGAGTCGCGCGAGACCGAGGCCCCGGCCACAACTGAAATCCTGCAAGGCCTGGCCGAGAAATTGAAGGAACCCGCCGCGCCGGGCATCTGGGACTTGGAAGGCGATGATGCCGACCCAGCGCCCGCCGAAGCGCCGACCCGCGCCCCGGCGCGCAGCCGCCGCAACAAGACGCGCCTGATCGGGTTCGACACGTCGGAAGGCGCCGTCGTCGATCTGTTCGACGAAACGGACGGGGCCGAGGCGGACATCCCGGCCGCCGAGGCCGTGACCTTCCCGGTCGGCTGGGCGCTGGTCGTGTCGGGTCCCGGTCGCGGCCACACCTTTCCGTTGACCGCCGGGATGTCCTCGATCGGCCGCGGCGCCGACCAGGCGGTCCGGCTGAATTTCGGCGACAGCGCGATCTCGCGCAGCGGCCATGCGGCCATCGTCTACGACGTCGAAGAGCGGACGTTCCTGCTGGGCCAGGGCGGCAAGTCGAACCTGGTGCGCCTGAACGGAAAGCCCGTCATTTCCAACGAAGCCCTGACCGATGGCGACGAGATCAAGATCGGTGAGACGGTCCTGCGCCTGAAGACCCTGTGCGGCCCCGACTTCGACTGGTCCGACACCGACGACGATGGCGAGGAGAGCGACGATGTGGCGATCGCCTGAGCCCCGCTACGATGTCGCCTCGGCGATTGCCCAGGGCGGGCGGTCCTATCAGGAAGACGCCATCGTCACCGACTTCCCGTTCGGCATGGATAGCGGCGTCGCCGTCCTGGCCGACGGGATGGGCGGGCATGCCGCCGGCGACGTGGCGTCGAAGATCGTGGTCACGGAAGTCTATAGCGAGCTGAAGTTCCAATCCGCGAACTTCGCCGATTTCGAGGCCGAGATCCCCACCTTCATGCGCGACGCGTCCGACAAGGCCAATGCCTGCGTGCGGGACCATGTCGAGGGCCATCCCGAAACGTCCGGCATGGGGGCGACGCTGGTGTCGCTGGTCCTAGTCGAGAACCGGATGTTCTGGATGTCGATCGGGGACAGCCCCCTTTACCTGCTGCGCGACGGCAAGTTGCGGCAACTCAACGAGGATCATTCCCTGGCGCCGCAGATCGACTTCATGGTCGAGCAGGGGCTGATCACGGCCGAGGCCGCCAAGTCCCATCCGGACCGCAACTGCCTGACCTCTGTGATCCTGGGCGGCAAGGTCGCCCGCAGCGATTGCCCCGCCGCCCCGTTCGAGCTGAAGCTGGGCGACGTGGTGGTGATGTCGTCCGACGGGCTGCAATATCTGGAAGAAGCGAAGATCCAGAAGATCCTGCACCGCCATCGCCGGAAGAAGGCGGCCGAGATCGCGGGGTATCTGCTGGAAGCGCTCGATGACCTGGCCGATCCGGATCAGGACAATATCAGCTTTTCGGTCATCAAGCTGAACCACATGAAGCCGGTCGAACGGAAGATCGTGGCCAAGCCCACCGGTCTGATCGAAGAGGATCGCCTGCCCGCCACCCGCGTCGCGGTCTTGCCGACACCCAGCCCGGCCCCCGCCGCCGCCGAGGACGAGCAGGCCCAAATCTATCGCGGCCAGCCCGTCGTGCCGCTGAAGGAAGAGGACGAGGCGCCGGCTCTGGAAGACGGGCCGGACATGGAGGAGCAAACCTACACCTATCGCGGCAAGACCTATACCCGCATGATCCCGAAGAAGACGGCCCCATCGACGGACGAAGCATCGGAGCAGGCCAGTAAGGCCGACGATGCGAGCGTCTTCCGCCATTCCACGCGGTCGGCCCTGGATGATGCCGACGCGCCCAAAGTCGCGACCGGGGGCTGATCCATGACGGACCCGCAGACGGACACCTTGGCCCAGCTGGACCGGGCCATCGCCAGCAAGGCCCTGCCGGAGAAGGCGCAATCCACGGCGACCAAGCTGCGCGAGCGCCTGGCATCGCCGCTGCGGGTCACCCTGCTCGGACTGCCGGGCACCGGAAAGTCGCGGGTGCTGGACCTGCTGGCAGGCGATACTCTGGTGCCCGAGGGCATTCGGCTGCCCGTGCTGCGGCTGATCTCGGGTGACATGACACGCACGATCGTCACCAAAGCCGACGGATCGACCGAAACCCTGGACGGTCTCGACATCACCGGCGCCGCCGAGATGGAGCCCGCGATGGTCGAAGTGCAGGCCGCCATCCCCGCCTTGAAGCGGATCACGCTGATGGAAGTGGGCATCGGCCTGGGCCGCCCGGAGCAAGCCCGAGCTTGCGCCTGGGCGGCGAAACGCACCGACCTGGCGATCTGGTGCACCCGCGATTTCGGCGCGCCCGAACAGGCCGCTTGGGCCACGATGCCCGAGCCGATCAAGGATCAGGCGATCTTGCTGCGCAGCCGGATCGACACCGCGCCGAACCCCAAGGGCGCCCTGGACCGGGTCGACCGGCTGGGACGGGACGAATTCGACCGGGTTCTGGCGATCAACACGCTGGCCGCGCTGGCCGCGCGCGATGGGGACGAACTCGACCGGGCGGCCTTCAAGGCCTCGGGCGGCCAAGCGCTGATCGCCGCGGTGCTCAAGGTGGTCGAACGGACGCGGCAGGCCTTCGTCGATCAAGGCGATCTGCTGTTGGCCCGTCACGCGGACGTTCTGGCCGCGGCTCCGGCGGAGCGGGCGACGCCAGACGAAACGGCCACCGGGCAAGAGACCCCCAATTACGAGCCCGAGCTGGACATGGTGATGGCGGTCGCCGCGAAGGTGGCGGCCGAGGAGGCGGCCCCGGAAACGGACGAGGTCGAGCAGGCGGAAACGCCGGCCGAGCCCGAGACGGCCGAGGTGAGCGCGGACGACGACGTGCCCGAACCCGTGGCCGATACCGCCCCATCCGAGACCGTGGCCCCGTCCGAGACCGTGGCCGACGCGGCGCCGGCCGAAGACACCGCCGAACCGGAGATCGACCAGGACGCCGGAACAATCCCCCTGCCGTCGGCGACGCCGGTCACCGCCGGCACGCGCGAGGCGTTCGAGACCGCCATCGCGCGGCTGAAGACGACCGGGGCGGACCTGATATCGGGCGATGCACCGCCCGATGGCGATGCGGTTCTGGCCCGTTCGGTCAAGGACCTGACCTGGCTCGACGACCATTTGGGCCTGGCCGATGGCGACGACGCGGCGCTGATGCTGGCCCGCGACGACGTGCAGGAGGCCGTGGACATGGTGCAACTGATGCAGATCGAACGAAACCAGGGGGCCGCCGAAGACGCCATCGCCGTGATGTTGCAGCTTCGCCGCCGGTTTCAGCAAGGTTTGGCCACCACTTGACCGACCACCCCGACCCAGTCGTCCCGATTTTAACCAATTAACCGTCATTCTTTCGACAATTCCCCGAGATCATCTGGACGAAATTGAATCGGCCCAGCCGACAGAGCAGTAACGAGGACCACCCGATGGACATGTCGGATATCGACGAACTTGCCGCCCAACCGATCGGCGCCGACAAGACGCTCGACGCGCTACCCGGGGTCGCCCCCGCGGTGCTGGCCCGCGGTCAGGATGCGCTTCGCCGGCTTTCGGGCGATGTGAACGACCTGCGCGAGATCCTGTGGGACATCGAGGCTATCGGCGGCACCGGCATGGGCCGCAAGGTCCGAGAATTGATGCACGAAGTCGACACGTTCGAACCCGCCGTCACCATGATCGGCCAGATCAAGTCGGGCAAGACGACCCTGGTCAACGCCATGGTGGGACGCCCCGGCCTTCTGCCGGCGGACGTCAATCCGTGGACCTCGGTGGTCACCTCGCTGCATCTGAACGTGCCCCGCCCCGACGACGCGCCCCGCGCCAGCTTCCGCCTGTTCGATGCCGACGAATGGGACAACCTGGTACGCAATGGCGGCCGCATCGGCGAGCTATCGGCCCGCGCCGGCGCCGATACCGAAGTCGAGAAACTGCGCGCCCAGATCACCAAGATGCATGCCAAGACGCGCGAACGCCTGGGCGCCAAGTTCGAGATGATGCTGGGCCAGCAGCACGAATACGGCAGCTTCGACGACGCCCTCGTCAAACGCTATGTCTGCATGGGCGACGAATTCGATCCCGACCAGGAACTCGACGGCCAGGGCCAATTCGCCGACATCACCCGGTCGGCCGATCTGTGGCTGGACGCGCCCGGCCTGCCGATGCCGCTGTGCGTCCGCGACACGCCCGGCGTGAACGACACCTTCATGATGCGCGAGCAGATCACCATCCGCGCCCTGCGCGACAGCCGGACCTGCGTCGTCGTCCTGTCGGCGCACCAGGCCCTGTCGGCCACGGATATGGGCCTGATCCGGCTGATCTCGAACATGAAGTCCCGCCAGGTCGTGATCTTCGTCAACCGGATCGACGAATTGTCGGACCCGGTGAACCAAGTGCCGGAAATCCACGACAGCCTGATCGCCACCCTGTCGAAGGACGACATGGAGGCGCCGGATATCGTCTTCGGCTCGGCCTATTGGTCCACCGCCGTTTTGGAGGGCAAGCTCGACACGATGGTCGACGCCTCGGCAAAGGCGCTTCAGGATTATGCCGCCGATACGCTGGGCCCCGAGGCCGCCCAACTCTCCGTCGAAGAGATGGTCTGGACGCTGTCGGGCATGCCCGATCTCTATACCGCCATCGGCCAACGCCTGTCGGAAAGCGTCGGCGAACGGATGCTGGTCGCCAGCCGCCGCCGCGCCGCCAATTACGTGGCCGGCCTGCGCGCCTCCTCCGCCGTGGTGACCCTGCGCGCCGGGGATGGCGAGCGGATCCAGAAGATGGAGGCCGCCGAGGTCGACCTGATGCTGAATGACATCCGCGGGGAATTGATGGCCGAGCTACAAGGTCGTCTGGACGAGGTCTTCGCCCGGTTTTCCGACCGCGTCGACCAAGTCCATGTCCGCTTCGTGGACCGGGCCCTGGAATCGCTGCTGCAACATCTGGAGGCCCATGGCGAAGGCGAGGTCTGGAACTACTCGCCCGATGGGCTGCGGATGCTGATGCGGTCGTCCTACCAGGTGATGCGCAAGAACTTCACCAAGGCTTGCGACACGGTCTTCGACCGCGCGGGCGACGAATTGACCGATGCCTATAGCCGCATCTTCGACGTCGAGGCCGAGAACTTCCGCGTCGACCCGCCCGCCGCGCCGGAGACGCCACAGCCCATGGCGCTGGCCCAGACCATCGCATTGGATCTGAAGACGTCCTGGTGGAAAAGCTGGTGGGGCAAGCGCCGCGGCTACCGCGCCTTCGCCGACGGCTTCCGCGAATTGATCGAGGCCGAGACCGCCCCGATGATCGCCGAGCTGAAGTCCAATCAGACCCATGAAATCCGCGATCTGGCCATCAGCCGCCTGGAGACGTTCCTAGCCGAACAGCGCGAGGTCCTGTCGGACATCTGCGTCAAGGCGCAGGTCAGCGTGGAAGAACTGAACGGTCTGTTCGGCGTCAGCGCCCAGGACGAGCGCGAGATGCTGTTCGACATGCTGTTCGAGGAACTGGACATCGATCTGGACGACGAGACCAAAGAAGGAGATGCGGCATGAGCGATCTGTCCCCCATGCCCGAGGAAATGCACGGCGCCGCGGTCGAAGGAGAAACCGTGGCAGAGGGTCCGCGCAAGCCGCGCCTGGCGATCATGGGCGAATTCTCGGCCGGGAAGTCGACCTTGTCGAACCTGCTGCTGGGCGCCCGGCCCTTGCCCGAACGGGTGACGGCCACGCGCCTGTCGCCCGTCTGGCTGAGCCACGGCACCGCAAGCCCGGTCGCGGTCTCGATCGACGGGACGGAAACGCCGATCGCGATCGAGGATTTCGACCAATTGGATGTGGATCGCACGCGCCACGTCTCGATGTCGCTGGAAAGCCCGATCCTTGAGCATTGCGACCTGATCGACTTCCCCGGCATCTCGGACCCGAACATGGACTCCGAGGTCTGGGAACGGATGCTGCCCGAGGTCGACCTGGTCCTGTGGTGTACCCATGCGACCCAGGCCTGGCGCCAGTCGGAAGCGGCCGCGTGGGAGTTGGTGACGGAGAAGGTCCGCGCCCGCTCCATGCTGCTGGTCACGCGCTTCGACAAGCTGGTGACCGAGCGGGACCGCGCCCGTGTGCTGGCACGGGTGACGGCCGAAACGGAGGGCCTGTTCGCGGGCATCTATCCGCTGTCTCTGCTGGACGCCCTGAAGGCGACCGAGGCCGAGGATGCCGAGGGATGGGACAAAAGCGGCGCCCGCAGGTTCGCCAGCGACCTGCATGTGGCGCTGGCTGCGTTCGATCCGAGCATTCCCGTCCCGTCTGCGGCGCAGGAGGATGCGGCCCCGGCATCCGACCCGGCGCAAGACACCAGCGGCGCGGCGTCCCTGGTCCGACGGATCATCCCCCGCCGCGTGCGGCCCAGCGGCCGGTCGGCCCGCCCCCGTCCCGACACCTAAACGCTGCCGGGGCCGTCTTTCCCCGAGCTTCGGGATGGGGTAACCCATGCCGAAATCGGGCGGTGCAAGCGAGGGCGCGTCATGAGCGCGGAACTTCTGAAGGCCTTGACGCGGGACCACGGGGCCTGCCGGGTGGCTGTCTTCGCCGACCTGTCCATGTCCATGGCGCTTCTGTCGGACACGCGAGAGCCGATGCACCGTGAAGCCCTGCAAGCCTTGTGCGTGCGGGGCCGCACGGTTCTGACGGCGGTCGATGGCGACAGCTATGACGCCGACGGGGCCTGCGACACGGCCATCGCGATGCATGACGATCAGATCGCGGTCTTCCTGCGCGTGCCCAGCGCCCCGAACGACGCGCTGTGCTGCCTCTGCGATCCGGACATGGATCTGGACGGCTTTCTGCCCGCCGCCCGCAGCTGCCTGACGCGCTTGGCCGGGGGACCGGCATGACCGACCGCTCCGACCTGAGCGGCCGGCTCCGGCGTCTGGCCAAGGACGACGACATCAAGGCATCGGAGCCCGGCACCGCCGCGGGGCGCATCATCGCCCGGGTTCCGACCTCGCATGGCGACGCGGACACGGTCCTGCGCGCCATTCTTCAAACCATCGACGACACGATCCTTCCCGCACGGTCGGTTCTGTCGTCCGATGCCGGGCCGCGGCTGTCCCTGTCCATCGCCGCCCGCCGCTTGCGCGCGGTCGAGGCCGCATCCGAGGACCTCGCCCCCGGGGACCTGCCCGGCCAGGCGCTGGAGCCGGAGGATACGGATGCCCAGGCCGAATTGGCCGCGCTGATCCGGCGCTTCGCCGAGGGCGCGCGCGGTCCCGTGGTCGTCTCGGAAGGGCAAGGGGCGTCGGCGGGTGGCCGGGGCCTGTCCGTTGCGCGGCTCACCGAACAATGGGCCCCGGCGCCGGACAATTCCGACCGGCCCATCGTGGACCGGTTCGTCGGCCGGTGCGGATCCCGGCTGAAGGCCTGCCTGATCCGACCGGGTGACGGCGGCCCGGATCGGCTGATCGGCGACGGCGAGATGCGGGACATGCTGGACGGTCTCGCCGGCATGGTCGAACCAACCGTCGCCGGGGGATCCGAGGGCCCCACGCTCTCGCTCTGGCTGCGCCAGACCGGCGCCCCGGACGGCACCGCCTTCGGCCTGGCCCGCTGGCCGGGCGAGGATGGCCTGCCCATTGTTGCCGTCCTGGCATTGGCCACGGCCGATGCGGGCGCTGTTTCGGCGATCTTCCGGGCCATTCAGGCGGATTGATCCCCGGCCCGACGCCGAACTGTAGCGAAAACTGGGCAGGCCTGCGGCAACCGCCGAACAGTTACCGTCAATTTCCTTCAATTTCGCCCAGAATTGACCGTTATCGACCCCTAACCCTCGTCCCATCGAGACGATCGGCATGACGCCGGACGGACGTGATTTCGCCGACCTCCCTCGGCCAACACGCAGTGACAGACGAAGGATACGCACCCGATGACGAGCATTCGCAACCTGAAGACCAGCAGCGCATTGCGCGGTCTCACCTTGGCAGGTGCCCTGCTTTTGCCGAGCCTGGCCCAGGCCAGTGAAGTGAACCTCATCTCCGCCGACGGCACGGTCGACATTGTCGGCGAGTTCGTCGAGTTCACCGATAACAGCTACGTAATCCGCACCGCCTTGGGCGAGCTGCGCCTGTCCGCCGAACGCGTGCGCTGCGAGGGCGACGCCTGCCCCAGCTTCGACACGGCCTCGGCCGACGTGGTCATCGCGGGCTCCGACACGGTCGGCCTGGGCATCATGCCGCTGCTGATGGAAGGCTATGCGGGCTACCTGGACGCCGAAGTGACCGCGACTTCGACCGGTGCCGACGGCCAGCTTCTGGCCTCGCTGATCGGCGATGGCGGCTTCGGGGACGAGCTGGGCACGTTCCTGGTCGATTCGACCGCCTCCGGCGACGCGTTCCGCAAGCTGATGGACGAATCGGCCGAGATCGGCATGGCCTCGCGCCGCATCCAGCCCGCCGAAGCCCGCGCCCTGCGCGATGCCGGCGCCGGCAACATGGTCAGCCCCGCCAACGAACACATCGTCGCCATCGACAGCCTGGTGGTCATCACGCATCCCAGCAACCCGGTCAACAAGCTCAACATGACCGACTTGGCCGCCATCTATTCGGGCCAGATCAACAACTGGGCCCAGGTCGGTGGCCCCGACCTGCCGATCACCGTGATCGACCGTCAGCGCGACTCGGGCACGCGCGCGGTGTTCAAGGAAGCCGTCTTCGGCACACCCGATGTCGACGCCATCCCCAGCGTCAAGATCGCCGAGGACAACAACACCATGGCCGCCATGGTCAACGACGACCCGTCGGCCATCGGCTTCGCCGGCTACGCCTTCCAGCGCGGCGCCAAGGCCCTGTCGCTGGTCAACCAGTGCGGCATCACCATGACGCCCGACGCCTTCTCGGCCCGGACGGAAGAATACGCCCTGCAGCGCCGCCTGTATCTCTACAACCGCGAAGACGGCGTGTCCGCTTCGGCCGGCGACTTCTTGGACTTCGTCCTGTCGCCCGAAGCCGACGGCGTGATCCGCAAAGCCGGCTTCATCGACCTGGGCGTGGCCTCGCGGCCGCAGCCGCTGGACGGCGACCGGGCCCGCATGCTGCTGGATCCCAATGCCGACGTCTACGAAGGCGGCGTGATGCGCGAGATGCTGGGCCAGATGGTCGACTATGACCGCCTGTCCACCACCTTCCGCTTCCGCACCGGTTCCTCGAAGCTGGACGAACGCGGCGCCATCGACATGGAGCGTCTGGTCGCCTTCCTGGACGGCGCGCCCGAAGGGTCCAGCATCAAGTTCGTGGGCTTCACCGATGACGTGGGCGCCTTCGACAGCAACCGCGAACTGTCCCGCGCCCGCGCCGAACAGGTGCTGGCCGAATTGCAGGCCCGCGCCGGTGACAAGCTGGCCGGTCTGGAGCTGACGGCGGAAGGCTATGGCGAGATCGCGCCCTCGGCCTGCAACGTCAACGACCAGGGCCGGGCCATCAACCGCCGCGTCGAAGTGTGGATGCAGGCGGCGCGCTGATCCCGGCGCGTCCACGGAGGGGCCGCCACATTCGGCGGCCTCTCTTCCCTTCCCTGCCGAACCCAGTCAGTCACCCGACAAGACGAGAGGACGTATCCGTGATCTCCCGCCCGAAATTGACCGAAACCTCGGTCTCCGCCGCCCTGGCCCTGGCCACTTCGTTGGCCCTGGCCCTGCCGGCCGCCGCCGCCCAAGGGGCCGACGCACCCACCTTCGAGAAGGTCAGCGGTCCAGAACGGATCGACTATGCCGGAAAGCTGCGCATGCTGTCGCAACGCATCCCGGCCTCGGCCTGCAACGCCGCCGCTGGAATTGGCGGCTGGGAAGCCAAGGGTTACCTGTCCGCATCGGTCGGCGAATTCGACCGGATCATGAACGCGCTGGAACATGGCGACGTCTTCATCCTGATCCGCGCCCCCGAAACCGACCGCCGCGTGTTGGAGCGGATCGCCCAGATGAACGATGTCTGGCACCCGGTCCGCGCCGACATGGTCGAGATGACCGACCAGACCAGCAAGGCGACCAGCTTCGAACAGGTGACCTACGCCGTCGAAGCCGCGCCGCGGCTTCTGGACATCACCCAAGCCCTGGTCGGAGATCTGATCGGCGAGTATGCGGACCCGGCCGAGTTGCTGGCCACCGATGCCGTCGGCCTGGATATCGTCGGCCGTCAGCGCATGATGCCGCAGATCGTCTCGAAGACGGCCTGCATGATCGCCGAGGGCCTGGACGCCGACGGCGCCCGCCAGGAATTGGCCGACGCAATGGCGCTCTATGAACTGTCGCTGACGGCATTGCGCGACGGCATGCCCGAGGTCGGGGTCCGGCCTCCGCCGACCGACGAAATCGCCGCCGGCCTGGCGGAGATATCGGCCAGATGGCAAACGGTCAGACCGTTGCTGGACCGGGTCGAGGCGGGAGAGACGCTGACCAACCAGGAACGGGAAACGATCTACAGCGAGATGAACCATCTCACCGCGATGATGAACGAAGTTTCCGCGGATTACGCCAAGGCCAGCCGCAAACTTCTTTGACGATGAACCAGGGGTTCCCGATTTTTCCGGGGACCCCTTTTCCGACTTAACTCTCAACCAGTCTTCAGACCGACCAAAGCCCTTTTTCCAAACCCACCTTGAAAGACCTGTATCATGATTGCCGAACTTTTTGGCGCCAAGCCCTTCTTTTCCAAACGTTTCATCCGACCGATCGCCCTCGGTCTTCTGATGACCGCGCCCATCGGGGCGCCCGCCCTGGCGACCGGGCCCGGACCGTCCACCAGCGCCGGGATCGTCGAAGATGTCGGCGGCGGCGCCCGGATCGACATGGCGGGCAAGCTGCGCATGCTCAGCCAGCGCATCCCCATGACGGCCTGCAATGTGCAGGCCGGGATCGAGACCGAGGCCGCGGTCACCATGATGACGGGCGCCGTCGCCGAATTTCAGAAGATCATAACCGCTCTGGAATATGGCGACGATTCGCTTGGCATCTACGGCGCCGAAGAAGATCGCCGGGTTCTCTATGCCGTGGCCGATGTTCACGAGATTTGGGCCCCGCTCCACGCCGATGTGCAGCGCGCGGATCCTGCGGCGATGGATGTGGCGCTGGTGACCCGCACGGCCGATACGTCCCATGACCTTCTGAAGCGGGCGCAGGCCCTGGTCGATGCCGTCACGGGCGAACATTCCGACCCGTCGGCCCTGCTGCAATCCGATGCGATCACAATCGGCATCGCCGGTCGACAGCGCATGCTGGCACAGCGGATGTCGAAGAATGCCTGCCTCCTGGCCGAGGGGCATTTCAAAGAATCGGCCGCCAGCGAATTGGCGGCGGCGATGGAAACCTACGACGCGTCGCTCAACGCCCTACGGTTCGGCATGGACAATGCCGGCATCGTTTCGCCCCCGAACAGCGCCATCGAAGACGGCCTGGCCGAGATCGCCGCCGACTGGATATCGCTGCAGGCCAGCCTGGACGACATCCGGGACGGGGCGCATCCGGATGCCGAGACCCGTGCCATGCTCTATCACGGCCTCAATGGCTTGACGGGAAAGATGAATGTGGTGGTCGGGCTCTATGCCGAGGCGAGCAAGCTCGGCCTATGATCCTGGCCGGAGGCGCCGGACCGGCGGCGCCTCCGCCAAAACCGGCGATGCGGCCGATCCCGTTTTCGACACCCCCGGCCGCCGGTCCGGCATGGCCGGATCGCGCCTTCGCTTGATGGCCTGCGCCGCCAAGGCTCTCGCACCGATCCCACCGAGCAGGGACGGCCCAATCCCTCTCTTTTTGGAAAACCGGTTTCGACCGGATTACACAAAACCTGTCCCTGACCGGCCGTCTCGGGCACACCCATCTGTGCGTTGCATCCCCGGCCGTCCGGTGATGGGCTTGCCCCAAGGAGGCCCGCCATGAACCTGAACGACGATTTCGCCCAGCGCGTGCTGATCCACTCCGATTCCATCGACTGGGTGCCATCCCCCATGCCCGGCGTCGACCGCCGGATGCTGGATCGCATCGGCGACGAGGTGGCGCGCGCCACCTCCATCGTCCGCTATGCGCCCGCCAGCCATTTCTCGGCCCATACCCATACGGGTGGCGAGGAATTTATCGTGCTGGAGGGCGTCTTCCAGGACGAACACGGCGACTTTCCCGCCGGCACCTATGTGCGCAACCCGCCCACCTCCAGCCATACGCCCGGCTCGGCGCCGGGCTGCGTGATCTTCGTGAAGCTCTGGCAATTCGACCTGGCCGACCGCACCCAGATCCGGGTCGAGATGGGCGCCGACCTGGCCGAAACCGCGCCGGGCATCCTGTCCCAGACGCTGCATGCGGATGACCGCGAAACCGTCACCTACGAGACTTGGGCGCCCGAAACACCGGTCGCCCGCGCCCTGCCCGGCGGCGCGGAACTCCTGGTCCTGGACGGCGGTCTGACCGAAGGCGGCGACACCCTGCGCGCCGGGTCTTGGCTGCGCCTGCCGGATGGCGCCACATTCGACGCCCGGGCTGGGGCCGACGGCGCGAAGGTCTGGATCAAGACCGGCCACCTGCCCTATGCGGCAGCGCCCGCAGCCTAGAGCGGGTCACGCGTCGGCTTGGTCGAACACCCGTCATCCTCGGGTCCAGCCCGAGGACGACCGGCCGCGACAGACGACCCCGCGACCGGGATCCGCTAAGCCGGGCAGCCCGTCCCGGCCACCAGGGCGCCCAGGCCCCGGCGCGGCGCGCAGGGCGGCTCTACCGGCTCCGGCGGCAACAGGCGGCCCGCCGCGTCGATGGGCGGCATCTGAACCAGCCCCGCATCGTAGCGCTGCCACAGGTCACCCCGCAGCCCCGTCTCCTGCAACAGGCCACGGTCGCGGGCTTCGAAATAGAAGCCGCGGGCATACCACATCATCGCTTCGACCTCGTCCCCGTCGCTGACCATCCAGGCGCCGCGCAGGTAGCGGACCGAATATTTCAGCCCCGTATCCGCATCCAGCAATTGCCGGGGATGCCCGACCATCCCCATATTGCGCGCCGTCGCGGGCAGGATCTGCATGATCCCCCAATAGGGCCCGTTCCGCGCGCCGGGGCGGTAATCGCTCTCGCGCTGGATGACCCGGTGCAGCAGGCTGGGTGGCAGGTCGTAGTAATCGGCCCATTTGTTCACCAGCGCACGGACCTCCGGCGTCTCGCCCGGGAATAAAGCGGGTTCCGGTGGCGGAGGCGTCTCGATCTCGGGGGCGGGGGCGCAGGCGGCCAGCGCCAGCAGAAGCGGAAGGATCAATCGCAGCATTGTCGGTCCTGAATCGTGAAGCGCGGCCCCGTTATCGCGTCTGGCCGCCGGAGGCGAGTCCCCCAAGGTCCACCCCGCGCTTGCCTGCCGGGTCCGGATCGGTCACCTGCGGGCCATGCGCGATGTGATCCACCGGATAGAAGCCTTTGCCTTGCGCGCCCTGCTGGCGATCCTGTCGCCGTTCCCCATGGCCGTCCGGCGCGCCGTGATCGGGTGGATCGCCGGGATGCTGGTCCGCCTGCCCGCCATCGGCGGACGGGCCACGCGGAACCTGGCCCTGGTCTGGCCCCACATGCCCGCGCCCGAGCGCCGCGCCCTGACCCTGGCCGTCGGCCGCAACACCGGCCGCACCCTGGCGGGCGTGTGGTGCAACGACGCCATGGAGCGCGAATTCGCGCATCTGACCCTGGACGGCCCCGGCCTGCCGGTTCTGCGCGCGGCCAAGGCCGAGGGGCGCGGCGCCATCCTGCTGTCGGGCCATTTCGGCCAATGGGAGGTCATCCGCCACGCCCTGCGCCGCGAAGGGATGGAGACCGGCGCCATCTACCGCCCCAACAACAACCCCCATTACAACCCGCTCTTCCGCGACGGCCTTCGGATGGCGGGCGAACCCATCGTCCCCCGCGGCCCCGCCGGGCTGCGCGATCTGATGCGGCATCTGCAAGCGGGGGGCTTCATGGCCTTCCTGATGGATCAGCACGTCTATGAAGGCGTGCCGATCCCCTTCCTGGGCGTCCCCGCTAGGACCAGCCTCGCCCCGGCAGACTTGGCGCTCCGCTTCGACATCCCCCTCGTCCCGTGCTTCGCCCCGTGGGAGGCGGGCGGCCTGCGTCTGATCGTCGAAACGCCGATCTCGCCCTCCGATCCCGAAACCATGATGCGCGACTTCAATGACCGCCTGTCGTCGTGGGTGACGCGATATCCGTCGCAATGGCACTGGCTCCACCGCCGCTGGAAGGGTCAGATGGACGGATCACCGTGAGGGTCCGCCGATGTTCCTGAGCGTCTTCGACATCTTCAAGCCGGGCATCGGCCCGTCCTCGTCCCACACGATGGGACCGATGGTGGCCGCACGACGCTTCCTGACCCTGCTGCGCGGCGGCGGCGAGGCGGAGCCCGGGGCCGGCCCGCCCGTCCACGTGACGGCGAGCTTGCACGGCTCGCTCGCCTGGACCGGTAAGGGCCATGCGACCGACCGGGCGGTGGCGCTGGGCCTGTTGGGCTTCGATCCGGCGGATATGGACATGGACGCGGCCGAAGCGGCCTTGGCGGCCTGCCGGAACGACCACGTGCTGCGCCTGGCCGACCTGCCCGAAATGCGCTTCGACCCCGTGGCCGATGTGGTCTTCGACTGGGGCCCGCCCCTGCCCGGCCATGCCAACGGACTGGTGCTTCGGGCCTTCGACGGCGCCGGCAACCTGCATATGCAAGAGACGTATTATTCCACCGGCGGTGGCTTCGTGGCGACCGAGCGGGAGCTGTCGGCGCCGCCGGACCTGCACCGCGCCAAGGAAACGGCGGGCTTC
>JBCCCB010000038.1:0-19123 GCA_039033775.1 Pseudomonadota bacterium | reverse complement strand
CGCTGGGGCGTCTCTCGGATCGGCCATGCCTTTTCGCTGGCCGTGGGTCTGGCCGCGCCCTTCGCCTTGGTCGCCCTGATCTACAACGCCGCGATGGGCGTTCTGAACCGGGCCATGCCGCAACTGATGGTGGCGCTGGTCGGCGCCCCGGCGATCACCGCCCTGGCGGGGGTCGTGCTGCTGCTGTCGGCCCCGCTGATCCTGACGATCTGGAAGGCCGCGATGGTCGCGGCCTTGGCCGATCCGATCATGGGCGGCCTGCCATGAGCGGCGAAGACGGCGCGGAACGCAGCCACGAGCCGACACCGCAGAAACTGCTTGAAGCGCGCCGCAAGGGCGAGATCGTCAAGTCCCAGGACTTGGCCGTCGGAGCCAGCTATCTGGGCGTTCTGATCTGCCTCGCGCTGATGGCACCCATGATCGGCGCCCGCTTCCTGGATTTGGGCGGCACGCTTCTGGCCGAGGCGGATCGTCTTTCGGTGCCTGTGCGCACCGGCGGCGCCGGGCGGGCCGGCGAGATCCTGGCCGAAACGCTCGTGATGTCCGGCTTGATCGTGGTGGCGCCCGCCGCGCTGGTCCTGGCAGTTCTGTTCGCACAACAGGCATTCGTCTTCGCACCCGAGAAGGTGCAACCGAAGCTGTCCCGCATCTCGCTTCTGTCCAATGCCAAGAACAAGTTCGGCCCGACGGGATTGTTCGAATTCGCGAAGTCCGCCGCGAAGATGGCGCTCTATGGAGCGATCCTGGTCTGGTTCCTGTGGCGGCATGCCGACCATATGATCGGTGCCGTCGCTTTGGAGCCGCGGATGACGGCTGCCCTGCTGCCTAAGGTGCTGATGGAATTCGTCATCCCCGTCACCGTCGTGTCGTTGGCCATCGCCGTGATCGACTACGCTTGGCAGCGCCATTCCCACATGGCGAAGAACCGGATGACACGACAGGAAGTTCTGGACGAGACCAAGCAATCCGAAGGCGATCCGGCGTTCAAGGCCAAACGGCGCCAGCGCGCCCAGGAAATCGCAATGAACACCATGCTGGCCGATGTGCCAGACGCGACGGTGATTGTGGTGAACCCGACCCATTACGCCGTCGCGCTGAAATGGTCGCCGCTCGATCCCAGCCCGCCGGTCTGCCTGGCCAAGGGCGTCGATGCTATCGCCGCCAAGATCCGCGAAGCCGCGACCGAGGCCGGAGTGCCGATCTTCTCGGACCCGCCCACGGCTCGCGCGCTTCATGCTTCGGTCGAGATCGGCGATCCCATCGACCGGGCCCATTTCGCCGCCGTCGCCGCGGCCATCCGCTTCGCGCGGACCCTGAACGGGGAGAACATGGAATGAAGGCCGCAGGATTAGACCGTTTGCAGGCGCTGGCCGATCTTAGGGCGCAACGCTCGGGCCAAGTGCTGGCGCGGGCGCAGACCGCCATCGCCGACCTGGAAGCCCGCGCCGACGGATTGAGGGCCCCGCTCGCCCCGGCCCAGGATATCGAGAGCGAGATCGCCCGTGACCGCCACGGCCGCTGGCGGACAAATCAGTTGCGCCGACTAAACCTAGAGATCGCGGGCCGTCGCGCCCATGCGGAACCCTTGCGCAAGGCCCATGGCCGCGACCGCGCCCGCGCCGAGGTGTTGGAGCGGCTTCGGGCCGAGGGGCCAAGCCGCTCCGGCCGATAGGGATTAGAGCGCGACCCAGCCGTCCGGTGTGTAGCGGTGAGTCAGATGTCCCGCGGCGGACATGGCATGCAGCGAGAGCCAGCCATTGGCGAACAAGGCCCGGACATGATCGTGCTTGTCCAAAACATCGCCGATGGCGTCCGTCGGCGCGGCGATGACCACCGCCAGCCGTGTGGCTTCGTGCTGCAAACCCTCGCCATCATGCACCGACTGCCACGGCAGACCGACCCGCAGGTGCCCACCGCTGCCCTCGATCACGCCGATCCCGCCGGTGACGTTGTGCAGCAACTTGTCGCCCGCACCAAACTGGTCGGGCGCCGTGGTCGAGCCGTGATATTGCAGCGCAATCCAGGAGGCGACGACGACCGGCGCGGTCAGGATCAACTCCAATGTGCCGAACCCATCATCGGCCTGCCAATCATAGCTGTGTAGGAATGTCCGGCCGCGCAGGTCGCGCCCCGCCGTCACCGACCGCGGCGCGGCGATGAAGGCATGGCACCCGGCCAGCCCCCATTCGGGCCGGATCTCGGCCCAATCGGCACCGCGTCTGGGGATCGCCTCGGGGTCGTCCACGCGGGACAATCGCGCCGCCCGCTCGGTCCGCGCGATCTTGGCGGCGTCCTTCAGCGCTGTCCGAAGGCGGCTGACATCCGTCCCCGCCCCCACATCATAAAGCGTGATCTCGTCGGACACCGTATCGTGCAGACCGGCCACGAAGACCGTATCTTCGGGGATTTCGATCCCCTCGGCGACCAATCCGGCACGAACGTCGGCGTCGTTCAGCAGCGCCGCCAGAATGCGCGCGTTCACGTCCCCCGCATGGCCGCCACAGGCGCCGCATTGCAGGGCGCTGGCGAAGGGCGCGTTGGTCACATGGGCGCCGTGACCCGCGATCAGGACGACCGGCGCGAAGCCAGAAGTCAGCGACATGGCCCGCAACACGCCCGCGGCGGCACCGACCCGGTCACTCGGCGCCATGGCCAGATGGGGCGTCGGCGGCGTATCCGGCGCCGCCCCGAGGCCCATTGCGTCCCGGACCAGCTTGGTCACGTAGAGCGGCCCCGCCGCCTCCACGAAGGCGAAGGCCGACACGGTCGCCATCTTGAAGCGGTTCCAGGCCCGCACCGACCGCGCTTGGATGCGGGCGGCCAGATCGTCGGGTTTAGCCACCTTTGCATCGGCCGCCAGGCCGGGCTTCAACAGCACCGGGCTGCGCGCCTCCTCGATATCGGACGCGGCCGCATGGTGGGTGACCGGCAGGCCGAAGAACCCGGCGAAGCCGATGGTCTCCACGCCCTCATCCGCGGATTCCAGCGCACGACGGAAGACCTCGGACCGGACATCGATGCAGAACGCCGCCTGGATCGCCGGACGGGCATCGGCCCGCGGGGCGGGCGGTTCGGCGAAGGTGGCCGCCAGGCGGCGCTCGGCACTGCGGTCGGCGGCCCCTTGTAAGGCCATGTCGATCCGCTGATCCATGGTGGGCGTGGCGGGCGCCGCGTAAGCTGCCTGAAGGTCAGCCCATGGCAGGGCCAGATCCGGATAGGCCTCTTTCAATGCCACTTCCCACAGCAGGCGGATCGTCAGCAGGGCGAAAGCATCCCCATCATCCTCTCCATCGCGCTCGGCGACCCAGCCATGGCCCCGGATCAGTTGCGCCCACCCCTCCATGGTGGCCAACAGACGATGGAAGTAGAGCGGCGCCGCCTCGGCATCGAGTGCCAGCGCCTCGCAGGCCATGGCGAAGGCCATCCGCGGCTCGTCCGACAACGCGGCGGCGCGCGCGGGCAGACCCGGCAGGCCGAACAGGCCGGGCGTCAGATCGCGGGTCGCGAAGGCCCGCCAGGACGCGAAGGCGGACCCGCCGGGCGCCGGCCACAGCGCTTGCCCTTGGTCATAGTGGGTCGACGCCCAGAGCCCGATGCGGTCGGCCACGAAGTCCGGCCAATCGGTGCCCGTCGCCTCGGCCGCCAGATCGGCAATCGTCGGCAACGGCGCCGGATCGGCCGAAGGTGTCTTGATGGCGGCGCGCAAGGCGTCGATGTCCATCTCCAAACTTTCGGCGGCCTTGGCCAGGTCGTCGGGGTGGATCCGCCCATCCGACACCAGCTCGGCCAACTCCGCCCGGGGCCGCGCGATCCGGGCGCCGGTGGTGCGGGCCATGCGATAGGCGGTCTCCTCGCGGGATTGTTCCAACTGGCCCAGCCAGGGGTTCACCGCGACCGTCGCCGTCAGCGGGAAGGCCGGCGGGATCTGGCGGACGGCGCTTTCCGCCGCGGCCACCAGTTCCAGGATGGGGCCAGGAAATTGGACATGGCGCATGTTCATGCCGACGCTCCTTTGCGCTTGGCCCGGTGGCCGGTGAACCGGTCCGCAAGGGCGTTGAGGTAGAGGCCGTTGACCAGATGCACCCGCATCCCCGCCATTGCCGGGTGACCGGCCCAAAGCGGGAAGGTCGCCTGGGCGAAGGCGGCTAGGCCGAAGCTGGCGACCGACAGCACGATCACGGCCCAGACCAGGCCATCGGGCGCGGGCGGCGGCGGCAAGGTGCCGACCGCCAGGGCCGTCGCCCCCGCCTGGAAGGCGAAGTAGCCGAGCGTCGCCACCAGCGAGAGGCCCACGACCCGCCACGTCAGCGCCCGCGGCGCGGCATCGGCCAGGCCTTGGGCGATCAGATAGGCGACGCCGAGGATCAGCATCGTGCCCAGCGCGATGGTCTGCGGCGCCTTCTCGGTCAAGCCGAACACGAAGCCGACCGCCAGATAGACGATCAACGCGATGCCGAAGGCCTTGGCGACGGCAATGACATCCGGCACGGCCACGGGGCCGGGCCGCCGGATCGAGGCGACCTGATCCACGGCCCCGCCCGAGGCCAGAAAGGCATGAGCCTTGTAGAGCGAATGGAAGACGATGTGCAGAAGGGCCAGGGGGAACAGTGCCAGGCCGCATTGCAGCACCATGAAGCCCATCTGCGCGCAGGTCGACCAAGCCAGGGCGTTCTTGACGCTGGGCTGGGTCAGCGCGACAGCCGCGCCGACCAGGGCCGAAAACCCGCCGACCAGGGCCAGCACGGCCAACACGCCGGGCGCCGTCAGCAGGACGTCGGCGAAGCGGATCAACAGGAACCCCCCGGCATTCACGACCCCCGCATGCAGCAGGGCCGATACGGGCGTGGGCGCCTCCATGACCTCGGTCAGCCAGCCATGGGTCGGGATCAGCGCGGATTTGAAGATCGCCGCGACGGCCAAGCCCAGAACGATCAGCCAGGTATAGGCGGGGACGGTGCCGCCGCGCGCCGCCTGGGCGATGGTGGCGATGTCGGTGGTCCCGTATCCGGCCGCCAGGAAAATCGCGGCCAGCAGCAGGGCCAAGCTGCCGATACTGCTGCCGACCAGCTTCTTCTTGGCCGCCCGCTGGGCGCGGGGCCGGTCGGGCCGGAACAGGATCAGGCCGCGCAGGCCGAGGCCCACGGCGATCCAGGCCGCGACCAGTTGCACCAGGTTGCCCGCCGTGACCAGCAGCAGAACGCAGGCCAAGGTGGCCGACATGCCGGACAGGAACTTGGCATGGGCCGGCTCGCCATCCAGCGCGGTGCGCGAATACCGAAGCACGACCCAGCCGACGAAGGACACCGTCAGCGCCAAGGCAACGGACACGATGTCGGTGCGGACGGACAAGCCGACATCGCCCAACCCGATCAGAGGGCTGGTGACGGGCCCTCGCAGCGCGAGGCCGAGGGCCGCGAGGCCCGAGACGACGAGCGCGGCCAAGGCCGCGTATTCCGGCGCCTGCAACAAGCGGTCCCCCCGCGCGACGGGACGGCGGAGCAGAAGCGCGACGGCGAGCAAGGCGAGGGGGCCAAGGAACGGGATCAGGGACATGGTCTGCCTCCGGAAGGATGGGTCCGAGGGATGTAGGGCGATATCGCAATCTAGGGAAATTCATTGTTCTCCCCCAATCGTTCACTATTATAGAACGATGACGACCCTGAATTACCACCACCTTCGCTACTTCCGGGCCGTCGCCCACGATGGAAATCTAACCCGCACGGCCGAGCGGCTGAACCTGTCCCAATCGGCTTTATCCACGCAGATCAAACAGTTGGAAGATCGGTTAGGCCAGGCCTTGTTCGATCGGCGAGGGCGGAAACTGGTCCTGACCGAGGCCGGCCGGATCGCCCTGGACCATGCCGACCGGATTTTCGACGCCGGGGATGAGCTGCTCGCGACCTTGGCGCGAACCGGATCGGCCCGGCAGATAGTTCGCGTGGGGGCGACGGCGACGTTGTCCCGGAATTTCCAGTTGCAGTTCCTGCGGCCCGTGCTTGGGCGGGATGATGTGGAGATCGTGCTCAAGGCCGGGGATCAGCCCGCCTTGGTCGAGGGGCTGAGATCGCTGGCGCTCGACGTCGTGCTGGGCGTCGACCTGCCGCCAAGGGATCGCGGGACGCCCGTGATGGCCCATCGGATCGGGTCCCAGGACATCGAGATCCACGGCGTGCCCGAGCGTGTGGAGCATGGATCGCTGAAGGAGCTGCTCCGGGAAGAGCCTGTCATCCTCCCGACCGAAAGCCCGATCCGGGTGGGTTTCGATTCCCTGGCCGCGCGGCTGGGCGTCCGGGTTCGGGTCGCCGCCGAGGTGGACGACATGGCGATGGTTCGCCTGCTGGCGCGAGAGGGGCTGGGCCTTGCCGTAGCGCCGGCCGTGGTGTTGGCCGACGAGATCGCGGCGGGGGTCCTGAAGACCGCGCCGTTCGATCTGGACATCAGCGAGACGTTCTATGCCCTAACCGTCGAGCGCCAATTTCCGAACCCGATTCTAGCGGATCTTCTGGCCCCCTGAGCTAGGTTGGACGCTCGGCGGACGACGCCTCGCCCGCCTTTCCCTGCGTCACGCGGGCCAGCAGGAACAGTGCGACCGCCCCGCCGATGCCGATCAGGTCGGAGATCAGACCACCTTCGATCATCAGAAGCGCCACCGCGATCAGCGCGATTCGGATGACCGGATTGGCGCGCCCGCCGACCCACCAGCCCTGGACCCCCGACGACAGCATGAACACGCCGAAGATGGCGGTGGCGGCGGCGCGCAGGATTTCGAACCAGGTGCCGTCCATCAGGATCGCCGAGTTGTAGAAGAACATGAATGGCACGATGAAAGCCGAGATGCCGATCTTGAACGACGCGACCGAGGTGGCCATGGGGTTGGCGCCCGAGATGCCGGCCGCGGCGTAACTGGCCAGCGCCACCGGCGGCGTGATGGCCGAGACGACGGCGAAGTAGAAGACGAAGAAATGGGCGGTTAGCGTCGGAATGCCCAGTTGGATCAGACCCGGCGCCAAGACGGACGCGGCCACGGCATAGGCGGCGGTCGTGGGCATGCCCATGCCCAGCAGGATCGCGATGCACATGGCGAAGAACAGGGCGAGCAACTGGTTCGCCTCAGCGATGTTCAGCAGCACCGAGGAGAAGCGGGCGCCGACGCCGGTCAGGCTGATGACGCCCACGATGATCCCCGCGCAGGCGCAGACGGCGATGATCTGGATGGCCATGACGCCCGCGGCCTCCATGGCCTTGATCATGCCGCGCAGGCCCAGGCCGATCCGGTGCCCCTCCAGCATTTCCTGGATCGACACCAGCGCGAAGGTTCCGGCCACCAGCAGCCCCACGATCAGCGACAGGGTCGAGACCAGCGGGATCGGCTGCGACACCGGTCCGGAGGGCGTGGTCGTGATGTAGAGGACGATCAGCACCGCCGATAAAACGGTAATCGCCAGGACCAGCATCCGTTGCAGCGACCAGTTCAGTTTGCGGATGTTGAAATGGTCGGGCGAGGCCCAGGACACGACGACCGCCGCCACCGTGGCCAAGGTGCCCGCGCGGATCACGGAATAGCCCAGGAACAGGGCGACGATCAGGATGATTATGGGGACGAACAGGTAGACCCGCTTCGCCATCTGATTGAATTTCGGCAATTCGTCTTCGCGCATGCCGCGCATGCCCAACTTGGCGGCCTCGAAATCGACCATGAAGTAGACCGACACGAAGTAGAGGATCGCCGGGATGATCGCCGCAATGGCGATATCCTGGTAGGGGATGCCGGTGATCTCGGCCATGATGAACGCGCCCGCGCCCATGATCGGCGGCATGATCTGGCCCCCGGTCGAGGCGGCCGCCTCGACGGCGCCCGACGTGGTCGGGCGGTAGCCGACCTTTTTCATGAGCGGGATCGTCAACGATCCCGTGGCCACCACGTTGCCCGCAGAGGTGCCGTTGATCATGCCCATCAAACCGCTCGCGAAGATGGCGACCTTGGCCGGACCACCGCGCGCGCGCCCGGCAGCGGCGAAGGCGAAGTTCACGAAGTAGTCGCCGACCTTGGACGCCTGCAGGAAGGCCGCGAAGATGATGAACAGGATGATGTAGGTGGACGACACCGCCGTGGTCGGTCCCAGGATGCCCGCGTCGGAATAGACGTGGCCGAAGAAGCGGTGCCAGGAATACGGCCGGTCGATGGACAGGATGCCGGGCAGGATGTGGGCGGTGAAGACGTAGACCAGGAACACGCCGGTGATGATCACGAGCGCCAGGCCCGCGACCCGGCGGGTCAGTTCCATGATCAAGGCCGAGCCCGCGGTGGCGGCGAAGGCCACGCCGATGGGCACGAAGGGCGTCCCGACGGCGTTGCGCGCCGCTGTGCCGTAGACCGGGATCAGGTACATCGCGACGATGACGGCGCAGACGGCCAGGACCAGGTCCGAGGCGGCGAATTCGCCCCGCCCCCGCCGCTCGACCCAGCCGGTGGCAATGGCGCCGAAGGTGGCGATCAATAGTGGGATGCCGAACCACCAGACGTCCAAGCTATACTGATCCATACCCGCCTGCGCGGACATCCAGACCGTCAGGCCGCCCGCCTCGGGCAGGGTGCCGCTATAGATCAGGTTGGTCGCATAGAGCGCGGTCGCCGCCGAAATCCCCGCCGGGATCAGCAGCGCGAGCGCCGCGAAGGACACCATGGGCGTGCGTTTCAGGGCCGTGTCGTCGGCTTGGAAGCTGTAGCCGGCATAGAGCAGGAAGCCCAACGCCAACCCGCCCGCGATGTGGACCATGCGGAAATTCCAGGTCTCCAACGGAAATTGCGGCAGGAAGGGCAGGTTGATGCCAGTCAGGTTCGACACCGATAGGCCGTTCAACGCGGCCATGTGAAAGAACGCGTAGAGGAAGGCGAACGCCCCGATCAGCAGGAAGTTCCGGCCGTCGAAGAGACGGCGATTGCCCTCGACCGGTTCCTCATCGACGCCCTCGGCCACGACGCGATCGGGGTGATCCAGGTCCGTCTCGGCAGGATCGGGCCGTGGGTCGGTCGCGGTCGGGTCGGTCATGGTCGGGCTCTCCGGAGGCGTCGTCCCTTACTAGGCACGCCCGGACCGATAAGGTCCAGGCGTGCCGTTGGTCGTCAAAGGGGATCAGCCGCCGTGGATCTGGTCGGCCGGAATGTCCGCTCCGGCATTTTCCTGGAACCAGCGGGCCGCGCCCGGGTGCCAGGCGATCACGCCGTTATTCTTGTCCCAGTTCTCCGGCAGGGTCGACCGCGCGGCGCGGTGGATGTTCACCATCCGCTCGTTGTCGGACATGATGACGTCGACCACGGCGTGGACGAAGTCTTCCGGCAAGTCGCAATTGGCAATGGCGAAATTCCACATGGAGACCGACCGCGCGGGCGCTTCCAGCGTGGTGTAGGTTTCTGCCGCGATCTCGAACGGGGCGACCGGGAAGCTTTCCAGGATCTGGGCCTGCTCTTCTTCGGTGAACTCGACGATGTTGATGTCGGTCTGCACCTCAAGCTGGCTGACGGCCGGGACCGGCACGCCAGCGGCGAAGGCGATGACGTCCAGCAGGCCGTCCTGCAACTGGCCGCCCAGATCGGACCAGCCGCCATTGCGGCGGTCGAATTCGACGCCCAGCTCTTCCATCATGCGCGGGAAGTAGGTGTCCGACGTGGAACCGGCAGGGCCGAACCCGATGCGCGCGCCGGCCGGGATCTCGTCGACCGAGGTGATGCCCGAGGACGCCAGGGCCGTGATCGAGAACGGCGTCTGGTACATCGGGAACATGGCGCAGGCATTGGTCATAGGGATGCCGGGCGCGATGGGGCTGAGGCCCGCGACGGATTCGGCTGCGGGGCCCATGGTGGTCATGCCGAACTCGACCTCGCCCGTGTGGACGAGGGACATGTTCTGGCCTGGCCCGCCCGACACCTGGCCGCCGCCCGTCAGGCCCAGTTCCTCGGCCACGAGGTTGGCCCAGCCGGAGCCATAGGCAAAGTACGTGCCGCCCTGGGACGCGGTGGCAACGGTAAAGCTTTCGGGCCAGCCTTCGCGGTCTTGGGCGAAGGCGCTGCTGCCCACAAGGATGGTCGTCGCGGCAATGGTCGCGGTCAGTTTCATCAGGTTGTATCCTCCACTGGTGACGTCAGGCCCGTTCTCGGACCGGATCGACATCCCAAGGCCGGGGTCCTGTTTCGAACCTTCCGACGTTGGGTCATTTGGAGATAGCAGCGGCGCGGCGGTAATCCAACTGGCTTGGTCAGGCTTGGCCGCGCATCTTGAGCGCCAGGGCCCCGGCCAGGGCCGTGAGCAGGGCTAAGACACCGACCGAGGCGGCCCAGCCCTGGGTCTCGAACACCCGGCCGATCAGGAAGGCGCCAGAGAGGCCGCCCAGGTAATAGGCGGCTAGATACAGCCCGTTGGCGGCGGCGTGATCGTGGCTGGCGACGCGACCCACATAGCTGGTGGCGACGGATTGGGCGAAGAACAGGCCCGCGCCGACCAGAGCGAGGCCCAGCAGGAAGCCAGGCAGCCAGGGAGTCAGCAGCAGGGCCAGACCGATCAGGGTGGCGGCGAGACCTGACGAAAATGTGATGCCGGAGCCGTATTTGCGGACGGCAGCGGCGGCCAGGGGCGTGGTCAGAATGGCGGGGACAAAGACGAAGTAAACCAGGCCGATCTGGCTCTGCGGCAGGTCGAAAGGCGGCAGGGACAGCACCGAATTGGCATAGGTGAAGGTCGCCACGAAGACGAAGAGCAGGATGAACCCGATGGCGAACATGGCCGTCAGGCGGATATTCGACAGGTGGTCGGCCCAGGCCGACAGGACCGAGCCCGCATCGTCGGCCAGGGGCGCCTTCGGGCCGTCTTTCGCGCCAATGTAGAGATAGGCGATCAGCGCACCGGTCAGGTTCAGGAGCGCGAAGCCATAGAAGCTATGCGCCAAGCCGAAATCCTGGGCGATCTCGGCGGCCAGCAGGCGTCCGAACAGGTTCGAGGCCACGTTGCCGGTGATGTAGGCGGCCATGGCGCCGCCGATGGCGGTCAGCGAGCATTCCTCGGACAGGTAGGTCAGCGTGAGGGTGAACGCCGCCGACATGCAGATGCCTTGGACGATGCGCAGAGCCGTGAAGGTCGTCAGATCCGGCGCATGGGCCAGCAGGGTCGTGGGAATCGCCAGCAGCGCCAGGCACATCCAGATCCCGCGCTTGCGGTCGATCTTTCGGGCAAACAGCGCGACCACAAGGCTCGCCGCCGCCATGCCGATGGTCGACGCATTGACGGCCACACCCATGCGCGCGGCGGAGACGTCGAAGGTCTGCATCAAGGTCGGCAAAAGGGCTTGCGACCCAAACAGGTCGATCAACGTCAGGAACGCGATCACGGCGATCATGGTCGACCGGCGCAGGACCATGCGGCGGGTCTCGGCGGGGACGCCCTCTAGCGCGTCGCCCAATCCGGCCATTGCAGCAGCAGCCATGGATCAGCCCCCGTGGCTGCCATGGGCCAGCGGCGCGGTGCGCGGTACGCCCTCGACCTCGACCGCCGGTTCGACGACCCCGAAATAGAGAACCGCCGGCGCATCGCCGGTATTCTGCCACCAAGCCCTCGCTCCCCCGGCCAAGGTGCTGCCGGTATGGGTAACCAATTGGTCGGTCCGGTCGGCCCGATGCTCGATGATGCTGCCGTCCCAGACGAAGGCCTGCAATGGTTCACCGGCCGCCGTGAAATCGGGCACGACACCGCCGGGCGCCAACGTGGCGCGATACGTGCTCAGCACCCAACCCTCGCCCGTGCCGTCGCCGAAATGGCCGCCGATATCGACGACGCCCAGCAGCTCCAACTCGGCATTCGCCATCTCGGGCATCGTCAGATTGTCGGCGTCGGGCTGGGGCCCCACCTCGGTCGGGCTGCCATCGGCGGCATAGACGTCGAAGGCGATCAGATGGACCGTCTCGGCGCCCTCGTTTTCCCACCAATGGGCCAGCACGCCTTCTTCCAAAGCCAGACCACCCGTCTTGTGCAGGATTCGGTCTTCGGCCGCCGAGGAATATTCGAAGATCTCGCCCGACGCGACGGTGAACACGGCCGGTCGGTCGGCATGGTCGTGAATCGGGACGAC
This sequence comes from Pseudomonadota bacterium, assembly GCA_039033775.1. Classification (GTDB taxonomy): domain Bacteria; phylum Pseudomonadota; class Alphaproteobacteria; order Rhodobacterales; family Rhodobacteraceae; genus Jannaschia. The sequence goes on along the minus strand of JBCCCB010000038.1, from coordinate 7,006 downwards.
GCCGTCTTGGGGAATGGTCCAGAACCGCGTGCGCAGGTTGCGGCCCGCCAGTTGCGCGATGCCCTCGGGCGCCAGGGCCACGTCGCCGGTCACCTCATTCGAGATGCCCCGCGCCTGCGACGGCCCTTCCAGCCCATAGAGCGTGCGCGTCGGCAGCCCCTCCGGCAACTCGGCCAGCAGGGGCGTGCCCATAAGAACCAGCGTCAGGGCGGAGATGATCGCCTTCATATCAGCCTACCTTTCCGGGCTTGAGTTCCAGGACGTTGCTGCGGGGCCGGCCGAAATCGCCGAACAGGTCGTCCAGCAGGAAGGTCGACCGCACCTCGATGTCGTCGAAATTGGCCTTCAGCCAGCGGTCGGCGTGGTGACGGCCGATATCGCGCAGATGGGTCAGGAAGGCCCATTCGCTGTTCATCTTGGACGAGGCATCCAGCTTCAGCATGTCGTCGCAACCGTCGATCAGGTGCAGGAACATGCGGCGATATTCCTTGTCCGACAGCGCGCCGCTGTCGATCAGCTGATCCACCAGATGGATCGCCCGCAAATCCCGCAACAGCGAGGCGTTGAAGGTGATCTCGTTGATCCGGTTCTGGATGTCCCGCGCCTGGGTCGGCGTCCCCGGCCGCATCAGCGGGTTGATCTGAACCATCAGAATATCCGAGGATGGCGAATGGTCGATGAAGGGAAACAGGACCGGATTGCCCATGAACCCGCCATCCCAATAAGGGACGCCGTCGATTTCCACTGCCTTGAACAGGCTGGGCAGGCAGGCCGAGGCCATGACCACGTCCAGTGTCACCTCGTGCCGGTGAAACACGCGGGACCGGCCCGTTTCCACGTTGGTGGCCGAGATATAGAGACCCATGTCTTTTTCGCCCGCGACCTTGTCGAAATCGACGAACTTCTCGACAAGATCCCGCAAAGGATTGATCCCAAACGGGTTCAGATCGTAGGGCGAGGCCATGCGGCTGATCATATCCATCATCGCGTAGCCGGGGCTGCGATCCAGCGACCAGGACCCCATCATGATGTCGAAGGGCGTACGCTTGACCGGGCTCGACTGGCCCGCCTTAGAGACCTGGAGCCAGAACGCCTCCAACGCGGCGCGCGCCCCAGCGGCGCCGCCGTCATACATGCCCTGGGCCGCGACGACGGCGTTCATCGCCCCCGCGGACGTGCCGCTGATCGCTTCGACCCAAAGGGCATCTTCCTCGAACATGCGGTCCAGCACGCCCCAGGTGAAAGCGCCATGGGAACCGCCCCCCTGGAGCGCCAGGTTGATCGCCTTCTTGTGGTGGGGCTGTCGCCCGCTACCCTTGGCCATGTCGTCGCTCCTCGAATCCTCTGCCGCGTTGCAGCATTCCTACATGACGCATGGGCAGCATGTCGCTATCGGATCAAGCGAACCGGCCGATTTCGACCGAGATGTCAACGAAAGGTGATCTTGCCTGCGTAAACCTTGCCCCCCAGCGCGAGGGCGGGCAGGAAGGGGGCTGAGATGGACGTAGCAGCGGCGATCATATTCGGGACGCAAGTCTGGATGGGCATCGGCGCCCTGGTCGCCTTGGTCTTCCTGATCTGGGGCATCGACCAAATCGACGAGGACGCCCAGGGCGCCTATGTGTTTCGACCGCTATTGATCCCCGGCATCCTGTTGATCTGGCCGCTGGTTTTGTGGCGCTGGTCTGCTCTGGCCCGGGAACGGGATGCGGAACAAGCGCGATACCGTCCGAACCGCCGGATCCATGGGCGCATCGCCCTGGCCCTACCCGTGATCTTCGCCCTGGTGATCGTGGCCGGATTGTCGGTCCGGCAGCAATGGCCAGAAGACATCGCCCCCGTGCAATTGGCCGAGCCATGAGCGTCAAGTACATCCCCGTCCAATGGAATCTCAACAAGTGGTTCTACGACGCGGCCCTGGTCGCGGGCGTCGGGCTGTTCCTCTGGGTCTTCCTCTACGTGACGCCCGAAACGCTCAGCCACGACTTCCCCATCAATCCGCAGATCCACAATGCCCGCGCCTTCGGCGCTTGTGCCTTCGTGATGCTGACGGTGATCCTGTGCATCGGCCCCCTGGCGCGGATACATCCGCGCTTCCTGCCGCTGCTCTACAACCGGCGGCATTTCGGGGTGCTGACCGCCTTCGTGGCCCTGACCCATGTGGGCTATATCCTGGGCTGGTACTTCGCCTTCTCGCCCTCGGACCGGGTCGAGGGGCTGCTCAGCGCCAATACCAGCTACGCCCAGATTGCCGGTTTCCCGTTCGAGATTTTCGGGGTCGCCGCGCTGCTGATCTTGCTTGTTCTGGCGGCGACCAGCCATGATTTCTGGCTGAAATTCCTGACACCCCCCGTGTGGAAGCGGCTGCATCTGGCGATTTATGTGGCCTATGCCGCCGTCGTGGCCCATGTGGCCTGGGGGATCCTGCTGGATCAGCAGAACCATCTGGTGACCGTGATCTTCATCGCCTGCGCGGCGCTGGTCGCCGGGCTGCATCTCTGGGCGGCGCTGCTGGATCGCGGCGTCTCGGCCCCCGCCGAGAGCGCTTGGCTGCCGGTCGTGGACGCGACCGAGATCGCCGACGGCCGCGCCCGCATCACGCTGCTGCCCGATGGCGACCGGGTGGCCGTGTTCCGCCAGGGGCAGACGCTCAGCGCAATCGCCAATGCCTGCGCCCACCAGAACGGGCCGCTGGGCGAAGGCCGAGTGATCGACTGCCTGGTCACCTGCCCCTGGCACGGCTTCCAATACGACGTCACCAACGGCCGCTCGCCCGCGCCCTTCACAGAAAAGGTGCCGACCTACAATCTGCGCCTGCACGGGTCGCAGGTGCTGGTCGACCCCAAGGCGAACCCGCCCGGCACCCCGGTCGAGCCGCTGTCCATCGCCCACCTGCTGGAGCCCGCGCCATGAGCGAGTCACCCTTCTTCATCGGCTATGCCCCGATGCCCAAGGCGTGGCGGGCGCTCTATGCCCTTCTGATGGTCGGCTTCGTCGGGTTTTTCGGTGCCATCGGCTTCCTAATCGGCGCCGGCCAGGACGCGCCCGAACCCGCCGGCTTCCGCTTCGATTACGGGCGCCAGACGGTGACCGGCGTGATTGAGATGTCGCCCTACCCCATCCTGCACGTCACCGAAGGCACCGACCGCATTCCCGCGGGCCGGTCGCTGATCATGTCGGGCCAAGGCAAGACCGGCATCGACGCCCAATTGGCCCCGATGATGGGGCGGCTGGCCGTGGTGTCCGGCGTTGCCCTGGAACGCGGAACCATTGACATGCTGCAGGTGCGCGGCGGCCGGCAAGGCGTCTCCGAAGCCGAGGGCACGGCCCCCGACATCCCGGTCGAGCCATTGGGCCGCTGGCGCCTGGCGGGCGAAATCTGCGACGGCAAGTGTCTGTCGGGCGCCATGCGCCCCGGCCGGGGCCTGGCCCACAAAGCCTGCGCCAGCCTCTGCCTGCTGGGCGAAGTGCCCCCGGTCTTCGTCAGCAGCCAGCCCGTCGATGGCACCGATTTCCTTCTGATCACCGGCCCAGACGAGACCCCCCTGCCCCAGGCCGCCTACGACATGATCGGGCGATACATCTACGTGGAAGGCGATCTGGAACGGCGCGGCGACATGCTGGTTCTGCGGATGGATCCCGACACGATGGAATTGATCGAATGACGCGCCGAATCCTCACGCTCGGGCTGATGATCTGCGTGGTGATCGTGTTGTTCTATGCGTCCCGCTACTGGCCCCTGCGCCTCTGGGGCCGGAACGAGTTCTTCGGCCTGCCGCCCCAGGGCGGTCTGGTTCAACAATGGCTGCGTGGCACGCAATTCGCGCCGTTCGAGCTGCTGATCTGGGGCATGGGCAGCTTCCTGATCCTGACCGGGCTCCAGAAGATCCTCGAACGCTAATCCTGCTCAGCGGACCTGCAGACTTGCCCCCAATGGCGCGGCCAACCACTCGAAGGCACTTTGCACCGATGGCAATTCGGTCTCCGTGAACAGGGCCTCGATCCGCGGCACGACGGCGATGGCCCGGTCGATATCCGCGCTGGCCCCCGCTTCATACAGCCCCGACGACACCATCAATTCGTTGCGGGCCTGCACGTCCAGCAGGCGGCGCACCTGGGTGATGACGTCGTTCTCCGGCCCCGTGGCCACGCCAGGCAAACAGCGGGACACCGACCGCAGCACGTCCACCGCCGGGAATCGCCCCGCCTCGGCGATGGCCCGCGACAATACCACATGGCCGTCCAGCTGCCCGCGCACGATATCGGCCACCGGCTCCTCCATGTCCGACCCGGCCACCAGAACCGAGAAGATCGCGGTGATGTCGCCCTGCTGCCCCATTCCCGGTCCCGCCCGTTCCGCCAAAGACGCCAGCAGCGGTGTCAGGCTGGCGGGATGGCCGCGCAGGGACACGTCTTCCCCGGCCGCCGTCGCGATCTCCCGGTGCGCCTCGGCCAAGCGCGTGACGCTATCGCACAGCAACAGGACATGCTTGCCCATGTCCCGGAAATGTTCGGCCACGGCCAGGGCCGTCAGCGCGCACCGCCGCCGGACCGGCGCCGCCATATCCGACGTGGCCGCCACGACGACCGTGCGCGCCATGCCCTCGGGCCCCAGCGTGTCGCGGACGAAATCTGCCACCTCGCGCCCGCGTTCGCCGACCAGGGCCAGCACGCAGACATCGGCATCGACCTGCCGGGCCAGACCGCCCAGCAGCGTCGATTTCCCCACGCCGGATCCCGCGAACAGCCCGACCCGCTGGCCCCGCGCCAGCGGCAGGACGGTGTCCAGGACGGCATAGCCCGTATGCAGGCGCGCGCCCATGCCCCGGCGACGTGTGGGCGATGGCGGCGCGGCGACCAGCTTGCGCGGCGTGCCATGGGCCAACGGTCGGTCGTCCATGGGCTGGCCGAACGGATCCACGATCCGCCCGATCCACGATTCGTGCGGCGCCACCTTGGCGGGCCCCAGCAATTCCACCGGCAACCCCAAGCGCAGACCGTCCACCGGCCCCATGGGAATCGCCGTCAGCCCCTCGGGGGTCAGCCGCACGACCTCGGCCCGGTGGTGGTGGCCCGCCTCATGATATCCAAGGTCGTCGCCCAGACAGGCCAGTGCGGACAGCCCGTCGACGGAAAACCCGCCCGCCGACAATTCGGTCACGCGCCCGATGGGGGCCGTCGTCCGGATGGCGGCGATGCGGCGGCGCAGATCGGCGAAAGGATCGGTGTCGAGTGGCATGGGGCGTCTCCGGCTGGGGCTTTCAACGTTTTCTAAAGGAATCGGTCTTAAGGCTTCGTTGCGATAACGAATGGAGAAGCCTTCGTGACCGAGATGCCCGCCCTGCTGGACCTGGCCGCCTCTGCCGCGCGCCATGCCGCCGCCCGTCAGTCGATGATCGCCACCAATGTCGCCAATGCGGACACGCCGGGATATCGGGCCTTCGATCTCGAACCCTTCTCGCCCGATCTGGGCGCGGTCGGCATGCGCCGCACCCATCCCGGACATCTGGGCGCTGAAGACGGACCCGCCCGCCGGGTGGCGTTGGACGCAGTCGCCAACGATCCCAACGGAAATGGCGTCACGCTGGAAGACCAGATTCTGCGCGGGGTCGACGCGCAGCGTGCCCATGGCCGCGCCGTCACCGTCTATTCGACCGCGCTGGACATGCTCCGCGCCGGTCTGGGCCGGAGGTAGGGGCCATGAACGATCTGTCGAACGCGCTGCATGTCCTGTCCTCCGGCATGCGCAGCCAGGGCCGCCGCCTGGTGCATGTCGCCGAAAACATCTCGAATGCCGACACGCCGGGCTATCGCCGCAAGACGGTGGATTTCCAGGCCATGGTCGAAGACGGGCGCCGCACCGGCGCCGTCCAGGCGGGGCCCGTCCGGCTGGACCGCTCCGACCTGCCCCGGATCCACGACCCCGACCATCCCATGGCGGACGAGGCCGGCTATTACGACGGCTCGAACGTGCAGCTGGTCGTGGAACTGGCCGACGCGCGCGAGGCGCAGCGCAGCTACGAAGCCAATCTCAAGATGTTCGAACAGGTACGGCGCATGTCGTCCCAGTTGATGGACGTGCTCCGACGGTAATCACGACCGAAGATCCATAGCAATTTGGAGGCCAGAATGGACCTGCAACCGATCCTCGCGGGGATGGGCGGAATGCCTGCACCCTCGACCAAGACCAATCCCATGGCCGATGCCGCCCACGGCTTCGCCGATGTGCTGCGCGAGGCCGAGATGCAGGCCGAGGCGGCACTCACCACCGGCGCCGACCCCCATGCGCTGGTCACCGCCATGGCCGAAGGCAAGATGGCCATCGAGACGGTGGTCTCGATCCGCGACAGGGTCGTGGAAGCCTACCAGGAAATCTTGCGGATGCCGGTCTAGGCGCATGTCCGAACTGCTGTTCTTCGACACGCTCCGCCAGGGTCTCTGGATCGCGGTCCTGATCTCGGCCCCGATCCTGGCCGTCGCCCTGGTGGTCGGCCTGGCCATCGGCCTGTTCCAGGCGCTGACCTCGATCCAGGAAATGACCCTGACCTTCGTGCCGAAGATGGCAGCGATGTTGGGCGTCTTCTGGGTCTCCATGAGCTTCATGTCCCTGACGCTGGGCCGGTACTTCACCGACACCCTCGTCCCGATCATCGCGGGGTACTAGCGCCATGGCCGACGGCATCTACCCAACCCTCACCCGCCAGATGGGCCTGATGCGCGAGATGGAGCTGATCGCCCAGAACGTCGCCAATTCCTCGACCACGGGTTACCGCGCCGAAGGCCTGATCTTCTCGGAACACGTGGTCAGCGGCGGCCGCAAGGCCCCGTCCCTCTCCATGGCCCATGCGACGGGCCGCGAAACCAGCTTCCGCCAAGGCGCTTTGGAACAGACCAACGGCACCTATGACCTGGCCATCGAAGGCGACGGCTACTTCTTGGTCGGCGTCGACGGCGTACCCCACCTGACCCGCGCCGGCGCATTCCTGTCGGGCCCCGATGGCGGCCT
>JBCCCB010000037.1:0-19366 GCA_039033775.1 Pseudomonadota bacterium | reverse complement strand
GTAGCAAGTTTCTTCTAATCAACACGATTTTCTATCAACTGACTGCTGTTGTCGCTCCTTGCTCCTCGCTCACAAGAATCGTCCAGCTACGAGGCATGGAAAAGCGCTCGCTGGAGAGGTCTAGCCAAACCGCCTATCAGGTGAGAGTCAACAACAGCCCTTACTGTACCGTTCGACACAATTGATCCCGGAGCAAAGAAAATGTGATTGCTGCTTCTCATATTTGGAAAGCAAAGATATCTGTACAGTCCAGGTCCGCGAGTCCGTCGATGCGGAAATTCGGCGTCTCCGGCGAGAGGTGCACCCGATCCCCGGTCAGCAGCCAAAGGTCGTACGGACCGTCGATCAGATCCGGCTCGCGTCGTAGCGCCTCGTCGTGAAAACGGCCGGTTCCGTCGATCCAGGCGAGCCCGTAGCCGCGCCCATGCGCGCGGCGAAGGGGAGGAAAGGTTCCTCCTCGTCGGGGCTCTCGATCTTAACGATGGAGGAAACGGAGATCTCGGGCTCGGGGGCGCCGACGACATGGAGTTTGGAGAAACCGGGTTTGCGGCCGGGGCCGAGATAGACGACCTGGGCGCCTTTGATGAGGCCCCGCGCTTCCAGGTCGATGCGGCGCTTACGGTGCTTGAGCGGCAGTTCCAGGCCGTCGCAGATCAGCGGCTCGCCCGGCAGCATCATGGTGTCGTCGGCGCCGTGGGCGCCCCGGAAGGCACGGATCAGGCGAATCCGAGTGGCGTTGCGCCAGACCAGCACCGGGGATCGGGCCATCAGGTCGCTGTCCACGCGGCTGGCGACTCGGACGCGATCGTCCGTCGCGGCCGCCTCCTCGATCATTTGTTCGAAACTGTAGAAATCGAGCTGTGGATCGCCCAGGGCATGGGCCAGATCGAGGATCGGGCTGTCGGCCTCTTGGCGGTGGACACGGCTCAGATGCAGGTGATCGTCACCCTGAAAGCGATCGAAGACCATGCGGCCGGATTGGTTGACCGGGGCCAATTGCGCCGGATCGCCGAAGAGGACGAGGGAGGGGAAGATCTCCGTCAGGTCCTCGTATTGCTTGTCGTCGAGCATGGAGGATTCATCGACGAAACCCACGTCGAGCGGGTTTTCGCGGCGCTTCCACCCGGTGATGAAATCCGACCCGCGCAGGCCGGCCGCGGCCAGGGCGGCGGGGACGGAGCCGGTCTCGGTGAAGACGCGCTTGGCCCGGTCGAGACCTTCCTCCGGCAGGACATCGGTCTCGGGGCGATCCCGGTCGCCAGACAGCCATTCGGCAATCTTCTCGTATTCTGGATCATAGACCGGCGTATATAGGATGCGGTGGATCGTCGTCGCTGGCACGCCCCGGGTGCGCAGCACGCTGGCCGCCTTGTTCGTGGGCGCCAGGATCGCGAGGGTGCGACGGTCGCGCTGCTTGCGCTCGTAATCGCCGGAGACAAGGTCCAGCCCCGCCTCCCGGCAAGCCTTGACCAGTTGAGCCAGCAGAAGCGTCTTGCCCGACCCGGCCTTGCCCGTGACCGCCAGAACGCGGCTATCGTCATCCTGGCGCGGAATCGCCAGACCGTCCGCCAGGTCGATACCGCTTTGGGACAGCATCTCGGCGATGCTGTCCCAGGCCTCGGCCTGATCGGAGGAAAGGGCCGGAACGGGGGGCGGATCGGAGGAGGCCATCGCCTCCTACATGGCGCGGTCAGGCTCGCGTGGGAAGAGGGCCCAGCCCCGGGATGTCGCCAAAGGCCGCCTCGAACCAGCCGCGGGAGGTCCGGGCGGACACCCCGCAGACCGCCAGCAACTTGTCGTGGGTCTCGGGTGCAAAGGTCCAAAGGCCAGCGGCAATCCCGTCCTGCAACCCTAGGATCTCTGGTTGCCAGCCCAGGCGGCGATAAATCCGCAACATGGGTTGGTCGAAGACGCCGACGGCATGGGTCAGCCCCATGCCCAGACCCAGTTCGGATGCCGCCAGAAGCAACTTGCGGGCCACGCCGGTCGCAGCACCCGGCGCCAGGCAGAACCGGGTGGATTCCCAGATGCGGCCCGACCGGATCGGTCCGCCGCCTGTGAGATGGGGAAAGACATCGGCCAGCATGGTCTGCCCTGTCGTCGGCAGGAAGCGCATCGACCCGGCATGGCCCCCCTCGTCGTCCTCGGCCAGCACATAGAGCGGGTCGAGCATGTCATAGGCATCGGTTTCCCAACCCAGGGCGTCGACTCGGACGTCCCACCCCATCCTGTCGCGGAACTGGGTGGTGCGGTCGCGAAACATATCGGCGGCAAGATCGGGGTGATCGGCGAGTTCGGAGGCGTAAAGGTAACGGATCATCATGGTCATCCCTGTCAGCGATGACGGGAAGACCTGATCGGGAGCACGTTAACGGAACGTTACCGCACGCCGCAGAAGAAATTCCGCAACGCGCCCTGTTCAGAGGCAGATGAGCCCGCGCGACAGCGCGTTGGCGACGGCATGTGTGGTGTTCATGGCGCCAAGTTTATGGCGCGAACTCTCGATATAGACGCGGAGCGTATGTTCGCTGATCTTCAACCGCTCGGCGGCCTGGGCACGGCTGTTGCCGGCTGCTAGAAGGGTCAACGCATCCGTTTCGCGCGGGGACAGCGTCGACAATGCCGGGGGCATCATGCCGTCCAAGTCCAGGGCGCGTTCGTTGACGTAGTGGGCCGCCAGCAACAGGTCGTGCAGGTGGGCATTGGTGAATTTCGCCCAAGCCTCGTCCCCCGCGCGGTGGTTCACCGTGAACAGGGCGAACTGCCCGGCCGGCCCCCGGATCGGCAGACTGAACCCCTGATTTCCCAAACCATGGGCGATGCCCTCGCCCAAAAGCTTCCGGGCCGGCCGGGGCGACCAATCCAGTCGCTTCCAATCGACGGGTGTGAAGCGGTTGAAGCAGGACAGGACCACCGGATCGACGGTCTGGAAGCTCTGTTCGATATAGGTGTCGACCCAACGGGGGGCATAGGTCAGGGCCGCCCATTGCTCGCCCCCGGACCTGACGGAATGGTAGACGAGATGTTCGACGTCATAGAGATCGCGCAGTTCATGGACGCAGGCCCCAAGGGCCTCCAGATCGGCGGCATCAGCCAACCGGTCCAGTAAGTTGTCCAACCTTCGCGTCATACCGCTCCGCTTCCGGTCTGGGGGTAGTCTGCGCAAGTTCGGTCACGGCCACGACGACTGCCTCTTCCAGCTGTTCGGCCAGAGATGGCATCCCGTTCGTGACGGCGAATCCGCGCAGGTCCCCCAGTACCTCGATTATCCAGTCCTTCGACATCAGACGTTCCTTCTGAGAGGGTTAACGAAGCCTTAACCCAACAGTAGTTTGGCGCGGATTTTCTCAGTATTCGCATATTTGCCCTCCCCAGATCTGGTGAGGGGGGAATTCGTAAGCCTCGGACAGCTAAGGGCGCGGAGAACGAAACAAAAACGGCCCCACCCAAATCGGGGGAGGCCGTCCTGTTTCGAATCGCTCGTTTCAGGTGGCAGGACCCGCAGCCACCACATCATCCAAAGTCCGCAGGCCTGCCACGGGAGACTGCACCAAGACGGACATGTTCCCCGGCTTATGCTCGTTGCGCATCATCTTCATATGCGCCTCGGGCAGATCGGCCCAGGCGAAGCACTCCGACATGCACGGATCGAGGCGCCGTTCGACCATCAGATTGTTGGCCGCGCTGGCCTGCTTCAGATGCGCGAAATGCGAGCCCTGGAGCCGCTTCTGGTGCATCCACATGTAGCGGACGTCGAAGGTCAGGTTGAAGCCGGTCGTGCCGGCGCAAATGACGACCATGCCGCCCTTCTTGCACACGAAGGTCGAGACGGGGAACGTCGCTTCGCCGGGATGCTCGAACACCATGTCGACGTTCACGCCCTTGCCGGTGATGTCCCAGATGGCCTTGCCGAACTTCCGGGCCTCCTTGAACCAGTCGTTATATTCGGGCGTGCCCACGGTCGGCAGTTGACCCCAGCATTTGAAGTCGTTGCGGTTGATCACACCCTTGGCGCCGAGGGCCATCACGAAGTCGCGCTTGCTTTCGTCCGAGATGATGCCGATCGCGTTGGCGCCCGCCGTGTTGATCAACTGGATTGCGTAGGAGCCGAGGCCGCCCGACGCGCCCCAGACCAGGACGTTCTGGCCAGGCTTCAGGTCGTGGGGTTCGTGGCCGAACAGCATCCGGTAGGCGGTGGCCAACGTCAGGGTGTAACAGGCCGCCTCCTCCCACGTCAGGTGCTTGGGGCGGGGCATGAGTTGCTGCGCCTGGACGCGGGTGAACTGGCTGAACGAGCCGTCGGGCGTCTCGTAGCCCCAGATACGCTGGCTGGGCGAATACATCGGATCGCCGCCGTTGCAATGTTCGTCGTCGCCATCATCCTGGTTGCAATGGATGACGACCTCGTCGCCGACCTTCCAGCGCTTCACCTTGTCGCCCACGGCCCAGACGATGCCCGCCGCGTCCGAGCCGGCGATGTGATAGGGCTGGCCGTGGCCGTCGAACGGGCTGATGGGCTTGCCCAGGGCAGCCCAAACACCGTTGTAGTTGACGCCCGCCGCCATCACGAGCACCAGCACGTCGTGGCTGTCCAGCTCCGGCACGTCGACGATTTCCTGCTGCATGGCGCTATCAGGCTCGCCATGGCGTTCGCGGCGGATGGCCCAGGCATACATTTGCTTTGGCACATGGCCCATGGGGGGCATTTCCCCCATCTCGTAAAGATCTTTCGCCACGGCATCGTAGGTGGCCGGGGCGGCGGTTTGGTCGAGGGCCATCACGTTTCTCTCCTGCGTCTATCGAAATGCTGCACTGCAACATCACGTAGCAGCGTGACGGTAACAATCAAACCCCCATTTTCTCCTCTGTGAAATTTTCTGTCTCTATCAAAGGCGCTGTGGGGAGCGTTCGAGCATAGAAGGCGAAGACCCGTTGCCAGTCGGGGTCTACGATCACTCGATCCGAGTCGAGTTCAAGCGCGCCTCGACTTTGGAGGAGGCGCAGTGCGATCCTTGCCGCTTCGCTGGCATCTCGCTTGATCTGGTGCACCGGATGGCCCATCCGTCGCAGCGCGGCGGCGCGGGTGTCGAGATGCGCGGCGATAGCCGCCAGGTCCGCCTTGCCCTGCGCCAGAGCCTCGCAAACCAGAGCAGACGGAAGGACCGGCAGGCGCTCGGAGATCCGAGCGAGCAACTCGGCGGCCAGATCAGCCGTGGGATCGGCGTGATCGCTGGCCAGAAACGAATGCAGCGACAGGGGCCGACCGAATGCGACGGCGGCGTATCCGAAGCGGGAGAAGCGGCCCATCAGGCGCAGGCGGATATGCTGCTCCAGATATCGGGCGACCATCCACCAGCGAAGTCGGAATGCCTTGGCGCCCTTGCTATGGGCCGCCAAGAGGACACGGTCTTCGAGGACCCGCTCGTAGTTGATCGCCACGGGCACGAAGACGACGTCGCGGGACGCGGCCGGGTCGTGATCGCCGACCACGTAGCTGAGGATGCCAAGCTTCGGCGGTTGCAAGCCGCCATCACGGCTAAGCCGGCCTTCGGGAAAGAACGCCTGGGTCACCCCTTCATGGGTGGCGATCTGGACGTAGCGAGCCAACACCTTGCGGTACAAAGGGTTGAGGTGCCTCCGGCGCACAAAGTATCCGCCCATGGCGCGGATCAGCGGACGCAGCGGCCAGCGCCGCGCCCATTCGCCGACCGCATAGGCCAGGGCCGTGCGGCGGGCGGCGAGCCATGTGACCAAAACGTAATCCATGTTGGAGCGATGGTTCAGCACGAAGATTACCGTCGCATCCGGAGGGATGCCGTCCATCGCCTCGGTCTCGCCGGTCACGCGCACGCGGTACAGGCTGCGCGACAGCCATCGCGCCAGCCGGGTGGCCACCTTGAAGTAGAGCAGCGCCGAGAAGGAAGGCACTATTTCGCGGGCGTAGCGGCGGGCCGTCTCGAAGGCGACCTGCTCCGGAATGCCCTCGGACGCGGCGTGTTCGATGATGGCCTTTGCCACCTCGGGATCGTGGGTCAGGCGATTGATCGTATCGACCCGGCGCGCCAGCTTGAAGGGTTCGATCGGCTTTGCCAGGCGCAGGTTGAGTTGGGCCACGACCTTCTCGGCCCGGCGGCGGAAGAACCAGCGGACCGACGGGAACAGGAAGTGGGACGCGAACGTGACGGCCGCGAAGAGGCAGAGCAGGAGCAGCGCCCAGATAGGGAGTTCGACGGTGCGAAACATCAGGGTCGGTCGGGGCTTGATCTTGGCAAAGTTCCATGTCTCCCGCAGGGCAGATAGGGCCTGGATAGATGTACACCCCCCGTGCACCCCCTGTGCACCCCCCGTGCGAACGCGCGTTCATACGCGCGGATTCGCAACGCGCGAAAGATTATAACCGGGCTAGGCCGGGCTCGCCGCAGCGCGGCGATTGACAGTTTAGCGATGTAACCGATATCAATTCCAAACAGTAATATTATTGCGGAGTTCTTTGCCGTGACGCAGAAAGACCGCCCTTGGCTTTTCCGCACCTATGCGGGTCACTCGACGGCCGAAAAGTCCAACACGCTGTATCGCGCCAACCTGGCGAAGGGCCAGACCGGCCTATCGGTCGCCTTCGACCTGCCGACGCAGACAGGTTACGATTCCGACCACGTGCTGGCCCGGGGCGAAGTGGGCAAGGTCGGCGTTCCGATCAGCCATCTGGGCGATATGCGGACGCTGTTCGCCGATATCCCGCTGGCCGAGATGAACACCTCGATGACCATCAACGCGACCGCCCCCTGGCTGCTGGCACTTTACGTGGCCGTGGCCGAAGAGCAGGGAGCCGACGTCTCGGCGCTGCAAGGGACCGTGCAGAACGACCTGGTGAAGGAATATCTCAGCCGCGGGACCTATGTGCTGCCGCCGCGGCCGTCGATGAAGATCATCGCCGACGTCGCCGAGTATTGCCGGACGCATATTCCCAAGTGGAATCCGATGAACGTCTGTTCTTACCACTTGCAAGAAGCGGGTGCGACGCCCCAGCAGGAACTGGCTTTCGCCCTGGCAACGGCGACGGCCGTTCTGGACGAATTGCGCGAACGGGTGCCGTCGGACGAATTCCCGCGCATGGTCGGACGGATTTCATTCTTCGTAAATGCCGGGATTCGGTTTGTAACCGAAATGTGCAAGATGCGCGCATTCGTCGAGTTGTGGGATGAAATCTGCACTGAACGGTATGGTGTAGACGATCCCAAGTTCCGTCGCTTCCGGTATGGCGTCCAGGTCAACTCCCTCGGCCTGACCGAGCAGCAGCCCGAAAACAACGTCTATCGGATCCTTCTGGAAATGCTCGCCGTGACGCTGTCGAAGAATGCGCGCGCGCGCGCGGTGCAATTACCGGCCTGGAACGAGGCGCTGGGCCTGCCGCGCCCCTGGGATCAGCAATGGTCCCTTCGGATGCAGCAGGTCCTGGCCTATGAAACGGACCTTCTGGAATATGGCGATCTGTTCGACGGCTCACCGGTCGTGGCCGCAAAAGTCGCCGAATTGAAGGATGGCGCACGCGAGGAATTGGCCCGGATCGACGGAATGGGCGGGGCGGTGGAAGCCATCGACTATATGAAAGGCCGCCTGGTCGACGCCAATGCGGACCGCCTGGGCGGGATCGAACGCGGCGAAACGACCGTCGTGGGCGTCAATGCCTGGCAGGATGGCGAAGCCTCGCCCCTGGTGGATTCCGATGGCGGGATCATGGTGGTCGATCCAGGCGTCGAAGCCGACCAGATCGGGCGCCTGGACGCCTGGCGCGACGCCCGCGACGGGGATGCGGTGGAGACGGCGCTGGCCGCCCTGCGGGCGGCGGCCAGCGCGGGGGAAAACATCATGCCCCCGTCGATCGCGGCAGCCAAAGCGGGCGTGACCACGGGCGAATGGGCCGGGGTGATGCGCGGCGTGCATGGTGAATATCGCGGGCCCACCGGCGTGTCGTCGTCGCCGTCGAACCGGACGGAGGGTCTGGACGCGTTGCGCGCCGCCGTGGACGCCGTCAGCGACCGGCTGGGGCGGCGCCTGACCTTCCTGATGGGCAAGCCCGGCTTGGACGGACATTCCAATGGCGCCGAGCAGATCGCCGTTCGCGCCCGCGATTGCGGCATGGTGATCGAATACGAAGGGATCCGACTGACGCCCGCCGCGATCGTTTCCGCGGCCGTGGAAAAGAATGTCCACGTGGTCGGATTGTCGATTCTGTCCGGGTCGCATTTGCCGTTGGTGGAAGACGTTCTGACGCGCCTGAAATCCAGCGGATCGGATATTCCGGTGATCGTCGGCGGGATTATTCCGGACGACGATGCCGACCGGCTGCGGGCCATGGGTGTCGCCGCCGTCTATACCCCTAAGGATTTCGAGCTCAATCGTATTATGGGCGATATCGTCGAATTGGCGAACCCCAAACTTGCGGCAGCCCAGTAGGGCTTGCTGACATTGCGAAATTCGCCTATTTCCCGGATTACTCCAGGAAATAGAAGGATTGGGGCATGGCAAAACTAGAGAAGCTGAGCAAAGCGGATTTGGCCAAAGAGAAAGCAGAAGCCGAGCAGCGTCTTGCGGAAATCCGTAAGGCAGAAGCCGAGTATGACGGTCGCCGGATCAAAGAGCTGAAGGCGGAAGTCGAGGCGATGCTGGCCAAAGAGGGCTATTCGCTGGCCGATATCACCGCCGGCAAGGCGGCCAAGAAAAGCTCCGGCGGTGTGAAGACGGCGCCGAAATACCGGCATCCTGAGAATGCGACGGTCACATGGTCCGGCCGGGGACGTCAGCCGCAATGGTACAAGGATCATCTGGCTGCGGGCGGAAAGGCCGAGGACATGG
Source organism: Pseudomonadota bacterium (assembly GCA_039033775.1). GTDB lineage: Bacteria > Pseudomonadota > Alphaproteobacteria > Rhodobacterales > Rhodobacteraceae > Jannaschia. Next base: position 10,513 of record JBCCCB010000037.1, on the reverse strand, counting down.
CGATCTAGTCTTTCGAGAGTGTTTGGTGGAAAAGGGGACGCGACGCCGCGTCCCTTTTTCGTTGGAGCCCTGGATGACCCCTCATATCCGTGCCGAGCCAGGCCAAATCGCCGAGACGGTGCTGATGCCGGGTGATCCGCTGCGGGCGAAATGGGCGGCGGAGACGTTCTTGGACGCGCCGGAATTGGTGAACGACGTGCGCGGGATGCTGGGATTCACCGGGACGTGGCGCGGCCACCGCGTCACGATCCATGGCTCGGGCATGGGGATGCCGTCGCTGTCGATCTATGCCAACGAGCTGATCAAGGAGTACGGGGCGAAGACCCTGATCCGGATCGGATCCACAGGGGCGATGCAGGAGGCCGTGAAGATCCGGGACGTGATCCTGGCGATGACGGCCTCGTCGATCTCGACCCCGTCGCGGGGGATTTTGCGGGAGGTGAACTTCGCGCCCTGCGCCGATTGGGGATTGTTGAAAGCGGCCGAGGCGGCGGCGCGGGGAAAGGCCAGCACTGTGCATGTGGGGGGCATCTATTCGTCGGATGTCTTCTATGACGAACGGCCCGACCTGAATGAGCAGATGACGCGCCACGGGGTGCTGGCTGTCGAGATGGAGGCGGCCGAACTCTATATTCTCGCCGCCCGGCATGGCTGCCGGGCATTGGCGGTGCTGACGGTCTCGGACCATCTGCTGACGGGCGAAGCGCTGCCGTCGGAGGACCGGCAGAGTTCGTTTGGGGATATGGTCGAGATTGCCCTAGAGGCCGCGTTCGCCTGATCCAGGCGCCGTCCCCTCGGTCGGGGGCAGGCTGTCTTGGGGCAGGGTGTGAAACACGAAAAACACCCTGCCCCAGATGAAGGTGCCCACGGCGTCTCCACCCGCGCGGCCATCGCCATCCAGCCACGCCCGCGACTCGGAGCCTAGATCGAGTTCCCTTAACGGGGCGTTAACGCGCCCGGATCGGAAACGGCAAATCCGGGGGTCAGATCACCACCACGTCCAGCGGCGGGAAGCCGTTGAAGCCGACCGACGAATAAGACGAGGTGTAGGCACCGCAATTGCGGATGATCACCTTGTCCCCCGCCTTCAATGACATCGGCAACTGGATCGGCCGCTTCTCGTAAAGCACATCGGCTGAATCGCAGGACGGGCCCGCCAGAACGCACGGCCCGGTCGTGTCGCCATCGCGCGGCGTGACGAATTGATAGCGGATCGCCTCGTCGATGGTTTCGGCCAGGCCCGAGAACTTGCCGATGTCGAGATAAACCCAGCGGTGCAGGTCGTCGTCGGATTTCTTCGACACGAGTAGGATCTCCGCGGCGATGGCACCGGCTTCGGCGACCAGGCCGCGGCCCGGCTCGGCCATGATCTGGGGCACGTCACCGAAGCGGGCGGCGATCAGGCCCATGACGGCGCGGGCATAGGGCGTGGGATGCTGGATATCCTCGCCATAGAAGGCCGGGAAGCCGCCGCCGATATTCAGCAGGTGCAGGTCGAAACCCTCGGCCACGGCGCGGTGCCAGATGGCCGCGACCTGGTCCAGAGTGCCCGTCCACATGCGGGCCTCGCGCGTCTGGGAGCCGACATGGAAGGACAAGCCGTGGGGCACCAGGCCCAATTCGCGGGCCAGGCCCAGCAGCTCCAGAACCTTGTCCTGGGCACAGCCGAATTTGCGTGACAGCGGCCAATCGGCTTCGGAATTATCGACGATGACGCGGATATAGACGCGCGCGCCGGGGGCGTTGTCCGCGATCTTGTGAAGCTCTTCCTCGGCATCGGCCGCGAACAGCGTCACGCCCGCCTGCCACGCGAACCGGATGTCCGAGGCCTTCTTGATCGTGTTTCCGAAGGAGACATGGGCCGGGTCGGCCCCCTGCCCCAGGACCAGCTCGATCTCGCCGCGGGACGCGGCATCGAAACCGGATCCGAGACCCACCAGCCGCTCGATGATGGCGGGGTGGGGATTGGCTTTGACGGCGTAGTGGATATGGGCCTGGCCCAGACCGGCGGACAGCGCGTGGAACTGACGCTCGACGGCGTCGATGTCGATGACAAGCGTCGGATGCGGGAAATCAAACGCGGCGATATGGGCTTCCACGCGCGATGGCGCAACGGGAACGGGGCGGCCGAAGCCGGTCACTGCAGTCATTGGTCATCTCCAATCAGACCCGGCCATTCCGACTCCCATCGGCTCAGACCGCTCACTTCCAAGGGAGACGTTACCGTCGCTGCGTAACCGTGCCGGAGACCCGAGGGCCGCCATCAAGGCCGTGCCAGAGGCGCGTGCGTTGGCGTCTGTGGCGGGCATCTGGGGCGGATTGCCGTTTCAGTCAAGGGTGTTTTTGCAGCCTATTGGAACAAGTGTCCGTCAGGGATGGTTGGCCTGCTGAAACTGGAAGGACCCGACAATGACCCGACCTCTGAACGTGCTCGCCCCCCTGTTCCTGACCGCCCTTCTGGCGGGCTGTGTTGGGGCGGGCGGGGGCATCGACAGCCGCGCCGATCTCGAACAGACCTTGAACGAAGACCTGGACGGGGATGGCAATGTCCCGAACAATCTGGGCCGGGACACGTCGGTGCCCGATACTTAAGACCAGCAAGGGTGAATCCACCGCATCCGGCTCCGATTGACATCAAATGCGGCGGCCTCCCTTTCAGGCAGTACCCCGGGGCGGGTAGTTGTTCTCAATGACAAATTCGAGCCCCGGAATCAGATCTTCGATCTTGGGGCGGGCGAAGGGCACCGATTGCTGCCAATGGGCGAACACCCGACCGTCGGGTCGGATCAGGCTCATTGCGGGTTCGGCAAACCGCGCCGGTTCGGTGCTACCCGCACGGGCAGTTGAAACATAGAGTTCCCAGTCCCGGGCCATGTCTTCCGGCAGGGCATAGCCCACACGCAAGTCGCCGAAACCCCAACCATCCTCTTGCTGCTTGCGGACGCGGTCCTCCTCATCCATCGAAACAGCCACCGCGCCAACACCTGTCGCGGCCAACTTGTCCAGATTGGGCGCCACATCGGTTTCGATCTGCCTGCGGCATAGCGGGCAATGCAGGCCACGATAGAAAATCACCAAGGTGAAGTGGTCGGGGGTCTCGGCGGTCAGGTCGAACGTGTCGCCGGTCACCAGAGGAAAGCGAAGAGCGGGCGCAGCCGCGTCGGTCTTGAGCATGAGAGGAGCCTTTCGAGAGGGTGTCGGTTCCGTCATAGCACCGTCTCAACGGACGCGGATCACAGGGCCGCGAGGCAAACGCATGTGCGAGTGGGCCGAGTCAGCCTCCCACCCGCCCGCGTTTCGGCGGCGGCAGCTGATCCTGGGTCGGGCAGTAATAGCTCCAGCTTTCCTCCAGAAGGCGGAGGGCGTTATCGGACGGGGTCGTCGGCGAATAGATTTGGAAGACGTGGAGGCGAGGGGGCATGGCGATCTCCAATACAAGCCCTCCCTCCGATCAGATTACCATGAACCGGCCCCCTGCGCGTGACTGCGTGCGCATATCGGCATGGCGCCCGATGCATGGCCGGGCGGATAGGGGCCGACATGGCCGAGGATTCGGCGGCATCCCGCCTGAAATCCGCCATGACGGCCTTGTGATTTCCGAACCGGCGCCAAAACGGTGCGGCATCACGCGCGGATCATCCCCGACAAACGAATGTTTTATGGGGCAGATCGACGTTGTTCTGAACCGATGCGGCAGTGCGTACCAGTCCCCCGCCCCATAGCTTCATCCCCAAGTCCGGCCCTCTTGTTGGAAACCGGCATGGAGCCCGAACTGAAACTCCTGCGGGGCGTTGAACCAGCTCCAGACCAGCGTATTTCGATGGATCTGATTGATCCCCTTCCCAAGTGCGGCTTGGCACATGAGGGCGCGCGACCGCCACTCGCCAATGACAAACGCCCCGATCACAGCAGCGATCAATCCCAAGGCAAGGCTAGCAAAGCGCCATCGGGGCAGGCGAGCGAGGAAATATCCAACCGCTCCAGCAAGACTTCCGGCTGGCACCAGCAGGCTTGCCAGGAAAGTGGCGTGACGGGCGAGCGTCGGGTCAAAGAAGACTAACGGAGGCATGACCGCAAAGGCCAATCCGGAGACAAGTGCAAACGGGTCAGGCTTGGCGGCGTAAAGGATGAACAGCACTGTCGAAAGGGTCAGGAGCCCCAGCGCGATCGGGGTCGTCCCCCGGCCATTGCGGAGAAGCATCAAGGCCATCCAAATCAAAACGGCGACCCCGAAGAGGGCCGCCGCCAGAAGCATTGGGATTGGCCCCACGACCTAAAGCTGGCGTTCGACCATCATCTTTTTGATCGACGCGATGGCCTTGGCCGGGTTTAAGCCCTTCGGACATGTTTTCGCGCAGTTCATGATCGTGTGGCAGCGATACAGCTTGAAGGGGTCTTCCAGGTCATCCAGCCGCTCGCCCGTGGCCTCGTCGCGCGAATCGATGATCCAGCGATAGGCATGCAGCAGCGCGGCCGGTCCCAGATAGCGGTCGCCATTCCACCAATAAGACGGGCACGCGGTCGAACAGGACGCGCACATGATGCATTCGTAGAGTCCGTCCAATTTCTCGCGATCGGCGATGGACTGCTTCCATTCCTTGGCCGGCGTGTTCGACTTGGTTTCCAGCCATGGCATGACCGAAGCATGCTGGGCATAGAAATGCGTCAGGTCCGGGATCAGGTCCTTCACCACCGGCATATGCGGCAGCGGATAGACCTTCACGTCGCCCTTCACGTCGTCGATGCCCCAGGTGCAGGCCAGCGTGTTGACGCCGTCGATATTCATGGCGCAAGACCCGCAGATGCCTTCGCGGCAGGATCGGCGGAAGGTCAGGGTCGGGTCGATCTCGTTCTTGATCTTGATCAGCGCGTCCAGGATCATCGGCCCGCAGGTGTCCAGATCGACCCAATAGGTGTCCAGCCGGGGGTTCTGGCCGTCTTCGGGGTTCCAACGGTAGATCTGGAATTTCTTGAGATTGTTGGCGCCCTCCGGCTTCGGCCAGGTCTTGCCGATTGTGATGCGGCTGTTCTTGGGCAGGGTCAGTTGGACCATGGGGCGTTCCTCCTAAAAGGTGTCCAGAAGCACCGGCACGCCGTCCGTGGCGATGCAACGGATGGTGCCGGGGCGTTGGGTGATGGTGAGGACGGTTCGGATGGCCGTCTCGTCGTCGCGGGTGGCCGCCGACGCGGCGAGGGTCAGGATCTCGTCGCTGCTGGCGTTGTTGATGATGCAATCGGTGGTGGGCTCCAGCGGGACGCCGGGGAATTGCTGGGCGACGATCGGGTTCACCACGGACCGGGCCGTGGCGCGGGTGACATCCGTCCCGATGGCCGTGTTGCAAGCCGCCAGCGCGGCGGCAACGGTCAAGGCGACGCCCGGTCGGAGGCGGGCCGGGGCGGATCGCAGGTCAGGCCGCATGTCGCACCTCCTCCAGCCAGGCCGTCGGGTGATCCTCGTAGCCCAGATCGACCAAAGCCTGGCCATATTCGTCCGCATAGGCATCAGCCACCGCCTCGGGCAAATGGTCGCGCCATTGCGCGACCTTGCCGGACGCCACATGGGCCTTGATCCGATCCACGCGAGTCGCCTCGTCCGCCAATCCGCCGAACAGCGATTGCTCCCAGAAGATCTTCGTCCCCGCCTCCACCTCCGGCTCCGGCAGGCCGAGGTCGCGCAGATGCTCCCGGAAGGCGCGGCCCTCGGTATCTCGCATCAGGTCCTCGTAGCGAACCTCGATGGTGTTCGGACGTGCCTCCCAGGCCAACATCTCGGCCAGGGTCTTGGCATGCTTTTCGCGCATTTCGAATAGCAGACGGTCGGCATTGCCCGACAGCGCGTTCAAATGCTGCTGATATGTCTTGCCGCCCAGGTCATCGCGCGGCTCGTGCAGGAACTGCTCTCCCTCGACCGGCGCATGCAAGTGATACCGCATGCCGGACAACAGCACGTCGCGCGGATCGCGGATCATGTGCAAGATGCGGGCGTCGGGGCGGTCCAGCACTTCGGTCGGGAACTTCGACGACCATTGGAACAAGAAAACTCGCTCCGTCTCGGGCACCAGGCGCAGACCTTGGTTCGGGAACGTCACATGGTGGGCCACGCCAATCGCGTTGGCCAGGCGGCGGAAAACGGCCCGCATCCAGAGCGTGCCGGTCTTGTGATGGGTGCCGATGCAGAAGAGGCGGGGGGCGATCAGGTCCATCTACTCGGCCGCCCGCTCCGCGGTGCAGAGGATCAGCTGCTCGATCTCTTGCGGGGACATCTCGGCTGCGGGGTCCAGCGCCACGTCCGGCCGCCCGATGGAGAGCAGGCAAGAGGCAAGGCCCGGCGACACCTCCTCATTGGCATCGGCCAGGGCCATGACGCGGGCCTCGTAGGCGGGATTTGCGGCATTACACGCCGCCAGCGGCAGGACCAGGAGGAGCAGAACGCGGCTCATCTCGGCAGCGCCTCGCAGGCATCCAGCCGGGCGAGATCGTCGGGCGATCGGGTGACAATGGTGCCGCCTTCGACGGCCACACCCTGATCGCGGGCGCAGTCTAGATAGGCGGCCCGCCGGGCCTCGGGGGTCGAGGGCATGCAGGCCGACAACAAGAGAATCCCCGGAGGTAGCAGGCAAAGTCGGACGCGCTCCGCCATCATGTTTCACCGGCCTGGCCCTGGCACCGCATCGCCACGATGGAAGCCGTTCGTCTCAATACACCCGAGCCTTCGGCGCGATCTTCTTCAGGTCAATCCCACCGTCGTTGTGCGAGGTCAGCGGGTTCATGTGCACGCCGCGATAGCCCAGGTCCGACTTGGCCGCGTCGCCCTTGAACCAGACCAGCGAATGCTTGCGCCAATTCTCGTCATCGCGGTCGGGGAAATCCTCGTGGGCATGGGCGCCGCGGCTTTCCTTGCGGGCCTCGGCGGCGACCACGGTGGCCACGGCGTTGGGCATCAGGTTGGCCAGTTCCAGCGTCTCCATCAGGTCGGAATTCCAGATCAGCGTGTTGTCGGTGACCTGCAGATCGTCGAGCTTGGTCGCGATCCCCTCCATCTTGTCCTTGCCCTGTTTGAGCGTGTCGGACGTGCGGAAAACGGCCGCGTCTTCCTGCATGGTCTTCTGCATCTCCAGACGCAGCTCTGCCGTCGCCACCTGGCCGCGCGCGTGGCGCAAGCCGTCGAAGCGGGCCAGCGTCATCTCGACCGAGCGCATGTTGGGCGTCGGGATCGCGCCGTCTCGGTCGATCACCTCGCCGGCGCGGATCGCGGCGGCGCGTCCGAAGACGACCAGGTCGATCAACGAGTTGGAGCCCAGGCGGTTGGCGCCATGGACCGACGCACAGCCCGCCTCGCCCACGGCCATCAGGCCCGGCGCCACGCGGTCGGAATCGTCCTTGGTCGGCGCCAGGACCTCGCCCCAATAGTTCGTCGGGATGCCGCCCATGTTGTAGTGGACGGTGGGCAAGACCGGGATCGGCTCTTTCGTGACGTCGACGCCCGCGAAGATGCGCGCGGATTCCGAAATGCCGGGCAAGCGCAAGGCCAAGGTCTCCGGCGGCAGATGCGACAGGTTGAGGTGGATATGATCCCCCTCTTTGCCGACGCCCCGTCCCTCGCGGATCTCCATGGTCATGCAGCGCGAGACCACATCCCGCGACGCCAGATCCTTATAAGTGGGCGCATAGCGCTCCATGAAGCGCTCGCCTTCGGAGTTCGTCAGGTAGCCGCCCTCGCCCCGCGCACCTTCGGTGATCAGACAGCCAGCGCCGTAGATGCCGGTCGGGTGGAATTGCACGAATTCCATGTCCTGGAGCGGCAGCCCGGCCCGGGCCACCATGCCGCCGCCATCGCCGGTGCAGGTATGGGCCGAGGTGGCAGAGAAATAAGCGCGGCCATAGCCGCCGGTGGCCAGCACCACCATCTTGGCGGAGAAGAGGTGCAGCGTGCCGTCATCGAGCTTCCAGCACATGACGCCTTGGCAAATGCCGTCCTCGGACATCACCAGGTCGATGGCGAAGTATTCGATGAAGAACTCGGCCTTCTGCTTGAGGCTTTGACCATAGAGCGTGTGCAGGATCGCGTGCCCAGTCCGGTCAGCTGCCGCGCAGGTGCGCTGCACCGGCGGCCCCTCGCCGTATTCGGTCGTGTGGCCGCCGAAGGGGCGCTGATATATCTTGCCCTCCTCGGTGCGCGAGAAGGGCACGCCGTAATGCTCCAACTCATAGACCGCCTTGGGCGCCTCGCGGGCCAGGTATTCCATGGCGTCCGTGTCACCCAGCCAGTCCGACCCTTTGACGGTATCGTACATGTGCCATTGCCAACTATCGGGCCCCATGTTCCCCAGCGACGCCGCGATGCCGCCCTGGGCCGCCACCGTATGCGACCGCGTCGGGAACACCTTCGTCACACAGGCGGTGCGGAGCCCCTGCTCGGCCATGCCGAGGGTCGCGCGCAGGCCCGCGCCACCGGCGCCGACCACGACGACGTCGTATTCATGGGTCTCGTATTCGTAGGCTGCCATGGTTGGTTGCTCCGAGAGTTAGAGGGCCAGGCGGATCAAGGCGTAAACGCCCGCGATCGCCGCCGCGTAGCTGAGACATGTGGTCGCGACGATGGCGACCTTGCGGGCAGTCCCCTGCACGTAATCCTCGATCAGGACCTGCACACCCTTGGCGAAATGCACCCAGCCGACGACCAGCGTCAGGATGGCGATCAGCGCGGGCCAGGGGCGGGAATAATAGGCGACGATCTCTTCATACGGCGCGCCCAGGATCGGGCCGAAGGTGAACAGGAACAGCGGAACCAAGACGATCAGGCCCGCCGACAGGATCGTCTGATGCCAGTGATGCGCCGTGCCGGCTCCGGCGGAGCCCAGACCGGAAACGCGCTTGCGGTCGGTGAGGTAAGCCATGATCCGCTCCTTCAGACGATGATGACGGTCAGCAGCGTCAGCACCACCGACCCGCCGATGATGGCCCAGCCCAGCTTCTCCGCCGTCTCGACTTCAAGCCCATAGCCCTGATCCCAGACCAGGTGCCGGATCCCCGCCAACGTGTGATACCACAGCGCCCAGATCGACCCGAGGAAGACCAGCTTCCCGAACCAGGACGTCAAGAAGGCATCGGCCGTGGCAAACGCCTCGGGCCCCGCCGCAGCCGCGACGAACCACCAGGTGATCATCAGCCCGGCCAGGATAAGCGCGTTCCCGGTGATCCGCGTCAGGATCGACGTGACGGAGGTCAGTTGCGGACGATACACCTGCAGGTGCGGCGACAGCGGGCGGTTTCCCCGGTTCACGTCGGCCATGCGATTTCCTTCGGTCGGACTCGGTATGCCGTCGCGTTCTGATGGAGATTGACGCGGCTGTCACGGGGGCGCTGCGTCGCAGAGGGGGATCCGGCCCCGATTTCCCCATTCCGTGATCACAGGTGCGCCAAGCGTGATCACGCAGCGCCTTGTGGAACACCTTGCCGGGCCGGTCGTTCTCTCCGGAGGTCGGAGAGGAGAACGGAGATGGCCAAATCGCAGGACGAAGTCTGGCAGGAATGGCGCGACTTGGTTAACATGGAGCCCAAGGAATTGCAGGATTGGCTGGAGACGGGTGAGTCCAAGGCGGTCGGCCAGGATGGCGGCGACGGGACGTCCAAGGGCCGGAAGTCGGGCCAGCGGATCGTCAAAATCAAGCGGACCAAGAAGGACGATCTGACCGAGGCGGATTGGGATCACATGGCCAAGGTGGTCGGATATATCAAACGCCATCTGGCCCAAGGTGGGCCCGACGAGGAGATGGAGCAGTCGGATTGGCGCTATTCACTGATGAATTGGGGGCATGATCCGACGAAGGATTGATCCGAACTAGGACAAATTGGGGATCCCGGCGGATCGACATCGCACCGCAGCAGCACAGTCCAGTCCGCTGAACAAGTTTCGCCGCCCGACGGAGAGACCCCGGCGTCCCCGGTTGGGTTCAGGAAGTGGGTTACACCACCGGCAGAGCCCGTGGGCCGGTTCGCCGGCCCTCGGACATCTCTCGCCCCGGCGGCATGTGTCGGATCCGTCGCGGACAACTCGGATCGCGGCCATTGGCGCACGCCAGAGCGTGTCGCGGTTGATCGGAATCAGATATTCACCGGATCGGCTGAAGCAGCGTTTGCATCGCTTAACGCGGTCGGTCTGTCCGGTGAATTCGATAGAACGCAACACGCTCTATTGTGGCCGACGCGCCCTGATATGGGGCGTCAATTCCGAACAGATGAGGATCGTGTCCGGCCCCATCTCATAATAGGCATTGGGTTCGTCACACTCGGCGACTCGAACGTGGACCGGCCGGGGCAGCGCCATGTCCTCGTTCAGCCGCTCCAACGCAGCGGCCAAGACAGGTTCGATCGGGTTCATCCTGCTGCGAAGCCGCAGCGACGTTCCCGATCCCGGCACCCGCTCCAAGACGGCGTCCCAAGCGGCCTTCTGGCGCGCGCGTTCTTCTGGGCAACTGTCCCGGCGTTCGCTGGGCAGTTCGACCTTGCGGGC
>JBCCCB010000036.1:0-19574 GCA_039033775.1 Pseudomonadota bacterium | reverse complement strand
GCCGTTTTCAGGTTAACAGTTGGCCTCTCTATTTCCTCGATCTGAGAAAGCCGGACATTCGAAACTTCCAACTCTGTCTGCGAAGAATTCTCGTCATTTTTCACAGCCAATATTGCTGCGCGTTCGTCGTTTAGACGCTCTTGTAACGAGTAAAGGTGATCTCTAAATGCAGCCCACTGTAACCTCTCATCCTCACTTGGAGCCAAATAAGAAAAGAACTCAGCGATTATAATTCTTGAGCCTAGCTTCTCTGACCTAGCCTCTGACGACAGACTCTCCAAATAGGTACGCCCTTCATTCTGCCTCTCCTGAGAAATCCTATCGAGTGCGAGATCATGCTCGCGTTCCGCTATCGCAATCTCTGAGTTTCTTCTGGCACCCTCAATACGTTCTGCAAACGCCGATTCCGCATACTTAGACGCAAATGGAAAGAAAGCCGCCGCAACTCCCACCACAGTTGTTCCGTACACGACCTTTAAAAAACCGTATCGAGCTTCAGCCTTTCTACCCTCGGCCTCAAGCTTAATCTTCTCTAACTCCACCTGATCAACCATCAAACCAGCACCCACAAAAAGACAAGCTAAACACTTAATATTCTAGCTTATCCAACGCAAAAAATCAAGCAAGGTACGGTGGGTAAAAACCCGCCGCACCAACATCTCAATCCGCGCACCGCTTTTTACAATCGCGACGCACCCACCCAACCGGCGAGTTTCACTCGCCCTACGCCACTTCGGCACACGTCAATTCCCCCACTTCGGCCCCAACCCCGCCCGAATGTCCCGATGCAGCAACGAAGCCGGCCAATCCGCCGCCCGCTCGACAGACCCATGCTTCACCGTTCGGGGCGGCGACCGTTCCACCGGACCGGCCCCGTCTCGCCCCTCACCCCCAAACGCATCCGAGCGGCACCCCCCCTAGAACCAGCTCGACCCCGCGCTCAGCACGTAGAGCACCATGGCAGCCAGCAGAAACCCAAGGATCGCACCAATCAGGAGGCCGGCGCCGATGGGCACTCCATACACCAGCGCCGCGCCGCCGCCGATGACACCGCCGACGACCGCGCCCGCGGCCATCATGCCCGCGGCCGAGGCCAGGCTGCGCAGGAACGTCATCAGGATATCGCCGACCGCCCAAAGAAGCAGTTTCAGATTGCTGTCACTGGTCTTGAGGGGTCGCATCATCACTCCGGGCAACATTCGGCATCATCTGCCGCATGTCACCCGAATATGGCCCGAGAATGGCGCATTGATGCAGCAAGCGGAGGGTGGGTGACCCCCACCGCTCACCGCACGGTAATCCGCCCCCGCATCGCCGGATGTACCTCGCAAATATAATCGTAGCTGCCCGGCCGGTCGAATGTCAGCGACGCCTGCTGGCCCCGCGCCAACCGTCCGGTGTCGAAGCCGCGGCCCGTGGCCGTATGGGCGGAGCCGTCCGCGTTGACGAAGGTCACGCTGTCCCCCGCCGCGATCTCCAGGCGGGCGGGTTGGAACGTGAAGCCCTTGATCTGGACCACATGGGTCGCAGCCTGGGCGCGGCCGGTCAGAGCGCCGAAGGCGCCTCCGATCAGGGTGATCATGAGAAACTTGCGGCGGGTCGTGGCGGACATGGCGATCTCCTTTGCATCCTATCCGCCCATAGGTCGTTCGGCCCCGTCCTCCGGTTCAAACTTTCTTCGCCCGGCTCTGGACGGAGGCCTTATCGACCCCGCTTGACACCACGCTCGCTCGGTCTCCCGTGATCGACCGTAACGCAGGTTAACCGCCAAGCCCGGATCCGGCCCGTCTGCATGGGGGGTGTACGGGGGGTGTACAGGGGGTGTACGCCGTCTGCCCCTGGCATTTCCGCCCAGCGAATCAGCTAACACTCTGAGGCAAAACGCAAACCGGCAAACCACGCGAGATCCGTTAACGTTTCGCCCTCACCCGTCCTGCACCCCTTCCAACCACGCCACCAGCGCCGCGATCGGCACGCTCGTCACGATGGGCTGCCCCGCCTCGGTCCGCACGAACGCCCCCTCGACCCCGTCGAACACGGGTCCCCAGACCGGCATCGCCGAGCCATGGCTCACCACCGGATCCCGCCCGTCGATTTTTGAGACCACCTCGAAATGCGGAAACGTCCCGCCCGCCCGCGCCGCCAGCCCCGTCAGGTCCGGCACGTCCACCGCCAGCACGTCGCGCATGGGGCCGTCGCCCTGGGCATCAAGCCCGTGGCACGCCGCGCAATGGGCCCCGAACAACGCCGCGCCCTCCGCGACCAGGGCGTCGTCCTGCGCGGCCACGGGCAGGGCAAGACAGGCGAATATCATAGCAAGGCGCATGGGTTAGGTCTCCATCCAATACCCCCGCACCCTGCCCCGCCTCGCCCCGCCCCGCCTTGACCCCGGTCAAGCGGCGCGCTCACCTGCCGCAGCAATTCCCCTTGCGCCCCCCGGGCCCGGAAGTACCGTCCGCCCCATGCGTCTCGTCCTCCTCCTCGTCCTCGCCCTGGCCGCCTGCGGCCGCCCCCTCACACCAGCGGAAACCGCCCTGCTCCAGCCGCTCCATGGCGACACGCTGGATGCCAGCCGCATGCGCATCGCCGAGGCGCCCATCGTCGGCGCCTTCCCCATCTCGTTCGATGCCCGCCCCCGCGTGACCTGCCGCGAAAAGATCGGCCCGCCGCGCGCGGGCCGCATCAACACCCGCACCGCCGGCCTGGTGATCTTCAACAGCATGTTCACCGCCTCGGACGTGACCCTGCCCGACTACGCAGCCCCCCTGCGCGACGGCCGGCTGGACCTGCCCACGGCCATGTTCCTGGTCCACGAGGCTACCCATGTCTGGCAATGGCAGAACCGGCACATCACCGGCTACCACCCGATCAAGGGCTTCACCGAACAGATCGTCTTCGACGATCCTTACCTGTTCGAACCCGGCGCGCGGGAGCCGTTCCTGGCCCAGGGCTACGAGGTCCAGGCGAGCCTGGTCGAAGAGTATCTCTGCTGCGCCACCCTGGACCCGGACGGTGCCCGCACCCTCCGGCTGCGCGACCAACTGCGCGAGGTCATGCCCGTGGCCGAGCCGCGCACCTTCGCCCGCCCCGTCTTCGTCCCCTATACCGAGGACCTTGCCGGCATCTGCGCCTGACCGGGTCCCGCCACCTGCCGAGCGGATGGGCGGATCAGCGCCCGCAGACCGGCCAGCTTGGTTTGCGCGCAGCGCCTGTCTGCGGAACAGACCGATCGATAGCCCATGACCAAAGGCGGGCAACCGCACAGTCGGACGGGGCGCGGACCCGGGGCCATCTCACCCCCCCTCGGCCCGCTCGGCAAGGGCAAGCCATTCCTCCTCGGCGGCGGCCATCTTCCCCTGACGCTCCACCAGCGCTTCGGACGCCTTGGAAAATGCCTGCGGCTCCCGGTGGAACAGCTCCGGATCGGCCAGGAAGGCTTCGAGTTTGCCGATCTCCGCCCCCAACCGATCCATCTCTCCGGGCAGTTCGTCCAGGCGGTGCTGCTCGGTATAGGATAGGCCGCCGGCGGGCTTGGCGCGTGCCGACATCTCAGCCGACGTCTTCGATCCCGAAGCCTTCGGCTTCGGCGGCGGCGCCAAGATATCCGGGCGTTGGGCCACGTAATCCGACCATCCGCCGGGGTAAACGCCGGTCCGGCCGCCGCCCTCGAATGCCACCGTCTGGGTCGCCACGCGATCCAGGAAATCCCGGTCGTGACTAACCAGCAGCACGGTGCCGTCATACTCCCCCAGCACATCCTGCAGCAGGTCCAGCGTCTCGACATCCAGATCGTTCGTCGGCTCGTCCAGAACCAACAGATTGCTGGGCAGCGCCATGATCCGCGCCAAGAGCAGCCGCGCCTTCTCGCCACCCGACAGGGACTTGACCGGCGCCTTCAGCTGCCGCTCGTCGAACAGGAAATCCTTCAGGTATCCCGCCACATGCCGGGGCGCGCCCCGGACCATCACCTGATCCGACGCGCCCGAGACGCCCAGCATCGGGTCCAGCGTCAGCGAGTCCCACAAGGTCGCTTCTGGGTCGAGCCGGGCCCGCGCCTGGTCGAAGACGGCCACTTCGACATTCGTGCCGATCTTGACCGACCCCGCATCGGGCTCGACCTCTCCCAGCAGCATCTTCAGAAGGGTCGTCTTGCCCACGCCGTTCGGCCCCACGAAGGCGACGCGATCCCCCCGCAGGACGCGCAGATCGAAGTCGCGGACGATCGGCGTTTCCCCGAAGGATTTCGACAGGCCGCGCCCCTCCAGCACACGCTTGCCGGAAGATTGGCCGGCCTCCAGCTCCAACGCGGCCGTTCCAGCCCGCCGGATCTGTCCGGCCCGCTCGGCCCGCAGGCCTTGCAGGGCTCGGACCCGCCCCTGGTTGCGCTTGCGCCGGGCCGAGATACCCTCGACCGCCCAGCGCGCCTCGGCCTTGATCTTCCGATCCAGCTTGTGCCGCTTCAGATCCTCTTCGGTCCAGACCGTGTCCCGCCAGGCTTCGAAGGCCTCGAACCCCTTCTCCTGCCGTCGGACCTGGCCCCGGTCGATCCACAGCGTCGCCCGCGTCAGCGCGGTCAAGAATGCCCGATCGTGGGAGATCAGGACATAGGCCGTCCGGGTGGCCTTCATCTCAGCCTCCAACCAGGCGATGGCGTCGATATCCAGGTGGTTCGTCGGCTCGTCGAGCAGCATCAACTCCGGCGCCTCGGCCAGCAGCTTGACCAGGGCCGCCCGGCGCCGTTCGCCGCCCGAGGCGGCCTGCGGATCGGCATCCAGGCGCAGCTTCAGGCCTTCGGCGACCGCCTCGACCCGCCAAGCCTCTGCGGGGCCCAGATCGGCGATCGTGTAATCCCCCAAGGTCGCGAAGGCCGATAGGTCGGGCTCCTGCTCCATATAGCCGACCGAGGTCCCGGGCGAGAGCACGCGCACGCCCTGATCCGCCTCGACCAGACCGGCCATCACCTTCATAAGGGTGGATTTTCCCGATCCGTTTCGACCGACCAGCGCGACCCGGTCGCCAGGCTGAACCACCAGATCGAGATCGGCGAAGACGGGCTCTCCACCGAAGGTCAGCGAGATGTCGGAAAGTTGTAGAAGCGGTGCGCGGGCCATGCCGCGCCAGCTAGGCGCCTTGGCCCGGCGCGTCAATCAGACGGCGGCTAGCATGCCGGTCAGCAGCCGGGCCCGGCCCGGCGGGATCGCCGCGACGGGCAGGGCCGCGAAGACATGGCGCGTGCCCAGATCGCGGTCGATCACCGCATGGTCCGATACCGCCGCGCCCAGCGACAAGTACCCACGCAGCAGGGGTGGCAGCCCGCCGGGCGGCCCCGACAGCGGCGTCGTCTCTGACGCGATCCGCCTGGGTCGCCAGCTATCCGGGGCCACGCGGGACGCCAGAGCCGACAAGCCCGCGCCATCGGCCGGAAACGACGCGCACCCGAAGAGGGCCGCAGCCCCCTCATCCACGACGATCCGGGCCAGCATGGCCAGGATCAGCCTGGGCAGGTCCGGGTCCCGGACGTCCGGTGCCAGGCAGATGCGCCCGACCTCCAACGCCTTGGGGAAGCGTGTCGCGAAGGGCGTCAGCCCATAGAGCCCCGCCGTGTAACCCGACCGCGGATCGCCGACCGAGAGCCGGGCGCAGGCGGCAACGGTGCCGTCGGACACCGTCAGATGCCGGGCGCGGGCATCCCATTGGTCCCAGTCCGACCCGCCGCCTCGGAAGACGCGGGCGCGCAACGCCAAGGCGTCCGCGGCCCGATCGGGCCCGTCCACCCGCACCGTCCAGCGGCCCGCCCGTCGCTCGATCCCGTTCTGCCCCTTGGCCAGCACCTAACTGTCCCCTACGTCTGACCCCGCACCCATGGCCGGTGCCACTGGTGATGCGCAAGGGAGAGCCTATGGACAAGGTCGTTAAGTCGGATGCCGAATGGCAACAGCAATTGGACCCGGAAGCGTATCGCGTCCTGCGCAAGCATGGGACCGAACGGGCGGGCACCCACGAATCCTTTCCCAAGGATCCCGGCACGTATACCTGCAAAGGCTGTGGGACGCCGCTTTTCGACCAGGCCCACAAGTTCGAGAGCGGCACGGGCTGGCCGTCCTTTTATCAGCCCGTGGACGGCGTCCAATCGGAGACGGTTGGAGAGAGCGAGGACAATTCCTGGTTCATGAAACGCACCGAGGTACATTGCGCCCGGTGCGACGGCCATCTGGGCCATGTCTTTCCCGATGGGCCGAAGCCGACCGGCCTGCGCTACTGCATCAACGGCGCGGCGCTGACGTTCCGGTCGAGCGATTGACCCCGCCCCGCATCGGCCGATTTGGGCCGATGTGGCGGAGCTTCGCCGCCTGCCTCGGGCGCGGCTAGAGCGGGACGATGGTCGCGACCCCGCTCTCGACCGCCGCGTCGACGACCGAGGCCGCAACGGCCAGGTCCTGCAGCCCCACGCCGGTTCCGTCGAAAAGCGTGATCTCCTCCACGCTGGTCCGCCCCGGATGCGTACCGTTGATGACGGCACCAAGTTGGGCCACGTCGCTCTCGGCAAGCGATCCGTCCGCGATGCCGTGCTGCGCCTCGCCGATCGAGATGGATTGCGCCACCTCGTCGGTGAACACGGTAGCCCGCGACAGAAGCGCCGCCTCGACCTCCTGCTTGCCCATCGTGTCAGTTCCCATGCAGGCCAGATGGGTGCCAGGGCTGACATGGTCAGCCAGCAGCGTGGGCGCGAAGGACGATGTGATGGTGATGATGACATTCGCCTGGGTCATATCGGGCAGGTCCACCGCCTCGAAGGGCAGGCCCGCCGCGTCGGCCACCTTCGCCAGGTTGGGCAGCATCTCAGGATGCAGGTTCCAGCCGATGACCTTCTCGAAAGGGTGTGTTTCCAGCGCGGCCCGCATCTGGAACGTCGCCTGATGCCCCGCCCCGACCATGCCGAGCACCTTGGCATCCGGCCGCGCCAAGTGCTTGATCGACACCGATGAGGCCGCCGCCGTGCGCAGCGCCGTCAGCAGGTTGCCACCCACCATTGCCGCCACACGCCCGCTATCCGGGTCGAACAGGAAGACCGTCGATTGGTGGTTGATCAGCCCCCGCCTCTCCAGGTTGTGGGGCCAATAGCCCCCGGCCTTCAGGCCCAACACGCCGCCCGCGCTGTCGAACCCGCCCTTGAACCCGTAGAGTGCGTCTTCGTGGCCGATGGCCTCGCGCACGACGGGGAAATTATAGGCGTCGCCCGCGGCCATGGCCGCGAAGACCTTCTCGACCGCGTCGAAGGCGGCCTTGCGGGTGACCAGGTCGGCCACCATCCCCTCGGGGACGATGGCCAGATGGTGGCTGTCGGATGCCGGGCCGTCCATCAATACGCCTTCCCGCGCGCCGAGACCGGCCAGAGGGTTTCGACCTTGCCGCCGCGCACGCCCACATACCAATCGTGGACATTGCAGGTCGGGTCGCAATGGCCCGGGACCAGCTTCAGCTTGTCGTTCACCTTCAGAATGCAATCGGGATCGGCGACGACGCCGTGTTCGTCCGAACATTTCACGTATTCCACATCGTCCCGTCCGAAGATGACCGGCAGGCCGCTATCCACGGATTGCGCCTTCAGTCCGGCATCCACGATGGCCTTGTCGGCCTTGGCGTGGCTCATCACGGAGGTCAGGATGAACAGCGCATTCTCCCATTCGCCCCGATCGATCCGATTACCGTCCTTGTCGAGGATCCGGCCGTAATCGGCATCCATGAAGGCGTAGGACCCGCATTGCAGCTCGTTGTAGACGCCGGAATTCGACTCGAAATAGTAGGAGCCGGTGCCGCCACCCCCGACGATGTCGCAGTCGATCCCCTCGGCCTTCAGCGTGTCCACGGCATCCCTCACCATGGCCACGGCAACGTCGATCTTGGCCTTCCGATCCTCATAGCTGTCCAGATGCTGCATGGCGCCCTGATAGGCCTGAATGCCCGCGAATTTCAGGCCCGGCGCGGCGTCCAAGGCCTTGGCGATCTCGACCACGGCCGGTGTGGTCGTGACGCCGCATCGGCCGGCGCCGCAATCTATCTCGACCAGGCACTCGATCTCGGTGCCGTGCGTCTGCGCCGCGGCACTAAGATCGGCCACATTGGCGACGTCGTCGACGCAGCAGATCGTCCGCGCGCCCAGCTTGGGCATACGGGCCAGGCGGTCGATCTTGGCGGGCGCGCGGACCTGGTTCGACACCAGCACGTCCTTGATGCCGCCCCGGGCGAAGACCTCGGCCTCGGACACTTTCTGACAGCAGACGCCGCAGGCCCCGCCCAGTTCGACTTGGAGCAGCGCCACATCGACCGATTTGTGCATCTTGCCATGCACGCGGTGGCGCATCCCGTGGGCCTTGGCGTAGTCGCCCATCTTCTTGATGTTTCGTTCCAGCGCATCCAGGTCCAGCACCAGGCTGGGCGTCTGGATGTCGGCCTCGTCCATGCCGGGCAAGGCGGGCACGTCGTAGCCAACGTCAAGGTCAGTATAGTCGATCACATCCTTCATCATCTCACTCCAAATATCTGAATTGCTGTGACTTCGGGCTCAGGCGGCCATCCAGGGCAGCTTGTCCATGTCCACATTGCCGCCGGTGACGACCACGCCGACCCGCTTGCCGCGGAAGACGTCCGGGTTCTTCAGGATGGCGGCCAGCGGCACGGCGCAGGACGGCTCCATCACGATCTTCATGCGCTGCCAGGTCAGCTTCGTGGCCGCTACGATCTCGTCCTCGCTGGCGGTCAGGATGTCGGTCACGTGGTTGGACACGAAATGCCAGGTGATCTCCTTCAACGGCACCTTCAGGCCGTCGGCGATGGTCTCGGGCGCGTCGTCGGCGATGATGTGACCCGCCCTGAAGCTGCGATAGGCATCGTCCGCCTGTTCGGGTTCGGCGGCGTAGATTTCGACCTGCGGCGCGATGGTGGACAGCGTCAGGCAGCAGCCCGACACCATGCCGCCCCCGCCGATGGGCGCGATCACGGCGTCGAGCCCGTCCACCTGCTCGGTCAGTTCGCGCGAACAGGTGGCCTGCCCCGCAATGACGCGCGGGTCGTTATAGGGATGGACGAAATTCGCGCCTGTCCGGGCCTGCACCTCGGCAAAGACGGCCTCACGGCTGGTGGTCGAGGGCTCGCATTCGGTGATGATCCCGCCATAGCCCCGGACGGCCGCCTTCTTCGCCTCGGGCGCGGTGCGCGGCATGACCACATGGCAGGGAATGCCCCGCCGCCCTGCCGCATAGCTCAGCGACAGAGCGTGGTTCCCCGACGAATGGGTGGCGACGCCCTTGATCGCGTCGTCTTCGGACAGGCCGAACACAGCGTTCGACGCGCCGCGCACCTTGAAGGCGCCCGCCTTCTGGAAATTCTCGCATTTGAAGAACAGCTCGGCGCCCGTCAGTTCGTTGAAATAGGTCGAGGTCAGGACCGGCGTCCGGTGGATGTGGGGCTTGATCCGGTCATGGGCCGCGACGACATCGTCCCACGTGGGGATGTTCGGTTCGATGATATCCTTCATGCCCCCCTCCATCAGGCCGCCGCCAGGGTGACGGGCTGGACCGTGCTACGATAGTGATCCTGCGCCGCCGCGACGCCGGAGCCGAGCGTGATGTCGAGGCCCAGATCGGCCATCACCATTTCGGCCGTGGCGATCCCGGACAAAGCCATCACGTCGGTCAGGCTGCCCAGATGCCCGATGCGGAAGACTTTCCCGGCCACCTGGCCCAGCCCGGCCCCAAAGGCAACGCCGTAGGTTTCGCTGGCGCGTGCGACGATCTTGGCCGCGTCGAAGCCCTCGGGCGTGCGGATCGCGCTGACCGTGTCGGAGTAGAGATCGGGACGAGCGGCGCAAAGCTGCAAGCCCCAGGCATGGATGGCGGCACGCACCCCGCCGGCGATGCGGGCATGGCGGGCGAAGACGTTGTCCAACCCTTCGTCCAGCAGCATCCCGCTGGCCACCTTCAAACCGTTCAGCAGCCCGACCGAGGGCGTATAGGGATAGGCGTCGACGGCATATCCCGCGGCCATGTCGCGGATGTCGAAATAGGTGCGCGGCAGACCGGCCCCGTCCGCCGCCGCCATGGCCTTCGCGGAAAACGCGGCGATCCCCAGACCGGCGGGCATCATGAAGCCCTTCTGCGATCCCGTGACAGCGACGTCCACGCCCCAATCGTCGAAGCGGAACTCCATGGAACCGATGGAACTGACACCATCGACGAACAGCATGGCCGGGTGACCGGCCCCGTCGAGCGCCTTGCGGATGCCCGCGATATCAGAACGGACACCGGTCGCCGTCTCGTTATGAGTCGTCAGAACGGCCTTGATCTTGTGCTGGCCATCCTCGGCCAGGGCCTCGGCGAAGCGGTCCACGGGAATGCCCTCGCCCCAAGGAACGTCGATAATCCGCACGTCCAGCCCGTGGCGCTGGCACATGTCGATCCACTTCTGGCTGAACATCCCATTGCGGGCGGCCAGGACCGTGTCGCCGGGCGACAGGGTGTTGGTGATGGCCGTCTCCCACCCGCCGGTGCCCGTGGATGGGAAGATGAAAATCTCGGCGGTGGCTGATTTCATCACGGCGCGCACGCCGTGGCGGGCCGGGTGCAGGATATCGGCGAACAGGCTGGACCGATGATCCAGGGTCGGCATGTCGCAGGCGCGCCGGACCCGTTCCGGCATGTTGGTTGGGCCTGGAATGAAGACGGGATTCTGAAAGCTCATGATAACGGTCTCCTCCTCCGCTGCCCTTGACTAAACGGTCCCCACCAGCCATACAATTTTTTTGAAAAATCTTTTCAGAAAGAGATTTAATGCGAGAATACTTCATAATAACAATGGTTTGTATTTTTTCATACTGCGAAAGTGCCTTTCAAGAATGAAGCAGGCGTCCGATATCCCTGCCGAAACCGCCCGGCCACACCGCAACCGGGGACGGCCGAAAGCCTGGGACGACAAGACCGGCCAAAATACGGTGAAGGCGCTAGACCGGGCGATCTCGGCGCTGGACCACCTGTCGACCTTGCCCGGCGCGACCCTGTCCAAAATAGCCGACGATCTCGATCAATCGGCAGCTACGATCTACCGCATCCTCGTGACGCTCGAAGCTCGCGGGTTGGTCGAATTCGATGCGGTCGCGCAGCTCTGGCATATCGGCCCCCAGGCCTTTCTGATCGGCGCCCGCTACCTGCGCCGGACCTCCGTCGTGGAGCGAGCCCGGCCGATCCTGCGCCGATTGATGGAGGCCACGGGTGAAACCGCCAATCTCGGCATCGCGCGGAACGATCACGTCCTGTTCGTCAGCCAGGTGGAGAGTCACGCCTCGATCCGCGCCTTCTTCCCGCCAGGAACGCTATCGCCCATGCACGCTTCGGGTATTGGCAAGGCGCTTCTGGCTCAGATGTCGGAGGAACGGCTTGCCCATCTGGTGGCCAGATCGCCACTTGAGCGGTTCACGGACCGGACCTTGACCGATCTCGACGCGCTGCAATCCGACCTACAGATCGCCCGCGCGCGCGGCTATGCCATCGACGACGAGGAAAAGAACGACGGCATGCGCTGCATCGCGGCACCCGTCTTCGACTGGCACGGCGAAGCCGTGGCGGGCCTGTCGGCGTCAGGTCCCGTCAGCCGCGTCTCGATCGAGCAGACACCCGCGCTGGCCCAAGCGGTAACAGAGGCGGCGGCGGATCTGTCGGCGGCCCTCGGTGCCGAAGTCAAATCAACCTGACGGCGGGCCTTTGATCGGCACGCGAAAGCGTTGCGCGAAAAGCTGTCTGTCGGGTGTGTCGCAAAACGCCTTAGCCATCCGGATCGGCGTTCGGATCCTCCTGAACCAACTGGCTCAACTCCGAGGATGCCAGCCGCAGCGCGTCCAGATGATCCAGCGAAGCCGCCGCATCGAAGCGCTGCGTCGGCGCGTGGAAGGACAGGGTGGCCATCAGCCGACCATGGGGGTCCAGGATGGGCACGGCCAGTGCGATCATGTCCTGCATGAACTCCTCTCGATCTTGGGAGTAACGTTGCCCCTTCACCGTCTCGATCTCGGCCCGCAGGGCGTCCCGGTCGGTGATGGTGTTCGCCGTATGCTTCCGGAGATCGGCAGCATTCAGATATCGCTCCAGATGGCTGGCCGCCAGCGAGCTGAGATACATCTTCCCGCTGGCCGTGCAATGGAACGGCACCCGCGTGCCCTGGGGCAATTGGATGCGCAGAGGCCATTCCGTCTCGACCCGTTCCAAGTAGATCATCGCGTCGCGGTCGGGCAGCGCGATGTTGCAAGTCTCGCCGATTTCGCGGCTCAGACGGCGCAGGATCGCTTGGCGTGCCGTACGGATCCGCAGCGACGACAGGATGCCCGACGCCAGACGCCGCATCCGCGGTCCGGGCGAATAGGCCCGCCCGTCAATGTCGCGTTGCAGAAATCCTTCCTCCTCCAGGGTCGCGAAGAGCCGGTGGATCGTCGGCTTCGGCAGGTCCAGGGCCGTATTCACCTCGGTGGGCGTGACGGGGACACCGGCCTTGGCGACCTCCTCAAGAACCAGAAGAAGTCTTAGGTTCGTCGGAATGGTATCGCGCGGGCTGTCCCCGTCCATCTTGGCACCTATAGGTTATCCGGCAGCAGCAGCGTCGACAGCGACGGCACCAACGCCACGATGATCCATACCGAGATCAGGGCGATCAGATAAGGCCAGGTGTACCGCAGTAAGCGGAAATACGGCACGCCCGTCACGCCCGACGCCACATAGAGGTTCAAGCCATAGGGCGGCGTGATGAACCCGATGGACGCGCCCACCAGGAAGATCACCGCGAACTGCACCGGCTCGACGCCCACGGAATGGGCGATAGGCGCGAGGATCGGGGCCAGGATGATCGTCACCGGTAGGCTTTCCAGGACCATGCCGCAGACGAAGACGATGGCCATCGCCGTGAACAGCACCGCATAGTAGCCGCCCATAGACGTGACGAAATCGCCGATGATCTGCTGCGCCCCCAGAACCGACAGGATCTGCTGCATCACCACCGAGACGGCGATCAGCGGCGCCAGGATGCCGGTAATCTGGGACGAGCGCATGGTGATCGACGGCAGCTCCAGCGGGCCGAAGCCGCGCACGACCAGCATTTCGGCGATGGTGCGGTCTTCCAGAGGGGCCTCTTCCTCGTGCCGGGTCAGCTTGTTGATCGCCAGGCAGATGAAGCCCACCAGGACACAGAACCCCACGGTCACGCCCGCCGCCTCGGTGGGGGAGAACTTGCCGGTGTAGATCCCCCACAGGACCAGCCCGATGGCGAAGAACCCCAGCCAGGCGCCCAGACCCGTCTTGAAGACCCGCAGCGGGCTGAGGGCGATCAGGTAGCCCCAGCCGTTCATGGTACAGATGATCCAGCAGGCCAGCATCATGGCCGCGACCATCAGCGCACCTGGGATGATGCCCGCGACGAACAGGTCCGAGATCGGCAGGTTCATCAAGAAGCCGTAGACGATGAAGATGATCGAGGGCGGGATGATGATGCCCACCGTGCCGCCCGCCGCTGCCGTGGCGGCCGAGAAGCGTTCGTCGTAGCCGCCTTTAACCATCTCGGGATGCAACATGGACCCGATGGTGGCCGTCGTAGCCGAGTTGGAGCCGGAGATGGCGGCGAAAAGCCCGCAGGCGCCGAGCGACGCCATGGCCAGCCCGCCGCGCAGCCAGCCGAGGCAGGCATAGGCGAAATCCGATAATCGTCGCGCGATGCCGGACCGGTTGATGAGGTCGCCCGTCAGGATGAAGAGCGGCATGGCCAGAAGCGCGAAGCCGTCGGTGAACACGTCGGCCAGGGCCGCGCCGATATTGTCGAGCGGCAGGCCCAGCACGAAGGACATGCCGATGACCCAGTAGCCGATGACCAGGAAGACCGGCGTCCCCATCATGAACAAGATGGTCACGCCGATGGAGATGAGGGTGATGATGGTGCCGTCGGTCATGTCAGTCGGCTCCGATCACGGCTTGCTCGATCAGCGGCGCGCCAGATTTGTAGTTCCGGTAATCGTCTACCCAATTCTCGATCACACGGCCCGCCAGCATCAAGAAGGCTAAGGGGACCGAGACCAGGAACCACCATTGCAGCACGTTATCAGTGCCCAGCATGATCTGGAAGTTCGAGGCGGAGTTGGCGACCATCCGCGACGACGTCACGATGACGACCCAGGAGAACCCGATCCAAAGCAGGGCGTCGATGGTCAGGCAAACCATCTGCCCCCCCCGCGGCAGGGCCGTCCGGAACTCGGCGAAGGCCAGATGGGTCCGCAGCTTCACGTTATAGCTGCAGCCGACCCAAGTCATGATCAGGAACAGGAAGGGCGGGATCGTGGTGGACCAGGGCGCCTGCTGCCCGAAGGTGAAGCGGCGGATGACCTCGACGAAGATGATCCCTCCGATCATCAGGTACGAGGTGACCATGATCGTGGGCTCAAGCTTGCGCTCGACCCAGGGGATCGCCCGGTAGAGATAGTAGAAGACCATCCCGCCGATAATCGTGATGACCAGGCCCAGGGGCCAGGCTGCCGGCTCTCGTAAGGCTTGCCGGACCATGAAGGAATCGTTGGAAAAGAAGGCTGCGAAGATCTCGCCCGCCCCGGTGAACCAGTTGCCCATGTCAGGCGCTCCCTCGTCTCAAGGAATAGCGGCGGGACCCGTCGCTGAGCGGCCGGAGGGCGATCTTCCGCCGCCCTCCGACCTGGAACCGACCCTTGTTCGGGGTCAGGCCGAGCGCCACCACCGGCGGGGCTCGACATTCTCGGCCTTCATATCGGCCGGAATCTCGCGCGCGACATCGTAGATCTCCTGGTAGGTGTCCGCGCCACCCTGCCAGTTATTGATCCGCTCGCGCCACTGCTCCCAGGGGCCCGGATTGAACTCGGGCGAGCACATCTCTTCGGCCATCTTGATCTGATCGTCGGCCAGGAAGGCCACGCGCACGTTGTTTTCGGCGAAGATCGTACCGGGCAGGATCGGGTCGGAATAGCCGACCGTGTTGACCAAAGCGGCCTCGTTGGCGGCCTGGACGTGGACCTGCGCCAGATAGGCGGATTCCATGATCGCGTCTTGCAGATGCGCCTCCAGGCTGTCGAACTTCTCGGCGGACATGCCGGTATGCTCGGTGCCGCAGAAGAAGCGCAGATCGACCGACTGGCTGACAACCGGCGACATGTTGGCATAAGCCACGGCCGAGGCCCAGGTCTCGGCTCCGTCGACTAGGCCCTGGCGCAGGCCGTCCAGTGTCTCCTCCCAGGCGATGGGTGTCGGGTTCAGGTTGAGAAGCTGCATGGCGATGCGGCCCAGCTGCGTGCCGGTGACCCGGTTGCGGGTGCCGAACAACTCTTCCAGCTTGGTGACCGTGGGCTTGTCTGCAAAGGACTGGCCCATCTGGATGCCGCGCAGTTCGGCATGGGTGAACAGGAACTTCAGGCCGTGGCGCTTCTCCAACGGCTCGCGCAGCAGGCGCTGCGAGGCGGGGCTGTAGAAGAAGTAATACTGTGCCGCCCGGCTCGGGAACATATAGGCGTAGTCCAGCACATTCAGGTAGGGCACGGCACCGGCCGAGTTCTGGGTGGACGCCGCATACATGTCCACCACGCCCAGTTGGGCCTTTTCAGCGCAGTTCAACTGGCCGCAAATCTGGTTGTCACCGATGAATTCGATGCGGATTTCGCCTTCGGTCCGCTCCTCAAGGTCGCGGGCGAATTCTAGCACACCGGCCCGTTCGATCAGCAGGTTGCGGGCGTTGAAGCCGGACGCGCCCATCTTGAGCGTGTGCTTCGGCTCGTTGGCGAAGCGCTTTTCGTAGGTGGACTCAGCGGCGCGGGCGAGCGACGGTAGCGTGACGACACCGGTCAGCGTCGCCGCTCCCATTACGACCGATGACAACCCGTAGGTGCCGGTAAGCTTGAGCAGGTCGCGGCGCGACACTTGGCTTAGGGCCTTTGCAGCCTTCATCTCTTCATCCTCCCAAAGATGCGCAAAATTGATACTTGCGGTCTCATTATTGCTCAATTTATGGTCGATCTGGCAAGACAATTCTTCCTCAGCGCCAGACAAACCTTGGGAGCGACCAAAAATGTCGGACGTGTCAGCGGATTACGTGATCGTCGGCGCGGGTTCTGCCGGCTGCGTCCTGGCGAATCGCCTGTCTGCGGACCCGTCGATCAAGGTGATCCTGCTGGAAGCGGGGGGCCGTGATTGGAATCCGTGGATTCACATTCCGGTCGGATACTTCAAGACGATGCACAACCCGTCCGTCGATTGGTGCTACCGGACGGAACCCGATCCCGGCCTGAACGGCCGGCAATTGGATTGGCCGCGCGGCAAGGTGCTGGGCGGGTCGTCGTCGCTGAACGGGTTGCTGTATGTGCGTGGCCAGCCCGAGGATTACGACCGCTGGCGCCAGATGGGCAATCCGGGCTGGGGCTGGGATGATGTGTTGCCGCTGTTCAAACGCTCGGAGAAGCAGGAGCGCGGGGCCGACGACTTCCACGGCGACCAGGGCACGCTGGCGGTGTCGAACATGCGCCTGCAACGGCCCATCTGCGATGCCTGGGTCGCGGCGGCGCAGACGGCCGGATATCCGTTCAACCCGGATTACAACGGGGCCACGCAGGAAGGCGTCAGCTACTTTCAACTGACGGCCGAGAACGGGCGGCGGTGTTCCAGCGCGGTCGCGTTCCTCAAACCCGCGAAGGGGCGCGAAAACCTACGGGTCATTACCCATGCCCAGACCCAGCAGATCCTGATCGAAAGGGGACGCGCCACCGGAGTCGTCTATCGGGACCAGGCGGGGGACACCCTTACGGCGCGCGCGGCGGCCGAGGTAATCGTGTCTTCGGGCGCGATCGGGTCACCGCAGGTCCTGATGTGTTCCGGATTGGGTGAAGCGGCCCAACTGCAGGAACATGGGATCGAGGTGAAGCAGGACCTGCCGGGCGTGGGCAAGAACCTTCAGGATCACCTGCAGGCCCGCCTGGTCTTCAAGTGCAATGAACCGACTCTGAACGACGAGGTGCGCAGCCTCTTCAACCAGGCCCGGATCGCCCTGAAATACGCCATGTTCCGCGCCGGTCCAATGACGATGGCCGCCAGCCTGGCCACCGGGTTTCTTCGCACCGGCGACCATGTGGCGACACCCGACATCCAGTTCCATATCCAGCCCTGGTCCGCCGATAGCCCCGGAGAAGGCGTCCACCCCTTCTCGGCCTTCACCGTGTCGGTCTGCCAGTTGCGGCCAGAAAGCCGAGGCGAGATCAAGCTCGCCTCGCCCGACATCCGCGTCTACCCGACGATCCATCCCGGCTATTTGGCGACCGAGACCGATTGCCGGACCCTGGTCGAGGGTGTGAAAATCGCCCGCCGCATCGCCCGCTCCGCGCCGCTGGACAGCAAGATCGCCGAGGAATTCCGCCCGACCGCCGACCTCGCCATGGACGATTACGAGGGCACGCTGGATTGGGCGCGCAACAACTCCGTCTCGATCTACCACCCGACCGGGACCTGCAAAATGGGCAGCGGCACGGATGCCGTCGTCGATGCCCGCCTGCGGGTCCATGGCGTGGGCAGCCTGCGCGTCGCCGATTGCTCGATCATGCCCGAGATCGTCTCGGGCAACACCAATGCCCCCGCGATCATGATCGGAGAGAAAGCCTCCGACCTGATCCTGGAGGACCGCCGCGCCGGGGCCACGCGCCCGGTGACGGCCTGACCCCTGACGCCAAACACAAAGGAATACACCCGTGAAAATGACCACCGAAGAGGCCTTCGTCAAAGTCCTCCAGATGCATGGGATCGACAACGCGTTCGGCATCATCGGCTCGGCCATGATGCCGATCTCGGACCTGTTCCCGGCGGCGGGCATCAAGTTCTGGGACTGCGCCCACGAGACCAGCGCGGGCATGATCGCCGATGGGTTCACGCGGGCGTCGGGAAAGATGTGCATGGCCATCGCGCAGAACGGGCCGGGCATCACCAACTTCGTGACGCCCATCAAGACGGCCTATTGGAACCACACGCCCATGCTGCTGGTCACGCCCCAGGCGGCCAACAAGACCATCGGCCAGGGCGGCTTCCAGGAAATCGAGCAGATGCGGCTGTTTGCCGACATGGTCTGCTATCAGGAAGAGGTCCGCGACCCGTCCCGCATCGCCGAGGTCCTGAACCGGGTGATCGAGAAGGCCTGGCGCGGCTCGGCACCCGCGCAGATCAACGTGCCGCGTGATTACTGGACCCAGGTCATCGACATCGACCTACCCCAGGTCGTGCAACTGGAGCGCCCCCAGGGTGGGCAGGCAGCCGTCGCGCAAGCGGCCGAGCTTCTGTCCAGCGCAAAGTTCCCCGTCATCCTGAACGGTGCGGGCGTTGTCCTCGCGGGGGCCATCCCCGCCTCCGCCGCCTTGGCCGAGCGTTTGGATGCGCCCGTCTGCTGCGGCTACCAGCACAACGACGCCTTCCCCGGCTCGCACCCGCTTTCGGTCGGGCCTTTGGGCTATAACGGCTCTAAGGCCGCGATGGAGTTGATCGCCAAGGCCGATGTCGTTCTGGCGCTCGGCACCCGGCTCAATCCGTTCTCGACCCTGCCCGGCTACGGGATCGACTATTGGCCGAAGAATGCGAAAATCATTCAGGTGGACATCAACTCCGACCGGATCGGCCTGACCAAGCGGGTGACCGTCGGCATCCAAGGCGACGCGAAACTAGTCGCCGAGGCGATCCTGGAAAAACTGGCGGACAATGCCGGAGACGTGGGGCGCGAGGACCGCAAGGCCACCATCGCCCAGACCAAATCCGCCTGGGCGCAGCAACTCTCCTCCATGGATCACGAAGACGACGATCCCGGCACCAACTGGAACGAACGGGCCCGCGACCGCGAGCCCGACCGCATGAGCCCCCGCCAAGCCTGGCGCGCGATCATGTCGGCCATGCCGCGCGATGCGATCATCTCGTCGGACATCGGCAATAACTGTGCCATCGGCAACGCCTACCCGACCTTCGAAGCGGGCCGGAAGTACCTGGCCCCCGGCCTCTTCGGCCCCTGCGGATACGGCTTGCCATCGATCCTAGGTGCCAAGATCGCCTGCCCCGATGTGCCGGTCATCGGCTTCGCGGGCGACGGCGCTTTCGGCATCTCCATGAACGAGATGACCGCCTGCGGCCGGGGCGATTGGCCGCCGATCACGATGGTGATTTTCCGGAACTACCAATGGGGCGCCGAGAAGCGGAACACCACGCTCTGGTTCGAGGACAACTTCGTCGGGACCGAGCTGAACCAGGGCGTTGAATACGCCAAGATCGCCGAGGGCTGCGGCCTGAAAGGCGTGCAGGTGCGCGGCATGGAGCAGATGACAGACGTTCTGCGCACCGCTGTGAAGGCGCAAATGGAGGATGGGGTCACCACCTTCATCGAATGCGTCCTGAACCAGGAACTGGGCGAGCCCTTCCGCCGCGACGCCATGAAGAAGCCGACCTCGGTCGCCGGCATCTCGGCCGACGACATGCGCCCCCAGATGCGCGCCTGAGACCCGGTGGCGGTTACCG
>JBCCCB010000035.1:0-19629 GCA_039033775.1 Pseudomonadota bacterium | reverse complement strand
GCAGGCGACGGGCCTCAGCCCGCACCAGTTCCTGCTGCGCCGCCGCATCGCGCGGGCGAAAGATATGCTGCGGACCAGCGTGATGCCCCTCGCCGAGATTGCCGTCGCCACCGGCTTCTCATCTCAGAGCCACATGACCGA
Source organism: Pseudomonadota bacterium (assembly GCA_039033775.1). Lineage (GTDB taxonomy): Bacteria > Pseudomonadota > Alphaproteobacteria > Rhodobacterales > Rhodobacteraceae > Jannaschia. The sequence continues at coordinate 19,488 of JBCCCB010000035.1, read as the reverse complement.
TGTGTTCCGCCAGAAAGTCGGGACGACGCCGGGGAAATACAGGGCAGAGATCAAGACGTGATCCTGCTTATCAATCCGTTCCGCGTCTTCGACGGGCGGGAGGCGGAGTTTCTGAACCTCTGGGACCAGACCGGCGACATCTTCCGCCGCTCGGACGGATATATCTCGGCCCGCCTCTGTCGCGCCGCCGCCGAACAACCCCCGGGCCAAACGGCGCCGTTCACGCATATCAACGTCGCGGAATGGCAAAGCTCGGAGCTATACCGTCGGGCCTTGTTAGATCCCGATATCCGCCGCTTTGCCGGTGCTTATGCCAGGGTCTGCACTTTCGATCCGGCGCTCTACGAGGTCATACGGGACCAATCGCCGCTCTGATCCGGCCTTCCAAGCAAGAATTCCGAACGGGCTGATGGTTCGGAAGAGTGATGGAGCGTCGGTTGCTAATATCTCGCATAAGCCAAGTTTTTGCGAGGTGAGACATGAACAATCGAACTCTGGACGATCCGGACCTCTCGCCCGAGCGGCTGGTGGAAATTCTCGAACAGGAAGTCATCGCCGCGGGTGATGACGATGAGAAGCGCGCATTGGTGGACCGTACCCGGCGGCGATTTCTTGGAGGGGCTGCGCTGGGCGCGGCTGGCTTGGCTACTCTTGGCGCAACGGCAGCACACGCTCAGAATGATGCGGCCCCACAAACCTCTGCAAAGCCGCGCGTGATGGTTGTCTACACCACTGACACCAACACCACACGCCGCGTCGCCGAGCGCGTCATCGCCGGCGTCAATTCCGTTGCCGAAGCCGATCCGCGCCTGCTCGTCACTGGACACGAAGTCAGCCATGAGGACATTCTCGCCTGCGATGCGCTGATCATGGGCACGCCAGTCCGGCACCGCAGCATGCACCACCGGGTGAAAGTCTTTGTCGAGCAGGTTCTGGAGCAATTGTGGCTTGACGATGCCATGGTGGGGATGGTCGGCGCGACCTTTTCTGTCGGCGGAGGGCATGGCGATGCCGGAGCCGGGGCGGAACTCTGTCAACTCAGCATGTCCGCGGCGATGGCGGCCAACGGCCTGATCATTGTTCCCTTACCGAAATCGACGCCAGGCGGCGACCACGCGTGCCTCCATTGGGGTCCGGCGGTTCGAACCGGCGGCCCGAAACTGGAGGCGATCTGGCCAACCGCGTCAGCACTCGACTGCGCCTATCATCACGGCGCCAACGTCGCGCGCGTGGCAACAGCCATCAAGGCGGCGCAGACACCGCTTTTCGCGAGCGGAAACGTCACGCCTACCCCTGAGCTTCTTGCCGCGTTCAAGGCCGGGCTGAGCACGATGGAGACTGCCGAGCGCGTACCAGCGCCCGACGCGAACCCCGCCTATCGCGCCGAGACCGATCCGGATTTCCCGTCTGGCGACGGGTTCAAAATCAAGGAATAGAAACATGCGCGCAGCCATGATCGCGCCGCTTCTGTTATGCGCATGTTTCAGCGTTGGATCTGCGCAGACCACTGACAATGCGCTTGATCCTGAGGCTGCTCAGTTGCTGGAGGCGTTCGAACAATCGGCGTCCTCCACCCCCAACGCCGTTGCGGACGATACAGCCTGGGTTGAGATGAGCCGTGAAGGATATCGCCAGACTGTCCCGCTCGCAGGAGTACCCGCCGAAGTTTCGGTTATCCGTGACCTTCTGATTGAGGTTTCAGATCGGCAAATTGGAGCAAGGTTGTACCTGCCGCCCAACGCCGAAGACAAACCACTCATTGTCTATTTCCATGGCGGGGGTTTTACAGCGGGCGGATTGGACACACACGATCCGACTTTGCGCGATCTCACAGCGTTCTCGGAGGCCGCGGTGCTTGCGGTCAGCTACCGGTTGGCGCCAGAGCATCCGCATCCTGCCGCTCTGGACGATGCTCTGGCCGCGTATCTTTGGGCGAACGAACATGCCGCTGAACTTGGCGCGAGACCCACAAGCGTTATCCTGATGGGCGACAGCGCTGGCGGCAATATCGCAGCGGCGACAGCCTTGCGCATCCGGGACGATGGTTACCCTGAGCCCGACGCGCAGATCCTGATCTATCCGAACACCGATCTGCGTCTGGACAGGGCCTACGCCTCGATCGACGCGTTCGACGGCTACGTCATCAATCGGCGTGATATGGATCGCAACATACGGCTCTATGCCGCTGGTGGCGCGGACTTATCTTCTCCGTATCTGTCGCCGTTGGCGTCGAGCGACCTGTCCGGTCTTCCCAGAACCTTTATCATCACCGCAGGGGCGGACCCACTGCGCGACGAAGGCGAAGCCTATGCCGCTCGTCTGCGCGATGATGGCGTGCATGTTACGCTCACCAGGTATCCGGGAATGGTGCACGGCTTCTTTCAGATGAAAACCGCCTTGAGTGCCGCTGACGAGCTCATGAACGAGCTTGCAATGGCTGTTGCGCTCGTCGCTGCCGACCAGCGCGAAACGAAATAGTCACTTTCGCCGAATTCTCCCTTTCGCATGCGTCAATCTTTGGCGTGAGTCGCCAATTTTGATGCCTTTACGCCATGCAGACAACGTAGACGGATCTTCTCACGAAGCGGCTCTTATTCAGGTGGGAAACACAGCGACAGATCAATCAGGCGGCATCACACGACCTGCCGAGCAAGAATCCCGAATGCCAAGTTGTCACTAGAATACTTTGGCTGGCGAGCGTGGTGAGATTAAACGAGCTTAGAGACCGCAGCGTTCTTCATTGATCCAACGAAAGCAAAGTCTCTTCGCCAACACAGTTCTGGCAAGGGAAACTCACAATGAAAAACCTCTTCACCACCGAAAACGCCGCGATGCTGCTGATCGATCATCAGGTCGGCACATCAAGACTGGCCCGCAACATCGACGCCGCGCATTTGCTCGCCAATGTGCGGGCGCTGGCGCGCACGGCCGTCGCCGCGAATATGCCGCTGGTGCTCACGACGTCGCAAGAAGATCATTTTCAGGGACCGCTTTACGACGACCTTGCGGAACTGGCGCCGGACGCGCACGCCGCACGGGTGAAGCGACCCGGCGTCGTCGACGCTTGGACCTATGAGCCGTTCAAGTCCGCTGTCGAAGCGACCGGTCGCAAGAAGCTCATCATGGCGGGCCTGACGAACGACGTGTGCACCGTCTATCCCGCAATCAGTGCGCTCCAAGACGGCTATGACGTGCAAGTCGTCGTCGATGGCGGCGGCTCGCCGACGCAGGCGGCCGACGATATTTCGGTCGAGCGGATGCGCACTGCTGGCGTTACGATAACCTCGACCAATCAGGTCATGGCAGAGCTCGCCACCGACTGGGCCAGTCCCACCGGCCAGGCCATTCAGGGCGTGATGTACGAAGAAATTCTGAAGCCCCTCATCGAGGGGTAAGTACGCGATATCGGCCCACCCCCCCCGGCCGTATCGCGGCGCAAGAGAAGGTCCGTGCCCCGTCTTACCCCTGGCGACTTCCTCCCTGCACGGACCTTCTCAACCCGCGCGGCGAGCGCTTTAAGGCCCCGCCGATGTTCACGCCGACCAAAGGACAGCTCAAATGATCAAGTTTCGCGACAGGAGCACGCGCGGCAGAACCCAGATGGGCTGGCTGGACAGTCGCCACAGTTTTTCGTTCGGCGGGTATCACGATCCCGCACATATGGGCTTCGGAAACCTCCGAGTCATCAATGACGACCGGGTCGCGCCGGGTGCGGGCTTTGGCGAGCATGCCCATCAGAGCATGGAAATCATCACTTACGTCATCTCAGGTGCACTGGCTCATCAGGGCTCGCTGGGCAATGGATCGGTCATTCGGCCTGGAGACGTTCAGCGAATGTCAGCTGGTTCCGGCATCCGGCATAGTGAATTCAACCATAGCGAGACCGACCCGGTGCATTTCTACCAGATCTGGGTTCTGCCCGAGGCGGACGGCGGCGAGCCCGGATACGAACAGAAGACATTTCCAATTGCGGACGACCCCGGCGTGTTGCGTCTCGTCGGAGATCGCGACGGGACCGACGGCGCCGTCACGATCCATCAAGACATTCGGCTACTGGCCGGTCGCTTGAGCGACGATCAGTCGTTGACGCATGAATTTGCTGATCATCGAAAGGCGTGGCTTCAGGTCGTTCGCGGCATCCTGCAACTTAACGGCGGTGAACTGCGCGAGGGCGATGGTGTCGCCATTCAGAACGAGCCCCACGTATCTCTGTGCGGATCAAACGGCGCGGAGCTTTTGCTCTTCGAGATGCCATGAAGGCAAAGCTTACTTCCATAAATCTAATCATCTCGCGGGCTTTCCTAGCCTGTCTTGCGTGTCTGATCGTGGCTCAACCGGCGTTGGCGGAAGAGGAAGACTGTCCGCCTCTGCCGCTCATACCATATGAGCTCGACCCAAGGCTTCTCAGGGACGCTGAATGCGACCCTGGCCCCCTCAGCGATCTTAAATACATCCCGCTCACCCCCGATGAACGGATTGTTCTCTCTTTCGGCGGCGAAGCCCGTGCACGCTACGAAATCACCACAAATCCGGGCTTTGGTGCTGGTGAAGAGGATGGCGATGGCGCGTTCTTGCATCGCTACGCGCTGTCGGCTGATCTTCAGGTCGGTCGCAATCTACGCTTCTACGGTGAGATAGCGAGCGCCTTTGCAGAAGGTCAGTTGGAAGGTCCGGGTCCGATCGACGAAAATCAGCTCGATTTCCAGAATCTTTTTGTCGAGCTGCGCGATGATCTCGGGCCCGGAGTCGAGACTTACGCGCGGATCGGACGTCAGGAGTTAAACATAGGTTCGGGCCGTCTTGTCAGCATTCGCGACGGCCCGAACGTGCGGCGCACTTTCGATGGCGTAAGGCTGGGTGTGCTCGGCGAAAACTGGGACGTGGATGCGTTCGGCTTCGGCGTCCGAGGCGAGGAACCTGGCGTCTTCGACGACAGGGTTTTTCAAGATGAGTTTTTGTGGGGCGTGTATGCGACTCGCCACGACGCCCCGTTTCTGCCAGGAAGCGCCGACTTTTTCTATCTGGGCTACGATGAAGACAGCGCCGTCTTCGATCAGGGCACGGCTGACGAAACGCGCCATACATTGGGCACCCGGTTTTATGGCAGTGAGGGGCCGTGGGACTGGAATTGGGAGGCGATGGTTCAGTTTGGGTCCTTCGGTCAAGGTGACATCCTTGCCTGGACCGTTGCGACGGATACTGGCTACACCTTCGTCGACACGCCCTGGCGGCCTCGTATCGCGTTCAACGCCAATATTGCCAGCGGCGACGATGATCCGAACGACGCTGACCTTCAGACTTTCAATCCACTCTTTCCGCGCGGGAACTATTTTTCTGAAGCGGCGATCCTCGGCCCCCGCAATTTCTTTAACGCGCACCTGTTTCTGACGGTCCATCCGACGGAGAAATTGACCGTCACGGCTGACGTCAACAACTTCTTTCGTCTCAACCGAAATGATGGTGTCTACGCCCCCAGCGGCTTACTGATCGCTCCCGGCGATGGCAGCGATGAACGTTACGTCGGCTCTTCTCTATCAGTGAATGCCGAATACGAGATCAGCCGCAACCTGCTGCTGACAGGCATCTACACCCACTTTGAGCCGGGCGACGTCCTTAAAGACACCTCACCGGGCAAGGCTGTCGATTTCTTCGAACTCACGCTCCGGTTCCGGTTTTGAGGTTAAGTGAATGGATGAAAGACCATGACAAAAGCACCTCCGAGCCCAGAGAAGTTGCAGGCAATGACGACTAGGTTTTACGAAGCCGCGCTTGATGACGACCTGATCGGCAAAATGTTCTCGAGGGCTGCTACGGACCATGCTGTGCATCTCGCGTCCTGGCTGTCCGTCGTCTTTGGCGGTCCGCGAGACTACTTGCGCGAACGCGGCGACCTTAGTTTCGTCATGTACAAGCACATGAACCTCAAGATCACGGAAGAGCAACGCGCCCGGTGGGCGCGGCTGATGATGGATGCCGCGGCGGAGACGTTCACGGACGAAGCATTCCTCAGACAATACGCGCGGTTCGTCCATTCGATCACTCATAACGTGCGGGAGATATCGAACCTCCCAACCGATGAGGTGCGACGGATGATCGGGCTCGCGCCCAGCGAAGACATGAGACCCGCAGCAGAGAACCAACCATGAGCAAGATCGACGACAACAATGAAGATCGCACGGGCTATGAAGACAGGTATGTCGACATGTTCGGCACTCTCCCACCACTGCCCGGAAAACGCATCGCTTATCTCTCAAAGGCTTCGCCTGACTTGCTCGCACGTGGAGAGAAGGCGCGTCTCAATGCCTTTGCGAACAATGCATTCAGCGAAAAGACCACCCAACTCATTCTGACCGCCTTGCTTGCGGCGCAAGCGTCACCAGCGGTGAAATGGCACATTCGGGCGGCACGCAGAGCAGGCGCATCAGAGAAAGAGATATGCGACGCGATCGAACTCGCTGGTGCCGTCGCATCCCTGGGGGTTCTCAACACATCATATGCTGTGCTGCACGACCTCGGGGACGACGACGGAAAAGGCGAAACCCCGTGAGCCTGCAGACTTTAATAACCTGACAAAGGAGACTGAAAATGGCAAAAGTTCTTGTGCTCTATTATTCGAGCTATGGTCACGTTGAGACGATGGCAAACGCTGTCGCCGAAGGCGCGCGTGAAGGGGGAGCAGAAGTTGCGATCAAACGGGTTCCCGAAACCGCGCCGAAAGAAGTAGCGGAAGCCGCTCATTTCAAACTCGAACAAGATGCGCCGATCGCGACTGTCGACGAATTGCCGGATTACGACGCGATCATCGTCGGCGTCGGGACGCGTTATGGCCGAATGGCAAGCCAGATGGCGGCCTTCTGGGATCAGACTGGCGGCCTTTGGGCGCAAGGCAAGCTGATCGGCAAAGTCGGAGCTTCGTTCACGTCGTCGGCGACACAGCATGGCGGCCAAGAGACGACGCAATTCTCCATCCTGACCAACCTGCTACACATGGGCATGACCATCGTTGGTCTAGACTATGGCTTTCAGGCGCAGATGGATCTCGATGACGTGATCGGGGGTTCACCATATGGCGCTTCGACGATCGCAGGTGGAGACGGCAGTCGCCAACCGAAGGAAACAGATCTCGCGGGTGCGCGATATCTAGGAGCGAAGGTGGCGCGCATAGCTGCGAAGGTAGCAGTCTAGAGGACGGGTCGATGTCGCAGGATACTCCAAACGAAGACTGGGTTCTAAAATACTTTCAAGATGTAGACTCGCGCGATGTCGAAAAGATACTGAGTTACTACGCGACGAATGCCAAATTTCGTTTCGGAAATCAGGATGCTGCAATCGGCATCGGAGCGATCGAAGATGTGTTGAGAGGTTTCTTCGATCAGATTGACCAGATTCAGCACAAACCCCGCGGAATATGGCTGGGTGAACTCAACGCGGTGCTTGAGGCCGAGGTTCGCTTCCAAGTGGGCGCCGCCGCAACGACTGTGCCAGCCGTCAGCATCATGCGCATGGACGCGGGCGGAAAGGTCGCCGACTTCCGTTTCGTGATGGACGCAGCACCAGTGTTTGAGCTTATCTCGGCACGTCCGCCGCAGTAGTCTGAGATCGGCTGAGGCAATCCCAGCGGCCCCATGCGATATTCGAGAGCTCGCTCCGGCGCTTGATGACAAACTCCGGCGGATCGCTTCGTCAGTCGGCTACGTAAGCAACGCGTAAGCACATTGTTCGAAGATTGGAAAAATCTTACGGCTTTGTATTTATTGAGAAAAATGGCGCACCCGAGAGGATTCGAACCTCTGGCCTCCGCCTTCGGAGGGCGGCGCTCTATCCAGCTGAGCTACGGGTGCGTACCGTTTGCGAGATGCTTACGCCACGCTTACGCGAGATTTTGGGCCGTTTGAAGAGCGAACCCGATATCCGCCCAAGCCTTTGTATAGTCACTTCTTTCTTCCAGCACCCTAAGCTCTCGCCAGACTTGACATCCGCCTTCGGAGGCCGACACTCTATCCAGCTGAGCTACGGGTGCGTACCGTTTGCGAGTTGCTTACGCCACGCTTACGCGAGATTTTCGGCCGTTTGAAGAGCGAACCCGATATCCGCCCAAGCCATTGTTTCTTCGGTTCCTTTTCGCAGGACTTTTTTGCTTTCGCCAGACTTGACATCCGCCATCGGACGCCGGCGCTCTGTCAGACGGACTTACGGGCCCTACAGATCGTGACCTAGCCGGAGGCCTCCGGCCCCGCAAGTCCTAGATGCGCCAAGACCGATCGCGCTGCCCTCAGACCGGGCGGGTCATCGCCGCGGCCTAGGGCGTCCATGGTGTCGGCCAGCGCCATCCGCTGCTTGTCCCGCTCCGACGGAACCGTCAGCAACCGCGCGAAGGTGTCGCCGATCGGACCGGATCTGCAAGCCGGGCCGAGGTATTCCGGGACGACTTTTCGCCCCACGACCAGGTTCACCAGTGTCACGGTGTCGATACTCAGCATCCGGCTGATGACCTGATAGCTGAACCAATTCATGTCATAGGCGATCACCATGGGCGTCCCGACCGCGGCAAGTTCCAGGCTGACGGTGCCGCTGGCGGCCAGCGCGGCCCTGGCCTCGGCGAAGGCGGCGCGCCTGTCGACCGGATCGGTCACCACGAGCGGCGCGCCGGGCCAAAGCCGGGTAGCCTGGCGCACGATGTCACTCAGATGCGGCAGGGTGGGGACGACGATGCGGCAGTCGCGGGGGATCGTTGCCATCGCCTCGCCGAAGATCGGCAACAGACGGGACAGTTCCGCCCGGCGCGACCCGGGCAGAACCAAGGCCACCGGACCCCCGATGGCGTGACGGGTCCGGAAGGCGGCGATATCGGCGGCGGTGGCCCGGGGCTCGGCCACGACCGGATGACCGACGAAATCGCACGACATCCCGGCCGCAATCATGTGCGGCGGCTCGAACGGAAGCAAGGCGAGGACATGGTCGATGATTTGCGCCATCCGCGCGGCCCGGGCCGGGCGCCAGGCCCAGACGGAGGGCGCAACATAATGGATCGTAGGAAGATCCGGACGGGCCGCCCGCGCCCGGCCGGCGACCCGCAGGCAGAAATCCGGGCTGTCGATCGTGATCAAAGCATCCGGACGCGCCCCGGCGATGGCGGAGACGGCCTGGTCGCGGCGCCGGAACAGTTCGGGCAGGCGCGGCAAAATCTCGGCCAGCCCCATGACCGACAGGGTCTCCATCGGGAACAGGCTATCCAGGCCCTGCCCCGCCATGGCGGGGCCACCGATGCCGGAAAAGCGGATTCCCGGGTGCAACGTCTTGAGGCCCGCCATCAGCGCCGCGCCCAACCGGTCGCCGGACGGTTCCCCGGCGATCAGAAAAACATGTGTCACCGTGACCAGGCCGCCAGGAACAGCCCGCTGGACCGCAATTGCGCGGCGACATCCTCCGGTTCCAGCACCATGACGCCGCCCTGTTCCAGTGCCAAGCCGTTCAGGCCGGCCGCGGCACAGCGGCGGATCGTCTCCGGTCCGATGGCGGGAAGGTCGATGCGGCGGTCCTGTCCCAGCTTCGGCGCTTTGAAGAAGACGCCACCATCGGGCTTGTCGAATGGGGGCAGACCGGACTGGGCCGGCCCGCCCGACAACCAGTCGGCCGCCCCACCGAACAGGTCGAACCCGCCCGCAGCCGCACGCGGCGGCTGCGGGGGACGCGCAGCCAGCGTCGCCAGCATGAAATCGGTGCCTGGCGCTGCTTCGATCGCCAGGACCCGGCCGCGCGCGACCACGACCCCCTGCCCCACATCAATCGGCGACAGGGCGGCATGGACATCCACGGCTCGCGCGATATCGGCCAGATCGACCTCGCCCGGCTGACCCGCGAGTGGCAGCTCCGTCAGCGTCGGGTCGAGATCGGAGGGCGCCACGACCCGAAGCCCGGCTTCTTCAAAGGTGGCGATCACTGCTCGGAGGGCGGCATCATCGCCGTCCCGCAAGCCCTGCAGGATCCGTGGCAGCAAGGGCTGGGTGGCCCCATCGACCCGCGATGGATCCAGGGCCGGCCGGGCAATATCGCCCGCGAAGACGACCTGTGCCACGTCCGCGTCTTTCAGAGACGTCAGAAACCCACCCAGTTCCTCCAGCCGGAAGCCGCGCGATTGCCCAACCCCCTCGGGCAGGAACCCGTCCAGATGGCAGGCGAACCAATCCGTGCCGGCCAATGCCTTGGCGACACGACGGGGCAAAGCCCCCTGTCCGGCGATCATGGCGGTCCGGGTCATCGCGGCACCAGAAAGCTCCGGTCCGACGCACCGGTGATGAAAGCGACCATCTGACGAACATAGTCGCTGTCGGTCTCGTCGCCCAGCCGCTTGGCGCGGTCCACGAAGCTGCCGTCGCCCTGTTTCAGGGTCAGCAGCGCGACGCGGAGCGCCTGAATATCGGCCCGCGGCACGCCCCGGCGCTTCAAACCGATCAGGTTCAACCCGTCCAGTTCGGCTCGCCAGCCTTGGACAAGGCCATAGGGGACGACGTCGCTGACGACCATGCTCATGGCGCCGATGATCGCACCCCGCCCGACCCGCACCCGCTGATGGATGCCCGACAGACCGCCGACGATCACGTCGTCCTCCAACACGCAATGGCCGGCAACGGCGGAGTTGTTCACAACGATCACACGATCCCCCAGCCGGCAATCATGGGCGATATGGCAGCCCGCCATGAACAGCCCGTCATCGCCGATCACCGTTTCGCCGCCGCCATGGTCGGTGCCCGGGTTCATCGTGACATGTTCGCGGATCCGATTGCGCGCGCCGATGCGCAGACGCGTCCGCTCGCCTCCATATTTCAGATCCTGCGGAATCTCTCCGATGGAGGCGAAAGGAAAGATGCGGGATCCCGCGCCCACATCGGTCCATCCCGCGACGACCGCATGGCTGCCGATCTTGACCCCGTCCGCCAGCGTCACATCCGCCCCGACCACCGAGAAGGGCCCGATCTCCACGCCCTCTCCGACAGTGGCGCCATCTTCCACGATGGCCTGCGGATGGATGCGGGCCGATGGCGCGATCACACCGACGGATCCTCCGGCGGGACGTCGATCATGGCGGTGAAGGCCGCTTCGGTCGCCAACTGCCCCTCGACCTCCGCGATGCCGCTCAGCTTCCAGACCTTGGCGCCGGGCCGGCCGCGTGTCACCTTCACCTTCAACTCCATCACGTCGCCCGGGACGACCTTCCGCCGGAACTTGACGCTCTCGATGCCCATGAAATAGACCAGCGCGTCGCGGCCGATCAGATCATTGCTCAGCCCGACCAGGACCGAGGCCGTCTGGGCCATGGCTTCGACGATGGTGACGCCGGGCATGATCGGCACGCCGGGGAAGTGACCCTGAAAATGGGGCTCGTTGAACGTGACGTTCTTGATCCCCGTGGCCGACACGTTGGGCACGATGTCCCGGACCTTGTCGACCAGAAGGAAAGGGTAACGGTGCGGGATGACCTGCATGATCAGGTCGATATCGGCCTCGGTGGGGATCGTCGTCGTCATGGGGGCCCTTCCTGTCACCTCGCCCGTGGGTATCCCGTCGCCCGCGGACGGGCAAGGCGCCCCGGGCGTCTAGTCGTCGGACGAAGGCCCCTCGGCCGGGTCGTCAGGCGGCGTCTCCGGCTCGATCGTTGCGGGATTCGGTCGCTGGACCGGCGGGGGCGTCTCGGTCACCAGACCGGCGCCTTCGCCAAGGGCCGCGTCGATCCGGGCCAGGGCCAGATCCGTGATATCGACCTGATCCGCCGCGGCGATCACGATGCGACGGTCCAGGATCACCAGCGCCCCCGTCTCGCGCGCCAGCTCGACCAGGATCGGATTTGCCCGCTCCAGGAACAGCGCCTGGGCCCGTTCTCCCTGCTGCTGAACGGCCCGCGCCTTCGCGTCCTGGGTTCGGCGGATGGCTGTCACCCTGGTATCGAAATCGGACGCCAATTCGCGGAACGCATCGGCATCCATGGTCGGCCGGCGTTCGGTCAATTCCCGTTCCTCGCGCTCTAGCGCGGTTTCGATCTGACGATTTTCATTGGCAAGCGCCAGGGTCGCGGCGTCGATGTCCCGGGCCACACGCCGGCCGAACAGGCTCTCCGCGAAGAGCTCGTCACGGTCTAAGACCACGACCGCCGATCTCGGAACACCTGGGGCCGGGCCGACGGGCTGCTGCGCCGCCGCCGCCCCGCCCAGGCAAAAGGCCAAGACCAGCGCCAGCCGCATCAGAAGCGCGTTTCGATGGTCAGATCGAAGACCTGCTCCTCGTCGAAGCTGCGGGAATTGATGGCTTCGGTGAAGTTGAAGCGCAGCGGGCCGATGGCCGTATCCCACAGAAGACCGAACCCGACGGCCGAGTTCAGGAAGAAGCCGTCATCCACCGGGCTCAGGCCATCGGGGCCGCCGGCCGTGTTGTCCAAGCTCCAGATCGACGCGAAATCCACGAAGGCCGCACCCGAAATTCCGTATTGTTCCGGGATCAAGGCGATTGGAAACTGCGCCTCGAACCGCGCGCCGACGAACAGGTTGCCGCCCAAGGCGTCATCCCCGGCCACCAGGTCCCGCGGCCCGATTCCCGCGCTCTCGAATCCCCGGATCAGGCGCTGCGTGTTGAAGAACCGGTTCGCTTGCAGCGAATCCTCGCCCCCGAACGACACCAGTGCCCCCCCTTCCAGGGCCGCCGACAAGACCACTTCCTCCCCGAAGACGGCCTGCTGACCGCGCACCAATCCCGTCGTTTTCAGAAAGTTCGCGTCGCCGCCCAGGCCCGCGATCTCCTGCCCGAACTGCAGCCGGACACCCCGGGTCGGGTCCAAGCCCCGTCCGATCGTGCTATAGGAATAGGCATAGCCGACCGAGGACGTGATCTCTTTTCCTTGGTCCTGCAACAGGATGTTGGACAGGGTCGACACGTTGGACGGGTCGAGTTCGTCGATCGAGAAGCTGTAGAACACCCCAAGCCGGCTGAACTCTCCGACTGGGAATTCCAGGCCGGGCCGGAACCGGATCGTGTCCGTCTCGAAGGTTTGGTCGTCATCGTCCGTCTCGTTGTAGAGAACGGACAGGGACAGGGCGAGATCGCGGTTCAGGAAGAAGGGCTCGACGAAGGTCAGACCGATATTGGTGTTCTCGGACCCGGTATCCGCCGACAGGTTGAAGACCTGACCCCGCCCCAGAAAGTTCGTCTCGGCGAAGGTCACCGCGAAGCCCACGCCTTGCTCGGCCGAAAAGTTGGCCCCGAAGCCCAGTGACCCGGTGGGCTGCTCCTCCACGTCGACATCCACGATGATCTGATCGGGCGACGTCCCTTCCCGGGCATTGACCTCGGCATTCGAGAAATAGCCCAACGCGCGGATCCGTTCGGCCGCGGCGCGGATCTGGCGGGGGTTGAACGGATCGCCCTCGATCGTCTCGAACTGGCGGCGGATCACCCGGTCCAGGGTGGTCGCGTTGCCTTCGATGTCGATCCTTTCCACGAACAAGCGCTCGCCCCGTTCGATCACGAATTCCACGTCCAGCGTCAGATCGGCGTCGTTCCGTGTCACCCTCGGCGTCACCCGCACGAAGGTCCGGCCTTCCCGCGTCGCCAAAAGCTCCAACCGTTCGATGGTCCGGTCCACGGCCTGGGGCGTGAAGATGTCGCCGCTGTCGATCTGGATTTCGCCGGAATACAGATCCAGATCGATCTCCGGCAGGACGGTCGAAGCCGACACCTGGCCGAAGCGGAACTGCTGCCCTTCCTGGACCCGAAAGGTCAGGAAGACAGCGTCCCGCGTGGGCGCCAGTTCGGGCAAGGCCGACAGGACCTGAAAATCCGCATAGCCGCGCGACAGGTAGAAGTCGCGCAGAAGCTGGACGTCCAACGCGACCCGATCTTCCACCAATGTGTCGCTTCCGATGATGAACCGGAACAAGCCGGCCTGCGTGGTTTCCAGAACACGCCGCAAACGGCGATCCGAAAAGGCACGGTTGCCCACGAAAGAGATGCGTTCGATCTCCGTGATCGCGCCCTCGGCCACCTCGAAGATCAGGTCGACGCGGTTGTCGCTGCGCCGGATGATCTGCGGGCGGACGGTGGCGGCGATCCGGCCCGATACGCGATACGCCTCGGTGATCGCTTCGGCGTCGCGGGCCGCGGCGGACGGGGAATAGACCCGGCGCGGACTGCTGGTGACGATGGTCAGCAGGTCTTCGTCCGACAGCCGTTCGTTGCCCTCGATCGAGATGCGATTGATCTTCGGCCATTCCTGCACGATCACCAGCAACTTGTTGCCCTGGGGCACGACTTCGACCGTCTCGAACAGATCGGAGGCCTGCAATCTCTGGAACCCGTCATTCAGACGGCCGGCCGACACCGCCTCGCCGGGCGATACACCCAAGGTCGTCAGGATCGTGGCGGTTTCGATGCGCTGGTTGCCCTGCACTTCGAATTCGGTGAACCGGAAGGTCTGCGCCTGAACGGTGAAGGTCAGCAGAACCAAGCCGACCATCGAAAAGAAGAAAAGCCTGACAGCTGAAATACCCTGCCTCAGCAAGGGATAGCCGCCCCGGCTAGCCCGCCTGCAGGCCCCACCGTGCTGATCCATGTCCATGTGCCCCGACTGCGTTCTTGTTACGTCGAGTCAGTATCGGAGGGGGGATTTGATGTCAAAGCGGCCTGCCTGCCCCATCATTGGGGCAGCAAGACCCTCTGCCGTGTCGAAAGGATCAGATCGACTGGATCCAGACCGCCAGCATCACGGCGATGACGATGGCGAACGCCGACAGGAAGCGGTCGATGTTCAGGCCCATGAAGACCGACAATCCGCGATATCCGTTTTGCATATGGCGCATGATCCGCACTCCACCTGGTCGCTGCCTTTCCATACCTTCTGCAGACCGATTGGGGCGGCTTTTGGGCGCGGAGTAGGCCTTTTCGGGCGGATTTCAGCCCAGAACCGGGCCGGTGGATCAGGGACAGGTCAAATCGTTGAACAGTGCGAAGACCATCAGCGCGCCCATCAACGCGATCCCGATGGTCATCAGAACCCGGATCGCCTTGTCCGAAGGCGGCTTGCCCGTGACGCCCTCATAGGCGTGGAAGACAAGGTGGCCGCCATCCAGCACGGGGATCGGAAACAGGTTCAGCATTCCCACGGCGGCGGACAGAACGGCGATGAACCAGATGAAATCGTCCAAACCCTGGCTGGCCGTCGCGCCCGACGTCTCGGCGATGCCGATGGGCCCCGACAGATTGCAGGTGCTGATCTGACCCAGGATGATATGCTTGAGCGCCGACAGCGACGATTGGATGATGAAGACCGTCTGCTCGGCCCCGTAGCTCAGCGCCTCGACGGGTCCGGCCCGCTCGGTCACCGGCTCGAAGAACAGCGCCCCGGTAATCCCGATCAGCCAGCGCGTCTCGAAGCCGCCTTCGGGGCGTGGCAAGTCCATGCGGCGGGGCGCCAGAGTGAAGTCCAGCATCTCCCCTGCCCCGTCATCCGGCCGCCAGACCGACAGCGACAACGGCGCGCCGTCCGACGCGGCCACCTTCTCGCGCAGGTCGGCGAAGGAATGGATCGGCGTGTCGTCGATGGCGCGGATCACGTCGCCGGGCCGCAGCCCGATATCCCAAGCGGCCGAGCGCGGCTGCACCGTCTCGACCCGCGCGGGCATCGGCAACGCGGCGTCCACCGCAACAAGCCGCCCGTCGCGCCGCACCTCGTAGGGGATCGCCGGCGCCGAGGGGATGTCTTCCGCCGCCGAGGTCAGATCCGCCAGACCCGTCACCGGCGTGCCGCCGATGGACACGACCTCGTCGCCGGGCTGCAGCATGACAACTTCGGGGGGAAGTGTCTGCAACTGCCCGATCACCGGCGCTTCGACCGCCCGGCCCGACACCATCACGAAGCCCGCGAAGACCGCGATGGACAGGATGAAATTCGCCACCGGCCCCGCCAGCACGGTCAGCGCCCGCCGCCAGACGGCCGCGCCCGTCATGGTCTGCGCCCGCTCCTCGTCGGTCATGGTGGCGACCTCGCCGTCGGCCCCGACCGAGGCCGCATTGGCATCGCCTCGGAACTTCACGTAGCCCCCCAAGGGCAGCGCGGCGATCTGCCATTGCGTGCCGTGCTTGTCGACGCGCGACGCCAGGACCGGCCCGAACCCGATCGAGAACACATCCGCTTTGATCCCGCACCAGCGGCCGACGATGTAATGGCCGTATTCGTGGATCGCGACGATGATCGACAGCGCGACCACGAAGGCCAGCAAAGTCCAGATCAGGCCGCCGAATTGCGGGATGAGGCTCGCATCCATGTTGGTCTTATCCCTTCAAGCCCCGTCTTCCGCATGGGCGCGGGCAAGGCGGTCTATTTGCAGCACCATATCGAGATTGATTTCGGCAGCATCAAGGCATCTCTCTGCGTCCAATCGTTCCAAAACGCGGTCGACCAAAGGCGCCATGTCAGTGAATCGGATGCGTTTTTCCAAGAACAGATCCAGCGCCGCCTCCTTGGCGGCGTTGAAGGCGGCCCCCGACAGGCCGCCTTTGGCCATGACTTGCCGCGCGATGTCGATGGCCGGATAACGCGCCGGATCCGGCGCCTTGAAATCGAGCTGCCCGATCTTCGCCAGGTCGATCCGTTCGACCGGCAGCGCGCGGCGGTCTGGCCAGTTGAAGGCGTATCCGATGGCGTGGCGCATATCCGGCGCGCCCAGATGGGCCATCAGCGCGCCGTCGCGGAACTGCACCAGCGCATGGACGATGGATTGCGGGTGGATCACCGTGTCGATGCCGCCGGGCGGCGTTCCGAAGAACTCCTTCGTCTCGATCAGCTCCATGGCCTTGTTGAACATCGAGGCCGAATCGATGGTGATCCGCTGCCCCATATCCCAGTTGGGATGGGTTCCGGCCTGCTCTGGCGTCGCCTCCGGCAGCTTCTCCAGCGGCCAATCCCGCAGCCCGCCGCCGGACCCAGTAATGATGATCTGCTCGATGGCCGCCTCGTCCTCGCCGACCAGCGCCTGGAACACGGCAGAATGCTCGCTATCCACCGGCAGGACGGTCGCCCCGTGCCGCGCGGCCTCGGCCAGCAGCAGCGGCCCGGCGCAGACCAGACTCTCTTTGTTGGCCAGGGCCAGCGTGGTGCCGTGCCGCAGCGCGCGCAGCCCCGGCACCAACCCGGCCGAGCCGACGATGCCCGACATGATCCAATCGGCGGGCCGGTCCGCCGCCTCGGCAATGGCCGCCTGCCCCGCCGCCGCCTCGACCCCGGACCCCGCCAACGCGTCGCGCAAGGCCGGCAAGTTCGCCTCCTGCGCCGTCACCGCGATCTCCGCCCTGAAGCGGATCGCGTCTTCGGCCAGGCGGTCGATGCTCTGGCCACCGGTCAGCGCAATAACATCCACCTGGCCCGGCTCCAGCAGCGACAGCGTCGTCTGCCCGATGCTCCCCGTCGCCCCGAAGATCGAAATCCGCCGCATCAGACCCCCGGAATCGGCGGAAACTCGGACAGGGATTCGATGACCAGCAGCATCAGCGCGGCGCCCAGCATCGCGTCGAACCGGTCGAACAGGCCGCCATGGCCGGGCAACAGGTTCGAGCTGTCCTTCACATCCATCTTCCGCTTCACCGCGCTTTCGGCGATGTCACCCATCTGCGCCATCATGGCCAGCGCCACCGAAATCCCCACCGTCTCCCAGCCCGCATCCTGCCAGACGACCCAGACCCAGCCGACCAGGGCGGCCCCGACCCAACCGGCAACGGTGCCCGACCAGGTCTTCTTCGGGCTGACCTTCGGCCAGAACTTCGGCCCGCCCAGCATCCGGCCCGCGAAATACCCGGCGACATCTGACATCACGACCACCGCGATCAGCCACAGCATCCAGGCCAGGCCGAACTGCGTGAGATGGTTCGTCAGGCTCAGCCCCGCCAGCACGATGGCCACGGAATACAGCACCATGATCCGCCGATGCGCCCGGATGATCGCCAGCGCCGTCATCGGCACCAGCATCAGAAGCGGCAGGCCGAACCCGATGGGCAGCAGGTTCGCTACGAACAGCCCGCCCCCGCCCATCCATCCCATCAGCCGCGCCCGCTTGGGCCCGGTCCGCACCATGGTCGACAATTCCCACAACATGATGCCCACGCAGATCGAAATCAGCGTCGAGAACCACAGCCCCCCCAACCAGATCGCCACCCCGCCGATCACCAGCAGGAACAGGGCGGTCAGAAGCCGGGGTGTCAGATCCTGGAACTGGCCCGCAATCTGCGGTTCGATCAGCGGCTGATCGGCGAAATCGAAGAGCGGCGGCTCGGCCTCCGGCCGGTCCGGTGGGACCTCTCCCTCTGTGTCGTCTTCGGTCACGCGATCAGGCCACCGAAGCGCCGCTCGCGCCCGCCATACCGGGCCAGCACTTCCTCGAACCGCTGGCGCGTGAAATCGGGCCAGAGCGTGTCGATGAACTCATATTCCGCATAGGCCGATTGCCACAGAAGGAAGTTCGAAATCCGCGCCTCGCCCGATGTCCGGATCACCAGATCGGGATCCGGCAGCACATGGGTGTCCAGATAGCGTGGCAGCGTCTCGTCGGTGATGCTCTCGGGATCCAACTGGCCGGCCGCCACATCCCGCGCCAGACGTTTGGTGGCCCGCGCCACCTCGTCCCGGCCGCCGTAATTGATCGCGATGGTCAGGTTGACCCGCGTGTTATGGGCCGTCAGCGCCTCGATCCAATCCATCAGCCTGCGCAGTTTCGCGTCCAGCCGGAAGCGGTCGCCGATGAAGCGCACCCGTACCCCCTGTTCGACCATGTCTTTGGCTTCGCCCTCGATATAGCGGCGGAACAGCGACATCAGGCCCGACACTTCCTCCTGCGTGCGCTTCCAGTTCTCGGTCGAGAAGGCGAAGATCGTCACATACTCCACGCCGTTGTCGGGACAGGCCTCGACGATCTCGCGCACCCGCTTCGCCCCGGCCCGGTGGCCCAACAGGCGCGGCCGGCCGCGCGTCTGGGCCCAACGGCCATTGCCATCCATGATGATCGCCACATGGCGCGGGCCGGTCCGGGAACGGGGGGGCATAGCTCGTACTCCTGGTGCGGACGCTCGGGCGCCTCTTGATGGGTCGGGGTCCTGGGTCAGACCTGCATGATCTCAGCTTGCTTCGTCTCAAGCGCGTCGTCGACTTTCTTGATGTAGCGGTCGGTCATCTCTTGAACCTCCTGCTCCCACATCTTGCGGTCGTCTTCCGGCAGGTCGCCCTTCTTGATCTGGTCCATCCCGTCGCGCCGGACGTTGCGGATCGACACCCGCGCGCCCTCGGCATACTGGCCCGCGACCTTGGTCAGGTCCTTGCGGCGCTCCTCGTTCAACTCAGGGATCGGCAACATGATGATCGTGCCGTTCAACTGTGGGTTGATGCCCAGCCCGCTCTCGCGGATGGCCTTCTCGACCTTGCCCACCAGGCCCTTGTCCCAGACGTTGACGGTGACCATC
>JBCCCB010000034.1:0-19824 GCA_039033775.1 Pseudomonadota bacterium | reverse complement strand
CTCTGGCCCTGGCCACCTCGATCGCCGTCACCGGCGCCCTGCACGAGGACGGGCTGGCCGATCTGGCCGACGGCTTTTGGGGCGGCTTCGACAAAGACCGGCGGCTGGCGATCATGCGCGACAGCCGCATCGGCACCTATGGCGTGATCGCCCTGGCCCTATCGCTTCTGGTGCGCTGGGCGCTGATCGGCGCGGCGCTGGAGGCCGGGCACCTGATCTGGGTCATGGTCGCCACCGGCGCGGTGTCGCGCGCGCCCATGGCGGTGCTGATGCGCTGGCTGCCCCCCGCCCGGCCGGACGGCCTGTCCAAGGGCGCGGGCACGCCGCCGCCCGCGACGGCCTGGGCCGGGCTCGCCATCGCGGCGCTGACCCTGCTGCCCCACGGCCCCGGCCCGGCGATCCTGGCAGGGGGCCTTGTGGCGGCGGCGGCCCTAGGTCTCGGATGTCTCGCCCGCGCCAAGATCGGCGGTCAGACCGGCGACGTGCTGGGCGCCTGCCAGCAGGTCGCGGAAATCGCGGCCCTGGCCGCTTTGACGGCACGCTAGGGACGGGTAACCTCGTGCCCATGAGTCTCTGGTCCCGCATCCGCGACGCCCTGGAACGCCTGCGCCCCGGCGAGGCGCTGGGCGCCCTGTTCGACCGCAAGCGCGCACCGCCCGAACGGTCGGTGGCCTTCACCATCGCCGTCATCGCGCTCAGCGCGAAGATGGCGAAGGCCGACGGCCAGGTCACCCGGGACGAGGTCATGGCCTTCCGCGAAGTCTTCACCATCCCCACCGCCGAAATCTCCAACGCCGCCCGCGTCTTCGACATGGCCCGCACCGACGTGGCCGGGTTCGAGGAATATGCCGCCCGCATCAAGGCCATGTTCGACGAAGACGCGGACGTGCTGCGCGACCTGATGGAAGGGCTCTTCCACATCGCCATGGCCGATGGCCGCTACCACCCGGCCGAGGACGATTTTCTGTTCCGCGTGGCCGAGATCTTCACCCTGTCCGAGCGGGAATTCCGGTCCCTCAAGACTCGCTTCGTGCCGGGGGTCGAACCCGATTGCTACGATGTGCTGGGCGTGACGCCCGATACGCCCCTGGACGACATCCGCGCCGCCTGGCGCGCCGCCGTGCGCGAAACGCATCCCGACCGGCTGATGGCCCGCGGCCTGCCGGAAGAAGCCGTGAAGCTGGCCGAAAAGCGGCTGGTCGCGATCAACCGGGCTTGGGAAAACATCCAGGCCGGGGCCGGGTGACGTTCCGCCTGGCGACTTGGAACGTGGAATGGTTCGATCGGCTGTTCGCCGATGACGGGTCGGTGCTGGACAACACGGATTGGTCCGCCCGCCACGATGTCATCAAGGCCCAACAGGCCGCCGCCGTGGCCGGCGTGCTGCGTTGGATCGACGCCGACGCGGTCCTGATCATCGAGGCGCCCGATGACAGCCACCGCCGCTCGACCCGGGTGGCGCTGGAAACCTTCGCGGAATGGGGCGGCCTGCGGCTGACCAAGACGCTGATCGGCTTCGGCAACACCACGCGCCAGGAAATCGCGCTGATATACGACCCCGCGCGCGTTACCGCGCGGCACGCCCCGGGCGACAGCCCCGAGGCCCCGCGCTTCGACGGCACGCTGGACATCGACATGGATAGGGACCAACGCCCCGAGCGGTTGATCTGGTCGAAGCCGCCGTTGGAGCTGGATCTGGACACGCCCGCCGGTCCGCTCCACCTGATCGGAGTCCATGCCAAATCCAAGATCGGCCCGTCGGGCGGCGATCCGGACGAAGCGCTGCGCGTCAATATCCTCAACCGCCGCAAGCAATTGGGCCAATGCATCTGGCTGCGCCGCCGGGTGGACGAAAGGCTGGCCGAGGGCCGCGACCTAATCGTCGCGGGCGACTTCAACGACGGGCCCGGGCTGGACGGGTTCGAAACCCTGTTCGGCCGGTCCGGGGTCGAGATCGTGCTGGGCGACGGCGCCACCGCGCTTCACGACCCGGCCGCGCAGGTGCCGCGCCTGGGCGCGGCCATGCCCGCCACCGCGCGGTTCTGGGACGACACGGCCAAACGCTATCTGAACGTGGTGCTGGACTTCGCCATGGTCTCGCGCGGCCTGCGCCCCCGGGCCACCTGGCGCATCCTGCATCCCTTCGACGACCCCGAAGCCGCGGGCGATCCTATGCTGCGCGATGCGCTGCTGGACGCGTCCGACCATTTTCCCGTTGTCCTTGACCTGGGCCCCCCGCCCGCCCACCTTTGATCCATGAGAGCGTTGCTGATCCTGCCCTTTCTGGCCCTGCCCGCCGCCGCGCAGGAGACAGGGACCGACGGCCCGTCGCTGATGCAGCGCGGGCTGAAGCTGTTCATGGAAGGCTTCATGGACGAGATGGAGCCCACTCTGCGAGAGCTTGAGGACCTGGCCGAAGGTGCCGCGCCGCTGCTGGAACGGTTGCAGACCCAGCTGGGCGAGGTCATCGGCGATCTCGACACCTATCACGCCCCGGAAATCTTGCCCAACGGCGACATCCTCATCCGCCGGAAAGAGCCGCTGCCCGATGGCGTGACCGAAAATCCAGACGGCTCGATCGACCTCTGAGGATCCTATCTCGGCCGAAGACGGCCGAACCCGGTTTCGAGCGCCTGCTGCATCATTCCCGCGCAAAGCAGATATGCCGACAGGACCGCGAAGATCCATCCGAGCGTCTGGCCCAGGCCGAATTCCCCCCAGGCCGCGACCAGGGCCAGGCTCATCCATCCGGCGGTGACGGCCAGGGTCACCGGCCGCCATTGCGCCGTCCGGATCGGGTGCACGAACCGCAGCGGCAGAAACATCGCGACGGACAGAAGCGTGGCGACGACCAGCGTCAGCCATGGATTCGGCTCTAGGATGAAGACGACCAGCGCCACCATGTTCCAGCAACCGGGGAAGCCTTCGAAACTGCCATCGGAGGTCTTCATCTGCGTGTCACAGAAGTACAGCGCGCTGGCGAAGGGAACCACGATCAGAATGCCCCACCCCGCCCAGCCCGGCACCAGACCCGACGCATAAAGCGCGTAGATCGGGATGAAGACATAGGTCAGGTAGTCCACGATCAGATCCAGCAGCACCCCATCGAACCGCGCCGCATAAAGCGTCACGTCCCAGCGCCGGGCCAGGGGCCCGTCGATGCCATCCACGATCAGCGCCATCAGAAGCCAAAGAAACATGACCGACCAGGCGCTTTCGACCGCGGCCAGAAGGGACAGCATGGCAAAGACCGCGCCGGTCGCGGTCAGCAGATGCACGGAGAGGGCGCGGGTTCTCGGCCACATGGCTCGTCTGTGCCCGGTGCCGGGCGCGTTGTCGAGTGAGCGAGGCGCGATCGCAGACGCAAAGACCGGCCCCCCGGCGGGTCCGCGCAATCAGGCCGCCAAGCCTTTGGACCCCATCTTCAGGAACTTCCCGCGCCGTTCGGCGCGGATGGCATCCGGGGTCTTGCCGTCGAACCAGCCCAGCATCGCCGTGACCGCCATCCCGACCGATTTGATCGCCGCCTCGCGGTGGCGATGGGCGCCGCCGACCGGCTCCGGGACGATCTGGTCGATGACGCCCAGTTTCAGCAAGTCCTGGGCGGTCAGGCGCAGGGCCTCGGCCGCCTCGCGCATCTTTTCGGCGTCCTTCCACAGGATCGAGGCGCAGCCCTCGGGCGAGATCACCGAATAGATCGAATGTTCCAGCATCGCGACCCGATTGGCCGTGGCGAACGCCACGGCGCCGCCCGATCCGCCTTCGCCGATGATCACACTGACCAGGGGCACACCCAGCCGCAGGCAGGCCTGGGTGGACCGCGCGATGGCTTCGGATTGCCCGCGCTCTTCGGCGCCCTTGCCGGGATAGGCGCCGGGCGTGTCGACCAGCGTGACCACCGGCAGGCCGAACCGGTCGGCCATCTGCATCAGCCGGATCGCCTTGCGATAGCCTTCGGGGCGGGCCATGCCGAAATTGCGGTCGATCCGGGTGCGGGTGTCGTGGCCCTTTTCGTGGCCAATCACCATGATGGGCCGGTCGTCCAGCCGGGCCAGACCGCCCATCACGGCGTGGTCGTCCGCGAAGTTCCGGTCGCCCGCCAGGGGGGTCCAATCGGTGAAGAGCGCGTCGATGTAATCGGTGCAATGGGGCCGTTCGCTGTGACGCGCGACCTGGGCCTTCTGCCAGGGCGACAGGGCGCCATAAAGATTGGCCAGCATGTCGCGGGCCTTCATATCCAGCGCGGCCGCCTCCTTTTCCACGTCGACCTTGTCGTCGGCGCGGGCCATGGCGCGCAGTTCCTCGGCCTTGCCTTCGATCTCGGAGAGCGGCTTCTCGAAGTCCAGATATTGCGTCACAAGCCTCTCCCCGGTCTAGCAGCCCCCATATGGCGGGGGGCGCGGGGCGATGCAACGGGCGGCGGATGCCGTCGGCCCGTGGGCGCGGCGGGATCCCGTGACCGGAACGGGCCGCGGCCGCAGGGCGCTGGCGCGGCGTCGCGGAGGAGATCGCCTGCCCCCTAATCGCCGGGCGCAGGCGCATGCGCGCGACGGGTGGGACGCGCGCGGACAGGACGGCACGACCCCTCCACATCGCGCGGCCGGTCGGGCTCCGACAAACCAAGATCAAGGGACAAGGGGCGCATCGGTGGTTTGCCATCGTCGGCGGAATGGAACCGGTCCGACCACGTCCCCAAGAAGGAGCGGCGTCAGAGATCACGCAGCTGGCAAGCTTCGATTTCCAACGAACTAACCGAGCGGCGGGCGCCCCAGGCCGAGGTCCCGGGCAAGCAAGATGGGCTCTGGCGCCCCGTCGGCGCGCCCACACAAGCCCCGGTGGCCGGACGACGCTCGCAGGGCCACCCGAAACCGTCCCCATCGGCGTCACGACCCCGCCGGGACAATCCGGCCCGTCGACGCCGCCCGCGATCCCACGGACGCGCCGCTCGATCTGTGCCGTTTCGCCCCCGTTTCCCCTCGCCAGGCGGGGCCGCGATCCGCCGAATATCAGCCGTCCCGGCTTTCCAATCGCGGGCGAGGGGCGCGCCCCTCCGCCGTCCGGCGATGATGGGCGATAAGACGTTCCGCCATTTCGAACAGACGCTTGTCTCCGCTGCCATCCGATACCCGCCGGCCCGGCATCTCGGCAGTCTCGCCGGTGGCGCAGGGTCCGTTCAGCATATCGTCCAGATCCGGCAAACCTTCGTAATCGACGCGCTGGACCTTCAACCGGGCATGGGACGGGACCGAGCCAGGCACATTGATCGCCTCTCTCGCCACGTCCCGGCGGATCGACGCCGCCAGACCGTCCACGCCCAGGGCCATGCTTTCGGGCGCCAGAAAGACGACGCGATCGTCGCAGACCTGACCGACGATCACGCCATCGGGAACCAGCGGCGCGATCCGCTGATGCAGGGAAACGGCGACCAGATCGCGAACGTTTTCGCCCCAGAAACTCGAATGCGCCAAGCCCGGCTGAAACCACAAATGGATCGCGGCCACGCCCTCGGCGAACTGCCCCGTCGCAAAGGCCTGCGACACCTGCGCTTCAAGGCTCCTGCGCGTCGGAAAGCTCGCCTCAGGGTCGGTTCGAACCACCGCGCGCAAACGCGCCTCAGAGGCCATCTGCGCGCGCTCTCTCTCCAACATCATACCGGCCACGGGCACGACCATGGCGTAGATGGCCAGCAATGGTCCGGCGGCGAAACTGATGAACCAGATCATCAGGTCGTAGGGCAGCATGACCACGGCGACCAGGTGGATCGGCATCAGCGCGACCAGGCCGAACATGGCCTTCCATCCCCGACGCGCCGGCCCTGTGGTCATGGCGTCCCAAGCCAGGCCCAGCGCACCGACCAGGATCATGGACACCACGCCGCTGGCCAGGCCCACCCCGCCGATCCCGATCCGGGCGCCGGCGGCGATGACCAGGCAACTGAGCATGCCCCGAGGCCCCAGGAAGGCGCCCGCCAGCAGGATCGGGATATTCCGCAGATCTATGATCATGCCCGGAAACGGCGTGATCGGCGAATGCATCTGCAATACCGCCACGAACCCGAAGGCGATCCCGGCCAGTTGCGGCGCCAGGGAGATCCCCGGCAACCGGCGCCGGACCAGTCCATAGGCCATGGACAGCAGGCAGATCATCGCCACCGATCCGGCGAAATCCATCCCAACCTTCAGATATTCTTGGTACATGACACGGACCTCCTAGGGGTCCGTCTTCATGCCCTTCGCCTTTCCAAACCCCTAACGGTCCGACGCCGTTTTATCCGGCATTCGATTCGATCATCTCGGATTGTCGTACGATCACCTCGGCCTGTTTGATCGACGCGATGTCCACCAGACGGCCCTTGTAGACGGTCGCGCCCGCGCCCTCGGCCTTGGCTTGCTCCATGGCGGCCAGGATCTCGCGTGCCTCGGCGACCTTGTCGGGCGGGGGGGTGAAGATCTCGTTGGCCAGCGCGATCTGCTTGGGGTGGATCGCCCACTTGCCCACCATGCCCAGCACCGCCGAGCGCCGCGCCTGCGCGCGGTAGCCCTCGTCATCGCTGAAATCGCCGAACGGCCCATCCACGGGCAGCACGCCATGGGTCCGGCACGCCGCGACGATGGCCGCCTGGGCCCAGTGCCACGGATCCGACCAGTGCCGCGCCCCATCCTTCAGCATGTAGTAATCGTCCTGGGTCCCGCCGATCCCGGTGGTCTGCATCCCCATGGAGGCGGCGAAATCGGCGGCGCCCAGGGACATGGCCACCAGCCGCGGCGAGGCGGCGGCGATCTCCTCCACATGGGCGATGCCGGCGGCCGATTCGATGATGACCTCCAGCCCGATCTTCTTTCCGCGCCCGGCGGCGGCCTCGACCGCCGTCACCAAGGCGTCGACGGCATAGATATCCGCCGCGCAGCCGACCTTGGGGATCATGATCTGATCCAACCGCTCGCCGCCCTGCTCCAGCAGGTCCACGACGTCGCGATACCACCAGGGCGTGTCCAATGAGTTGATGCGCACCGACAGGGTCTTGTTGCCCCAATCATGGGCGCCGATGGCCTCGACCACATTGGCGCGGGCGGCGTCTTTGTCGGTGGGCGCCACGCTGTCTTCCAGGTCCAGGTTGATCACATCCGCCCCCGACGCCGCCATCTTCGGGAACAGCTTCGGGTTCGAGCCCGGTCCAAAAAGCTGGCACCGGTTCGGGCGGTCTGGGGCGGCGGGTTGAAGACGGAAGCTCATGGGATCGGACCTTCGAGTTCGATTGTTGCGCATGTTCTGGGTGTGGCGCTACATCGTTGCGCGGCAAGCTGCAAGCGCTGCGGTGCAGCGAACCACCTCAGAGCCGCCTGGCATAGACATCCCCGGAATTCGCCGCGTCCGGCAGGGCCGTCAGTTCGGCCGCCATCGCGCCGGGGCTCAGCCAGGTCCGGTGACGCAGGGCGTGGTCCTCGCCCAGGCTGAGATTGTATTCGTAAGACCCCAAATCGCCGAGCCGCGCCAGACAATCCCGCGCGGCATCCCGCTGGATCGTCGTGAATTCGAAGGACAGCGCCGGAAGGGCCGCGCCCATGCCGCGCAGAACGGCGGGTTCGTGCCCCTCGACGTCGATCTTCACGAAATCCGGCGCACCGTGTTCGGCGATCAGGGCGTCCAAGGTGGTGACGGGAACCGCGATGCGCCCGTCCCAGACCTGGTCCGCCCAGCCGGGCGCCCCGGCCGCGGCGGCGACGAAATCCGGCGCGGCGGTCGCCACGGTTGGGTTTCGGGAATTCAGATGCAATTCGATCTCGCCAGCGGTCGCCCCGGCGGCCAGGGGCCGCAGCATCGCGCGCGGGCAACGCCCGTAGATCAGGCGGAGCGCGCGGAACACGGCGGGCTGCGGCTCCAGCGCGACGACGGACGCGCCCAGCCGCAAGAAACTGCCAGTTCGGTCCCCCAGATGGGCGCCGATATCGAAGGCCAGGGCGCCGGGGCCGATGAAGGCGGCGTTCAGCCGGTCCATCCGAGCGGTGCGTGCCGGGTCGCGGTAATAGGTCCGGATCGACCGCCCGATGGCCTGGGCCCGCGTCACTCCGCCAGGAACGCGCGCATCAGGATCAGCGTTTCGGGCGCCGCCCAATCGGCTTCCCCCCGGACTTCCGCGACGACCCGCCCGTCGCGGTCCAGCACGAAGGTATGCGGCAGGCCGATCACGCCTAACCCCTTGGCCAGGCTGGTATCGGCGTCCAGGTGCAGCGGTAGGGTGGTCAGACCCACCTCTTGCCAGAAACGGGTCATGGCCGCCGGATTGTGGCGGCCGAAGGCGACGGTCACGACCTCCAACCCCTCGTCCCCCAATTCGTCCTGCAAGGCTTGCAGCGACGGCATCTCGGCCCGGCACGGCGCGCACCAGGTGGCCCAGAAGTTCAGCACGACGACATCGCCCGCATAGGCCGACAGGTCGCCCGCGGCGCCGTCGATCATGGCGTAGTCGGTCACCGGGGGCGCATAGGGATCGACCAGTTGCAGATTGGCCATCGTGCCGGTGATCAGGCTTTCCTCCAACGCCGCGACCGGGGTGGCGAGCGCGGCACCCGCCATGTAGGAGGCGCAGAGCAGGGACTTAAGCAGGGACGACCGCATGTCGGAAACCTCGAACAAGATGTGGGGCGGCCGCTTCGCGGAAGGCCCGGACGCCATCATGGAGGCGATCAACGCCTCGATCGGCTTCGACCGGCGGATGGCCAAGCAGGATATCGAGGGCTCCCGAGCCCATGCCGCCATGTTGGCTGCCCAGGGCATCGTGAGTGATAAGGATGCCGAGGCGATCCGGGAAGGTCTGCTCACCGTTTTGTCAGAGATCGAGGCGGGGACGTTCCAGTTTTCCACCGCGCTGGAAGACATCCACATGAACGTCGAGGCCCGCCTGACCGAGCTGATCGGCGCCCCCGCCGGGCGGCTGCACACGGCCCGGTCGCGCAACGACCAGGTGGCGCTCGATTTCCGCATGTGGGTCCGCGACCAGGTCGACGCCGCCGAAACCGGCCTCCTCGCCTTGCTGCGCGCGCTCGTCGGCCAAGCCGAGGCCGGGGCCGATTGGGTCATGCCGGGCTTCACCCACTTGCAGACCGCGCAGCCGGTGACCTGGGGGCATCACATGTTGGCGTATGCCGAGATGTTCCATCGCGATCTGGGCCGGATGCGCGATGCCCGCGCCCGCATGAACGAATGCCCCCTGGGCACCGCCGCCCTGGCGGGCACAGGCTTTCCCATCGACCGCGACATGACGGCCCAAGCGCTGGGCTTCGACCGGCCCGCCGCCAATTCGCTCGACGCCGTGTCGGACCGGGACTTCGCGCTGGAATTCCTGGCGGCCGCGTCCATCTGCGCCATGCATCTCAGCCGCTTGGCCGAGGAGCTGGTGATCTGGTCCTCGGCCCAGTTCCGCTTCGTGCGCCTGTCGGATCGCTGGTCCACCGGGTCCAGCATCATGCCGCAGAAGCGCAACCCCGACGCCGCCGAATTGCTGCGCGCCAAGCTGGGCAGAATCCTAGGCGCCAATGTCGCCCTTCTGACGGTGATGAAGGGCCTGCCGCTGACCTATTCCAAGGACATGCAGGAAGATAAGGAACAGGTCTTCGATGCCGCGGATTCCCTGATGCTGGCGCTGGCCGCCATGACCGGCATGGTCGGCGACATGGCCCCCCAGCGCGCCGCGTTGGAGGCCGCCGCCGCCTCGGGCTTCTCGACCGCCACGGACCTGGCCGACTGGCTGGTGCGCGAACTCGATCTGCCCTTCCGCAAGGCGCACCACGTCACCGGCGCGCTGGTGAAGATGGCCGAGGATCGCGGCGTGGATCTGCCGGATTTGACGTTGGACGACATGAAAACCGTACATGACGGCATCCGGGCGGATGTGTTCGACGTGCTGGGCGTGCGCAACTCCGTCGCCTCGCGCACCTCCTATGGCGGCACCGCGCCCGACAATGTCCGCGCCCAGGTGGCGCGCTGGAAGGAGAGATTGGGATGATCCGCCCCCTGCTGCCATTCCTGCTGCTGCTGGCCGCCTGCGGGGTCGATGGCGCCCCGGTGCCGCCCCGCCAAGTCGGTGCCGAGGCCCCGGATCCCAACGAGGAAGAGGACAGCCGCCGGATCCGCGGCGGCAGCGTCCTGATCAGCGGCAGCGCCGTCGCGGGCGTGCGGGGCGGCTGACACGGGGGAACCCCGCCGCCGGGCAGTGCGTTTCGAAGCGACAGGACCCGTCGACAAGGTCCACCCATCCGCCACGCGAAAGGCCGCCCCATGACCGCCCTCCTCCTGGGATCCATCGGAACGCTCGCCGACACGTCCGAACTGCAACGCTCCGCCTTCAACGAGGCCTTCCGGGCCCACGGCCTGCCCTGGTTCTGGGAACGCGGCGCCTATCGCGAGATGCTGCGCGTCTCGGGCGGCCGCGACCGGATCGCCAACCAAGCCGAAGCCGAGGGCCGCGATGTCGATGCCGCCGCGGTGCACGCCACCAAGTCGGCCCTGTTCCAAGACATGCTCCAGGCCGGCCACGCCGATCTGCGGCCCGGCGTACTGGACGCCATCCAGACGACCCGCGCCGCCGGGGAAAAGGTGGCGCTGGTCACCACCACCTCGGCCGCGAATGTCGAACGCCTGCTCGACGGGCTCGCCGTGGATCCGGCGCTGTTCGATGCGACCGTGACCCGCGATGACGTGCCCGCCCCGAAGCCCGATCCCGCCTGTTATCGCCACACAATGGACCAGCTGGCGCTGAGGGCCGAGGCCTGCGTGGCCGTCGAAGACAATTCCGACGGTGTCCGCGCCGCCCAGGCCGCCGGCATCCGCTGCCTGGCCTGGCCCAACGCCAACACCGAAGGGCACGACTTCCATGGCGCGCCGACCGTGTCCGGCGACCTTCGGTCGGCCATCGGCGACACCCACATCGTCTCGCAATGACCTGGCAGGCCGCCCGATGCGACCTTGACCCGCCCCACATCCGGCGCGCCCTGGGCGAAACCGGCGTGGTCGTCATCGCCGCGGCGAACGTCTCCGACGGTGATTTCGTGGCCCTCCTCGAAGCCCTCGGCCCGCTGACCTTCACCGAGGGCGAGACGCCGCATCCGGACCAGCCGAAGCTGAACGTCGTCTCGAATGTCGGCCGCGCCCGCCCACCCCGGTCGGTTTTTCACACCGATACCAGCTACATCTCTCAGCCGCCGGCCTTCACCGCGCTCAAGGCCGAACGGATACCGGAGGCCGGGGGCGACACCGTCTTCACCAACCAGTTCGACGCCTATGACCGCCTGAATCCGGACCTGAAATGGTGCCTGACGGGCGCTCGCGTCCTGCACCGTATCACTGGCGTCGAGACATCGGGCGAACGCGAGACCTGGCATCCCCTGTTCCGCCGCCACCCGGTGTCGGGCAGGGTCGCGCTTTTCCTGTCGACGCCGGAACGCTGCATCGCGCTGGAGCGGGCCGATGGCAGCCGCGCCGATGACCTGATCGCCGATCTCTACAGCCACTCCACCGACCCCGCCCATGTCTGGCGCCATCGGTGGGGGCCGGGCGACATCGTCATCTGGGACAATCGCTGCACGCTGCATAAGGGCGACCATTCGGCGGTGGTCGGCGACCGGATCCTGCATCGCGGCATGGTGGCGGGCGAACGGCCGATGGCGGCCTGAAGCGTTTCGCGACAAGCGGTATGTCGGTTATGTCGCGAACCGCTCTGGGGCCGCGCCTCCTGTCGACCGGAGGTGGACGTCGCCCGGGGCCGAGGTCGGCGCGATCCGCCGGGATGCGCGCCGCAGCCTCCGCTTCGGTCCAACGCCCTTGCCCCGCCCCGCCGTCAACGCGGCACGGCCCGGCGACGGATGAACGGGCGGCGCAGAAACCCATGTTGCACGTCCCCGCGCCCCTGTTAATGTCGCCCGCAACCACGAGCAGAGGGACCGCGCCGTCCCCCGCAGGAGCAGACCCATGGACAAGGTCCCCATGACCCCGCGCGGCATGTCCGCGCTCCAGACCGAATTGAAGCACCTCAAATCCGAGGAGCGCCCCGCCATCATCCGCGCCATCGCCGAAGCCCGCGAACACGGCGACCTATCCGAGAACGCCGAATACCATTCCGCCCGCGAGAAGCAGTCCTTCATCGAAGGCCGCATCAAGGAATTGGAAGGCCTGATCTCTCTCGGCGAGGTGATCGACCCGGCCAAGCTGTCCGGCCCGATCAAGTTCGGCGCCACGGTGACCATCGTCGACGAGGACACCGAAGAGGAGAAGACCTACCAGATCGTGGGCGAGCAGGAGGCGGATATCGAAAACGGCCTCCTGAACATCAAGTCCCCCCTGGCCCGCGCCCTGATCGGCAAGGAAGAAGGCGATAGCGTCGAGGTCCGCACCCCGGGCGGCACGCGGGATTACGAAGTCACGGCAATCGCCTATAAGTGAGGGTCGAACGGATGGCGACGAACCAGCCACGTCAGGGGCAAGGCGGTTGGATGGAACGCCTGGCCCTGCTGGTCAGCCTCGGCTGGCTGGCCTTGGTGGCTTGGTTCTTCCTGACGATGGATCCCGATCAGGTGCGCCTGTCCCGCGCCGACCCGCTGGGCTTCGTGATGACGATTCTGGGCGTGTTCCTGCCCGTGGCGCTGATCTGGATCGCCATGGCCGCCGCCCGGACGGCCCGGACCCTGCGCGAGGAAAGCGCCCGCCTTCAGGCCGCCATCGACGCCATGCGGCTCTCCTACGTGGAAACCCAGCAGGGCACCGCCACCGCCCTGCGCCGGGAGGTCGAGGAACGGATCGCCGAGGTGGCAAAGGCCCAGGCCACGCTCGGGGCCGAAATGGCCTCGCTGGCGACCAGCGCGGCGGCGCCGCCGGTGATCGAGGCCCCGGCCCGCCCGGCGCCCCCGGCGCCGCAGCAGGTGCTCGCCCTGGAACCCGCCGACAGCGTCGAACCCGAGGATCTGGCCGCCGAGGATTTCATCAAGGCGCTGAACTTCCCCGATAATGACCGCGACCAGGAAGGCTTCCGCGTGCTCCGCGCGGCCTTGGATCACCATCCCACCGCCGACCTGGTGAAGGCCGCCCAGGACGTGCTGACCCTGCTCAGCCAGGATGGCATCTACATGGACGACCTGGCGATCCACCGCCCGGACGCGACCGTCTGGCGCGCCTTCGCCGCCGGTGCGCGCGGCACGACGGTCTCGGACCTGGCCGGCGTGCGCGACCGGTCCTCGCTGGCGCTGACAACGGGCCGCATGAAGAACGACGCGGTCTTCCGGGACGCGTCGCACCAGTTCCTGCGGATCTTCGACAAGGTCTTCGCGCGCTTCGCCGACACCGCAACCGATCCCGAAATCGCCCGCTTCGGCGACACCCGCACCGCGCGCGCCTTCATGCTGATCGGGAAGGTGGCGGGCAGTTTCGGCTAGAGTGTGTCGCGTTTGACCGGCGTCAGGCATTCACCGGACAGGCTGAGGCGGCCTTTGCATCGCATGACGCGGTCGGACTGTCCGGTGGATTCGATGGAAGGCGACACGCTCCAGGAATGCCCACCGTCTCAGCCGGCAAGCCAGACATACCGGATCAACCCATAGACATAGAGCGCCGCGAACAGCACGTTGACCCATTTCAACTGCCGCTCGCCATGCAGCCAGGCGCAGTAGATCCAGATCACGCAGAACGGCAGCCCCAGGATCATCGGCCAGGGCTGCCAATCCTGGACGATCGCCACCGTGCTCGCCAGCCCCAGGGCCAGGGCCAGCCATTTCAGCGGCTGTTCACGCGCCGCCAGCCAGTCCAGGACCAGCCGCGCAGGCGAACGGCGAAGATGCATGACAGCGCCTCGGGGTTCGGGTCGGTAATGTTCGATGGGCCCGTAGCCGATGCCGCGGGCCGAGCCGGACCCTACATCCTTTCGCGCCGCGTGGAAAGCGGCGCGTCGTCCTATCGCGGGCCGCCCATGATCTTCTTCAGCGTGCGGTCGGCGAAGGCCAGGACGCCCTCGGGCGTCTCGAAGAAGCGCTGCACTAGGATATCGCCCGCGCGCGTCCCGGCGGCCAGTTTGATGCCGTCATCCGACGCCGCGACGTCCAATGCATGGATCGTCGATGTAAACCCCGGCAGGGTCAGGACCGGCGCGCCGGTCTCGCTGTCCCAGACGATCAGTTGCTCGTCGCTGGACACGGTCGCCACGAATTGCCCCGATGGCAGGGCCTTGGCGTCCGACACGCTGGTCCGGTGCTGCCGCAGCAGCACCGCCGCGTCGCCGCCGGGCCGCCAGACGCTGCCCTGCCAATCCGCCGACGCCGCCACGACGAACGCGCCGTCCCGCGCGAAATCCAGCGCGGTGATACTGCCCACATGGTGTTCGGCCACCGCCAGGGTCTCGGCCGGATCGCCGCCGCCCGGCAGGTCGAACAGCCGGATGTTGCAATCGCTGCCGCCCACCGCCAGCCGATCCCCCGCCGCCGACAGCGCCAGGGCCGTCGGATAGGCCGCGCGGATACAGGCATGCCCCGAGGGCCGCCCGGTGACCATCTCCGCCTCGAACGGCACCAGGGCCAGATGCGCCCCGGCCTCGGTCCCGCAGATCGCGGCGTCGGTCCGGCATACCAGCACCCATTGCCCGTCCGGCCCCGCGACATTGACGGCGAAGACCGCCCCGTCCCCCGACAGGGCCAGCTTGCGCCTGTCCCGTGGCGATGCGGCCAGATCTCCGCCCAAGGGCAAGACCCGCTGGACCCAATCCCCGCCGGACAAGGCCCAGATCCGGACCTCCGGGTCCCGCATCGCGGCCAGCAGAGTGTCGGCCCCGTCGGCCGCCACGATCATCCGCGGGTCGGACCCGGCGGCCCCCGGGGCAAAGACCGGCCAGGGCGCCGCGCCGCGCGCCCGGGCCCAGATGGCCGACCGGTTCGTAAAGGCAACCCAATCCGCCCCCGGCCCCAAGGCCAGCGACAGGACCTGCCGGTCGCCCGGCCCCGGCATCGTTCCGTTCAGACCGTAATCGGACAGCCGCGATTCGAACGGCGTCCAGATCCGGGCCGTCTTGTCCAGCGCGGCCGTCAGAACCTCGCGCCCGTCGGGGCCGAATTGCACCGTGCGGGGCGATTGCGTATGCCCGCGCAGCACCTCCAAGGGCCGCCAGCCATCGGTCTCGTAAAGACCGGTCGACCCGTCCCAGGACGTGGCGGCCAGCAGGCTGCCATCGGGGCTGAAATCCACGTCCCAGATATCCGAGTCCCGCCACAGCGACACCGGCGAGAGCGCGAGGCCCGGCAGCCTCGGGATCGCTCCCGCCGCCGGGGCGGCGCCACCGGAACCGGCGGTCAGGTCCCAGGGCCGAAGCACGTCGTCATTGCCGCCCGATATCAGGGTTTCGCCGTTCGGCGCGAAGCGCACGGCCTTCACCGGCTCCGAATGGGCCTCGCCTGCGCAGGCCGCCTCGACCCCGTCCAACGTCATCAGGCAGACGGTCCCGTCTTGCAGGCCGATGGCCGCATGGTCCCCGCCCGGTGCCAGGGCCACGGACCAGACCCGATCGGCGCGCCGGCCCAGGACCGTCCCGTCTACGGCCTGAACCGGCGTGCCCGTGGCCCGGTCCCGCAGATTGCGGACACTGAAGATCGTGCCCCCCGTCCACCGCGCCGCCGGCCCCCGCCGCCAGACATGCACATGTCCGGTCAGCGATCCCGCGATCAGGCCCCGGCCATCCGCCGAAAAGTCGAGCCCCGTGACCGTCTCAAGCTGCCATTCGTCCCGCCCGGCATAAAGCTCGGTCACCCGGGGCTCGGCCGACGCCGCGCCGAAATCCTCGATCAATAGCACCGCGCCCCGCTGGGTGCCCACCGCCAGACTGCCATCGGGCGACACCGCCAGCGACCGGCCCTCCGCGCCGTCCCGGCGGCTGACCGCCTCCGCCAAGGACAGGGACGTCACCGGAGCGCCATTCTCCGTCCGGTCCCAGAGGCTCAGCTCAAGCCCCGCCGTCAACGTCACGATCCGCGTGCCGTCGCCCAGATAGGCGGCGGCATAGATCTGATGCTCGCCCCGCTCTCCCACGACGAAGCGCCGAAGCTCGTGGATATGGGCCAGCGCCTCGTGCATGCGGGCCTGACCCAGGCGCAGCGCGTCGGGCCCCACATCGGCGTCGACCGCCGCCTGCAACGCCTCGGCCGCTTGCAGCGCCACTTGCATCGGCTCCGTGGCGGCGGCGTCGGGCCGGATCGCCTCCAGGGTCTGACGGATGGATACCAGCTGATCCCGCTCGGCCTGGCGGGCGCGTTCCTCGGCGACCAGCGTCTCCAACCTCAACGCGTTCTCCTGCCGCTGGACCTCCATCTCGCGCTGGGCCGCGGCCACCCGGGCATCCGCCTCGGCCTGGGCGTCCACCAGATAGGCGCCCAGCACCAGCGCGAAGCCCACCCCGGCGGCCGCGGCCATGCCCTGATACATCGCGTATCGGTCCGAATTTCGGACGAAGCCCCGAACCCGATCGAAAATCTGCTTGGGATCCAAGACCGCATCGCCCTCGCGCCAATGCAGATGGGTCAGATGCCGGGCCGCCCAGGCGGCGTTGGGCCGCCAGGCTGCCCACCAATCCGAATGCCGCTTGCGGGTGCTGCCCTTCAGAAGCCCGACGCCCAGCACGCGGTCCTTCAGGCTGCGCGACACCTGCGCCCGTTCACGCGCCAGACGGGCCAGGAAACGAATATCGGCGGCCGACCTGCTTTCGGCGGGCAACCACGTGTCCTGCAACGGGCTCCACAGCCGCAGCACGCATTCATGGGCCACGTCGACCGTGTCGGTCGGGTCGATCCCGTCATGTTCCCCGGCGATCCGAAGATAGCCTTCGGCCCCGTCCCGGAACGCGCCGACGACGCGCATCAACGACTCGAAATCGCAATCCAGGACCTCCATCGCCTCGCCCAGCTTGATCGGGCGGCGGATGTCCCGCCCCCGGCTGCCCAGGGTGGTCAGCGCGCAGAACAGGCCGCGCGCGATCCGCCGGTCCGGCTTCTTCAAGCCGCGATAGATCTTGTCCAACCGGTGCGACAGGGACATCCGCAGCGCATCGTGGCCCCGGCTCAGCGCCCGGCCCTTGGCGCCGTCGATCCCGAAGGCCCGGAAGAAATCCTCTAACCCGATGGCGATCTCGCCCGTCGGCATTTTCCGCCGCGCCTCGATGTAAAGCAGCCGCAGCGCGTGCTGCATCAGCGGCAGCTTGTCGAGCTGCTCTTCCAACCCGTTCAGCATCCAGATCGACAGATCCGGCTCGATCCGGCCGCCGAACAGCGAAATCGGCCCCTCGATCGCCTCCTGCATCTGGAACCGGTCCAGCGTCGGCGTCAGGAACTGACTCTGGTTGATGGTATTCGTCAGGCCCGAATAGCGGGCGCATTTCTCCAGCTCGTCGGTGCGGATGGTGATGACCACATAGACGTCCTTGCGGGCCGCCGCGGTCTTCAAGAGCACGTCGACGAAGCGCGACGCCTCGTGCAGGTCGTCCTGGGCGTAGCGGAAGATCTCCTCGAATTGGTCCACCAGGATGACGATGGGCCGCCCGTCGACCATGGTCAGCCCGTCCAGCGCCGTGGTCAGATTGCTCGACCGGTACTCGATATGGTTGAGGAACAGATTGCGCAGCTCTCCGATCAGCTCGGCCTGGCTTGCATCGGGCTCGGGCGCGCCGCGCCCGCTTTCGCCGGTGACCACCGCCTGGGACAGCGCCGAGGCCAGGCGGTTGATCGGGTCGGTCTCGGGGTAGAGATCGCAATAGATCCAGTCCGAGCCCCGCCCGCTCAGGAACCCCGCCTCCAGCGCGTTGAACAACCCCGTCCGCGCCAGCGAGGACTTGCCGCAGCCCGACGGCCCCGTCACGCACAGGAAATGGGTCTCGGACAGCTTGTCGACCATCTCGGACACGTGGTCGTCGCGCCCGAAGAAGATGTCGAATTCCGCCCGCAGGAACGACCGCAGCCCCGGATAGGGCGTGTGGCTGATCGAGCCGTGGTCGGCGGCCGGACCGGTCACCGGGCCATGTCCGCCGTGTCGACGCCCAGCGCGCTTAGAAAGGCCTGCATCGACACCGGGTCGATATCGTCCTCGATCCGGATGACATGGATGCCCGGCCCGCTGGGACAGGGGGTGGCCGTGTCGGGCGCGGCGTCTCCGAAGGCGATCTCGAAGCGCTGGTTCTCCTCGTTCCAGACCGCCCGGCGCCAGCGCCGGAAGAACCGGAAATGCGCCTTGGCCCGCTTCTGGCCCTCGACCTTCTCGCCATAGACCAGGATGATCGCGTCGTTGTCCTGCACGGCCTCCGACAGGGCTTCCATGCTGGCATTGTCGTCGATGCAATCCACATGGACATGCTTGGTCAGCGCGTCCCGGATCTTGTCGCGCAGCGCCCCGTCGGACGCGGCGGCGTCGATGGAGACCAGCGGCGGATCGACGCCCGGCCGCTGCGCCTTGATCTTTTCCTGGCGCCGCTCCGAATCCCGCGCCTTCCGCTTCTTGTCGGCCAGTTTCAGGCTGTAGGCCTCGAAATCCTCGAAGCTGGATTGATGGGTGGCCAATCCGCGCAGGAAGTCCGCGTAATCCCGCCCGCATTCCGCCAGGTCGAAATCATGGGCCATCCAGGTCGCCACCTCGATCCCGGCCTCGCCCGCGATCCGGTGCTGGGCGATGCTGCTGGGCAGGTCGTCGTAATCGGCCACGCGCCGCCCTGGGATCGCGCCGATCACCTGGACGAATAGATCGCCCCGCCCCAGCCCGGCGCGGATCGCCTGGGCGGTCAGCGTCTCGGCCGACCGGTCCAGCCGGACGATCCCGTAACCCGCGTCGCGATAGACCCGTTCCAGCCGGTCGGTTTCGGCCTTGGTGTCGCTGGTCGACGCCGCCAGCACGATCGTCACCGCGCTGTCGTCGGACTCGGGCCGGGGCTCGGTCGCCGCCGGGGTGTCGTCCCGCAACTCGCGGGCCATCGCCTTGATGTCCTTGACCAGGCGCTGCAACGCCTGCTGATAGCCCTCCAGCGACCGACCCGACGCCGTCTGCGGCATGGGAAAGCCGAAGCGCAGCCGCGCGCCGCCCTCCTCCTCCCAGAAGCGGATCGCCAGAAGCCCGGCCAGATCGTCGCGCAGGGCGGTCATCAGGTGGTCGTCGGACAAGGCCCAGGCGTCGTCCAACTCGATCAGGACCAGCTTCTTGCCCTGGCCGATCAGCGACCGCAATTCCTTGGCGCAACTTTCCGACCGGCAGTAGTTCTCCGACAGGAAGACCAGCCCGATATCAGCCCCCGCGATCTGGTCTTCCAGCCGGGCGTCGATCCAATCCCCGGTGCGCAGCGCGCCCTCGTCGTCCTTGATGACGGTGAATCGCCGCCGCGTCCCATCCGCCCCCAATTCATAGCGCAGATCGGCCAGCAACTCGGTCATCCGGCTAGAGGTGAAGCGCGGCCTCGGGCGGGCATCCTCGTGGGAATAGCTAATGAAAATAGATGTCGGAGAAGGGCGTGCCGAGGCCATATTCAAAATCCAACATTGTAATCGAAGAAGACCGGCGGGACGCGCCGAAAGAAGATGACGCAAGGGTAACGCGACTCTCTCACGCAAATCAAACGCGGCCCCGGGCCGACCTGGATCGTCAATCCGGACTTACCGTGTTCGCCTCCGCGCAGCGGCTGCGCGCACGGCATCGTTTATGGCCCGGCCCCGCGACCTAGCTTACCCTTCGATCATCAGGAGGCACCCATGGGTCAGCTCATCGACGGCGTCTGGCACGACGACTGGTACGACACCAAGACATCCGGCGGCAAATTCGTCCGCTCCACGG
>JBCCCB010000033.1:0-20209 GCA_039033775.1 Pseudomonadota bacterium | reverse complement strand
GGGGGGGCCCTACTTTTTTTTAAATCCCAAATTTTTTTTCACTTGCGCCGGCGGGGGCCTCGCTACGGGGCGGCCGCACCGATGGCGCCGCGACGCCGCGCCGGGCCTTGGGCCCGGCGCGCACGGGCGTTGGTCGGATTGTAACCGGGTCGATAGCCGCCGTTTTGATGGCGGGCACGGCCTTGGCGGACCTCCGTCTGCCCGCTCCGCTGACGAATCGGGACTTCCTCTATGACGGGGCGCCCGATCCAGCCCTGGTGGCGCTGGGCCGGGACCTGTTCTTCGATCCCATCCTGTCAGGAAACCGCAATATTTCCTGCGGGACCTGCCACGATCCGGCGCGGGGAACGGGCGACGGCGTGGCGCTGTCCTTCGGCGAGGGAGGCGCGGGCTTCGGCCCCGAGCGCCGGGCCGGAAGCGGAGTGACGGGCCGGGTGCCGCGCAATGCGCAGCCGCTCTATAACATCGGGGCAAGGGAATACCGGTCGATGTTCCATGATGGCCGGCTGGAGCCCGATCCGGACGGCATCTTCCCGAGCGGCTTCTGGAGCCAGGCGCGCGAACACCTGCCTGAGGGCCTGGACGATCTGTTGGCCGCGCAGGCCATGTTCCCGGTCTTGTCCACGGTCGAGATGGCGGGCGTAAAAGGTGCCAACCCGGTGGCCACGGCCGTGGCCGAGGACCGGTTGGGCGACGCCTGGGACGTGTTGGCCGATCGGCTGCGGGTCCTGCCGGGCTATGCCGTCCAGTTCGAGGCGGCGTTCGACGACGTGTCTGCGCCATCGGATATCGAGTTCACGCATGCGGCCAAGGCGCTGGCCGCCTTTCAGACGGTGGCGTTTCGGTCGGACGCCTCGCCGTTCGACGCGGCCTTGCGCGCGGGCGATGTATCGGGTCTTCCGCAGCCGGCCTCTCGAGGCGCGGAGCTGTTCTATGGCGGTGCCGGGTGCAATGGATGCCATTCCGGCCCGCTGCTGACGGATCACGGGTTTCACGCAATCGGCGTCCCGCAGATCGGGCCGGGCAAGGGGCATGGCGCAGACACAACCTATTTCAGTGCCTCCGGATTTCCGGACCGCCTGGAAGACGAGGGCCGGTTCCGCGTGACCTTCGACCCGGCCGACTTGTTCCGCTTTCGGACGCCCAGCCTGCGCAACGTCGCGCTGACCGGACCCTGGGGGCATGACGGCGCCTTCGACACGCTGGACGCCATGGTGCGTCACCACCTGGATGCGGTCGCATCGCTAGAACGCTATTCGCCGGGCGATGCGGGTCTGCCGCCCTTCGACCGCATCATTGCGCGGCGGGCGGACGGATCCGCGCTGTCGTTCGAGCCTCTGATCCCCGCCCGGCGGGCGGCCTTCCTGGCCAGGGACACGTTCGTTCAGACCGCGCCCCAGCTTCGTGGCCGGATCGCCGAGGTCATCGAGATCGCGCCCGTGCGGATGGACGATGATGATGTGGCCGCATTGATCGCCTTTCTGGACACCCTGACCGACCCGACGGCGCGGGACCGCTCGGTTCTGGTGCCTCGGACAGTGCCGTCGGGCCTGCCCCCCCAGCCCGCGCCGTCGCCTCAAGACCGCTGACCGAACGGCAGGGCCGCCGGCCCCGGATTACCCAAAACCCCATTTCAACCAAGGAGAAAGACAATGATTAGATTCTTGACCTTTACGGCCGCCGCCGCGCTGCTCGCCATCCAGGCGACCGGTGCGGAGGCGTCGAACCTGATATCTGACGGGATCGAATTCGATTCCGGCGGCCCCGTCGAAGGGGAGGGGCCGTCGACGCGGTTCGTGTCGGACACGTCCGACCCGCAGGAAGAGATGTCCCTGACGTTCCTCTTCCATATCGATGAGGGCTTGGCCGAACAGGACGTCTTCTACGAGCGAGAACCGGGATCGGGCCAAGTGTTCCGGCCGACCGCGGCGACCCGGGGCATGGACGCCCCGCTCTTCGCGCCCGCCGAGCCCGTGCCGCATACGCCGCTTCAGACGGAAAATGTTGGCCCTTGGCCGCGCGGGAAGGCGCTGGGCATCTCGCTGGGCGAGTGGTTCGGGGCCCGTGGTGACGGACGCTACCGCTGCGAAAATGGGACCGGCCACGTGGATGTCCGCTTCACCGGCCTGGTGCCGGGCGGGCTCTACACGATGTGGCACGATTTCGCGATCTGGCCGCCGACGGATCCGTTCATCGGATTCTACGACACGCCGTTCGGGGCGCGCGATGGGTCCGAGAACGCCTTCCGCGCCGATGGCGAGGGCGACGCCCACTTCGTACGCACGATCACGCCGTGCCTGCAATTGTCGGGCGAGCAGCTGATCTCGGAACTTGCCATCGCCTGGCACAGCGACGGCAAGACCCACGGTCCCATACCGGGGACGTTCTCGACCGAGACGCATGTGCAGCTTTATGTGCCGCTGCCCACGCGATCGGGCTTGTGACCTCACGGGGGCGGCGTCAGCGGCGGCGCCCCCGTTTTCTGAAAAAACCATATGGATAAGAGACGAAATCCCTGACATCGACAAGATTGCCGCCGACGCCCGCCGACGGGCCGGGGGTGATCGCGGTCCGGCCGGCCGGCAGGGCCGAGGCGCGGACCATCGCCCGGCTGACTGACATGGCGGGCGAGGGCCTGCCGAGCCATCTGTGGTCGCAAATGGCCGGACCCGGTGAAGACGCGCTGTCCGTCGGCGCCGCCCGTGCCGCCCGCTGCGCCGGGGTGTTTTCCGGGAAGAACGCGCGCATGGCGACTTGGCATGGGGCCGCAGTGGGTGTCGTGATCGACTACGGCCTGGAAGCGGTGGACCGTCCCGGCCCGGACGTGCCGTCCTTGCTGCGGCCGCTCTGCGACTTGGAAGTGCTGGCCGGCGGGACGCATTACGTCAATGTGCTGGCCGTCTGCCCCGAGGCCAGACGGCGGGGCGTGGCCCGCGCTTTGATTGCCGATGCTGCGGCCCGGGCCGGTCGGGACCTGACGTTGACGGTCGCGTCCGGGAATGACGGCGCGCGCGCTCTCTATGCCGCATGCGGATTTGCCGAGGCGGCGCAGCGGCCGATGGGGCGGGGTGGACCCCCGGGACTGTCGGGCACGTGGATATTGCTGCGGCGCCCGGCTGGCACGGGCGACCGTTTGTGAGGAAAGCCATAGGGGCGGTCGTATCCGGGCTGCCGCCAGTTCGACCGCTTTAGGTAGCGTACTCATAAGTCTCACACCGAATCCGCACTGCGGCGAGTTTGATGAAGGCGAGGACCGCGTCAGAGGTTTTGTCGTCCCAGGTCGCAATACGGCGGAAGGACTTCTTGAGCCGCCCGATTGGTCTGCCCCCGCAGAGTGGTCCAGTCTGATTGTTAGTGCATGGTCGGCCTCTGGTTTGTTGGGACGCCGCTTTCGAGCGCTGGTGGACGGTATCCCAAAGCGCTGTGCGGTCTGACAGCGTTGTAGGGACTGGCGCCATCTCTCGATCAGGATTTGGGTCTCGCGTAGCGAGTAGAAGACCTCACCGTTCAGAAGCTCGTCTCGGAACCTGGCATTGAAACCTTCGCAGTAGCCGTTTTCCCACGGTGATCCGGGCGCGATGAGGGCCGTCTTTGCGCCCACCGCGCCGATCCAGGCGCGCACCTTCTTGGCGATAAAGTCCGCGCCAGTGTCGGATCTCATGTATTCCGGCGGACCGCGCAGGATGAACAGGTCGGCCACGGCATCGACCACGTCAACAGAGTTAAGCTTTCGATTAACACGGATCACCAGTGCCTCCTTGGTGAACTCATCGATGATATTGAGGGTCCTAAAGACCCGCCCGTCGTGGGTCCGATCCTGGACGAAGTCATAGGACCAGACATGGTTTGGGCGTTCCGGCCGGATACGGACACACGACCCATCGTTCAGCCAGAGCCGACCTTTCTTGGGGTGTTTCTGGGGGACTTTGAGCCCCTCCCGCCGCCAGATCCGTTCGACCCTTTTATGGTTCACATGCCAGCCGCTGTTGTTCAGCATTCCTGTGATCATGCGATACCCATAGCGTCCGAACTCTCGCGTCCGCGCGATGATGTCATCGGTCAGCCGTTCTTCGTCTCGCAGGCCACAAGGAGCCTTGCGCTGCGTGGAACGATGCTGCCCGAGGGTGCGGCAGGCCCGGCGCTCAGATACGCCGAGGGCCTGCCGCACATGATTAATGCACTTGCAACGGCGCAAAGGGCTCAGAAGTTGCCCCGGGCAGCCTCTGTCAGGATCATCTTGTCCAGCGTCAGATCCGACACGGCGCGCGTCAGCCGGGTATTCTCTGTCTCCAGCTCTTTCAGCCGTTTGAGCTGATCCCGGTTCATCCCGCCATACTGCTTGCGCCAGCGGCAATGGGTCTGCTGCGACACGCCGATCTGGCGCACCGCCTCTGCCATCCCAATGCCTTGTCCTTGCAGCACTTCAACCTGTCGAAGCTTCAGCACCACGTCTTCGGGTTTATCTCGCTTTCCTGCCATCTCTGATCCTCCTGAAACGGGATAAGACTATCCCAGTTGGTGGATCACTTCAGTCGGGGCACCCCATCCCTCCCGGAAGTAGACTTTCGAGCCAGATGGAGGACGAAGGAATGGGACAAGTGCCACGACGTCGTCGCTGACCGAGGCGTCCATGCCGTCATACCACCGTACAAGAACGCCAATATTTGGAGGCCATCGACCGCCGGCGCCACCGCGCGCAACGAGGCCGTTCGCGCATTGAAATACTTCGGCCGCGCCTTCTGGCGACGCTGGAGCGTGGATCACCGCCGAAGCCGCGCCAAGACGAGATGAGATGACACCAAGACGCATTGCGTGAAGCTTTTGGGGCAAAGCCTCATGGTACACGACTTCGATCGCCAGATCACCGAACTTCAGCTCAGCGCTGCCGTGTTCAACGGCTACACCGCGCTCGATGTACCTGTCACAGAAACCATGGGAAAAGCGATACCGGGAAAAGGGAGAGTTTCAACTCAACGTCCTTTGCGCAACAACGCCGATATATCCACTTCGCGTCATCACCAAGCCCCCAAAAGTAGGGGGCTTGGTCTTAGCCAATGGCTGTTTTTCCAGGGTTCCGACATGCGGGTCCCCAAAGGGCCGACAACGTCACGCCGCCCGATCTCGGGCGGCGTGCGATCAGCCTTGCGGCGTGATGATCACTTCCACCCGGCGGTTGGCCTGACGGCCCGAGCTGCTGTTGTTCGAGGCGATCGGCTGCGCTTCGCCCCGGCCTATGGTAACGATCCGGTTTCCTGGGACACCCTGCT
The DNA here is from genome assembly GCA_039033775.1 of Pseudomonadota bacterium. GTDB lineage: Bacteria > Pseudomonadota > Alphaproteobacteria > Rhodobacterales > Rhodobacteraceae > Jannaschia. The sequence goes on along the minus strand of JBCCCB010000033.1, from coordinate 14,942 downwards.
GGAACAGGATGTTGGCGACCGACGCGGCCCGCTGTTCGGACAAGCGCTGATTGAATTCGGCCGTGCCGGTATTGTCGGTGTGACCGATGACCTGCACCGTCGTGTTCGGGTAGTTCAGCAGGTTGTTGCCCAAGGCACGGATATCGTCTTGAAGATCGGGCCGGACCACGGCGCTTTCGGTCGCGAAGGTGATGTCCTGGGGCAGCGTCACGATCAATTCGCGGCCGGTATTGACGATGGTCACCCGGTCGTCACCGATTTGCCGGCGCAGGTCAGCCGCCTGCCGGTCGAGCTGGGCGCCGATGCCGCCGCCCAACAGGCCGCCGATGGCCGCCCCCGCCAGGATTTCGGTCGCGTCCCCATCACCGACGATCGCGCCGATGCCCGCCCCGGTGGCCGCGCCGATCAGCGCGCCGTTGGCGGTGCGGTTCGGCTCACCTGTCTGCTGCTGAACGCAGCCCGCCAGGCCGAAAACGGCCGCAGTGCCCAGAAGGAGGGGGGTCTTGAGGAAGGTCATAGAAGCTATCCGTCTGTTTGCGGGGTCGTCTCACGCTAACACATCCCCCACGTGCATGTTCCAGCCCCATGACCGCGAAGACGCAGATGCGCGGGGCTTCGCTGCAGATGCGCCAAGTCAGGCTGATAGGCAATATCGCCCGTCAGACAGCCTCTGCTTGCGCGCTTTCCCAGGCCAACAGGCTGCGCTTGACGGGTGTCCCCCAATGATACCCCCCCAGGCCGCCGGATTTACGCAAGGCCCGGTGGCACGGGATCAGCCAGCTGACCGGATTTCGCCCCACGGCGGTGCCCACGGCCCGCACGGCCTTGGGACTGCCGATGGCGGCGGCGATCTCGCCATAGGTCGTGACGTGGCCCGACGGGATCTGCATCAGTGCCTCCCAGACTTTTATCTGGAACGGCCCGCCGATCAGATGCAGCCGCGCCTCGCCTTGCAGCCCCAGCACTGTCTCGACCAGAGGCGCGATGGCGACGGGATCTTCGATGAAATCCGCCTCGGGCCAGCGTGACGCCATATCGGCGAAGGCCGCCTGGTGCCCCGTCTCGGCCGACAGGGCCAAGCCGCAGATCCCCCGATCCGTCGCCATCACCAGCATCTCGCCGAATGGCCCGTCGAACCGGCCCCAACGGATCGTCAGACCCGCGCCCCTGCGGGCATAGTCACCCGGCGACATGGCCTCCCACCGTAAGAACAGGTCATGCAACCGGCCCGTCCCCGACAAGCCCGTGCCCAGCGCTGTCTCCAGCACACTCGCCCGCTCCCGCAGCAAGGCCTTGGCGTGCCCCAGGGTCAGATATTGCTGGAATCGCTTGGGGCTGACCCCGGCCCAGGCGCTAAACACACGCTGGAAATGCGCGGGGCTGAGATTCATCTCGGCGGCCAGGTCCTCCAGGGACGGGGCTTCGTCAGCCTGTGCGTCGATCATCTCGATGGCGCGGCGCATCAGGGCGTAATGGTATCGGCTTTCGTGGTCGGACACGGTGCAATCCAGGGACATCTCGGCTCTCCTTTGATGGGCAACTTAGGTCCCTGCGCCAAGTCCCGCGACCCGCTTCCTGCGCAATGCTTGCCCAGACGTCCGACACAGTCCAAAAGCGCCGCCATGGCCAAGCTTCCCGCCCCTCTGCCTTACGCGCTGCAACGCGAGATTTTCGCGCGCTTCCAATCCGCCGAGGCCGAACCGAAGGGCGAATTGGAACATGTCAACGCCTATACCCTGGTCGTCGCCGTCGCCCTGTCGGCCCAGGCCACCGATGCCGGGGTGAACAAGGCCACCCGCACGCTGTTCCAAATTGCCGACGCGCCCGAAAAGATGCTGGCGCTCGGCGAAGACGGCCTGATCGAGCACATCAAGACCATCGGCCTATACCGCAACAAGGCCAAGAACGTCATCAAGCTCAGCCAAATCCTGGTCGACCGATATGGTGGCGAGGTCCCCAATTCCCGCGCGGCCCTGCAATCTCTGCCGGGCGTCGGCCGCAAGACCGCCAATGTGGTCCTCAACATGTGGTGGGGCCACCCGGCCCAGGCCGTGGACACCCACATCTTCCGGGTCGGCAACCGCACCCATATCGCCCCCGGCAAGGACGTGGACGCCGTGGAACGCGCCATCGAAGACAACGTCCCGGCCGACTTCCAGCGCCATGCCCATCACTGGCTGATCCTGCATGGCCGCTACATCTGCGTGGCCCGCAAACCCAAATGCGGCGCCTGCCCCATCGCCGATCTCTGCCCGTTCGAGGACAAGACCGCCTGACCCTTCTTCCCTTTAGAAATATCCCGGGGGTCCGGGGGCAGAGCCCCCGGCGCTCTCCAAAAGCGCAAAGGCAAGATCATGACCCAAACCTACGACGTGATCGGCATCGGCAATGCCGTCGTCGATGTCATCTCCCACGCCGACGACAACTTCCTTGCCAATATGGGCATCGAAAAGGGCATCATGCAGCTGATCGAGCGCGAACGGGCCGAGATGCTCTACGGCGCCATGGGCGACCGAACCCAAGCCCCCGGCGGGTCGGTCGCGAACTCCTTGGCCGGAATCGGCGCTCTCGGCCTCTCCACCGCCTTCATCGGCAAGGTGAAGGATGACGAACTCGGCCGCTTCTACGCGGCCACCCTGCGCGCGTCGGGCACCGCCTTCCCGAACGACCCCATGGATGTGGACCTGCCGACCACCCGCTCGATGATCTTCGTCACGCCCGACGGCGAGCGCTCGATGAACACCTATCTGGGCGCCGGGGCCGATATCTCCTCGGCCGACGTTCCCGATATCTTCGATGGCGGCGGATTGCTGTTCCTGGAAGGCTATCTCTTCGACAAGGACGACGGCAAAACCGCCTTCGGCAAAGCCGCCGCCCGGATGAAGGAGGCCGGTGGCCGCTCCGCGATCACCATATCCGACCCGTTCTGCGCCGACCGCCACCGCGCCGATTTCCAGCGCCTCATCGCCGAGGACATGGACATCGCCATCGGCAACGAAGCTGAATGGACCACGCTCTACGAAACCGACGACCTGGACCGCGCTGTCTCCATGGCGGCCGAGGTCTGCGAAACCGTGGTTTGCACGCGTTCCGGCGAAGATGTCTGGGTCCGCTCGGGTGACGCGCGCATCACGGCCCCCGTGATCCCGGCCCCGGTGGTCGACGCCACCGGCGCAGGCGACCAATTCGCGGCCGGGTTCCTTTACGGCGTGGTCTCGGGCCGCGATCTGGAGACCGCCGCCCGGATGGGCGTCGCCTGCGCCCGGGAAGTCATCGGCCATATCGGCCCCCGTCCCCACACGGACATGGCTGAGATATTCAGGGCCGAGCGGCTTGTATAGTCGCGATCAATGGCAGTGGAGCGGCTGCGATCCGGCATGGCAGCATTGACCCGGCGGAGAGCTTTTTCGGCATCCACCGCCATGCTGGACCTCAGCTGTAAAGGCGGTGATCCTTGCGGTCGGGACACCGGCTGAGGCAGGTAAAGCAACACAGAAACCAACGGCAATGAAACAAAGAAAACGAACCATTTATTGGAACCAATCAAAAAGGACGAGGGCGAAATTGCGCTCGTTAACCTTCCCTAACAGACGTTAACGCCTGCGGCTAGCGCTCTACCTCCAGCGGCCGGCGATTCCGGGCACATTAGGTGGGCCGATGCGACCGCCCACCGATGGCGCGACACCACGGACTGTCGCGCCGGCACGGCGCTAAAGCGCCGCCCGCAACAGGAACCGTCGGTCCTCGAGCCGCTCGATCCGGCGCGTCGTGCGCCGGATATCGCGCCGGATGGCGCGCCCGTCCGACACGCTCGGCTGGCCATCTTCTCCGGATTCCTGCGCATTCCGATGGTCCCGCAATCGTGCTTCCAACCGGTCCAGATGCCGATAGGCCTCCTCCAACTCCCGGTCGATCTGTCCAGCCAACTGCCCCCGGTCATGGGCTTCCGTCACCTCCCAAAGGACCGACGAGTGGCAGATCGGCCGCAAGGGTCGCCCGGCCTTGCCGTTCTCGAAGGCGACCGCCGGCGTGCAATAGGCGCGTTGTCCCGCTTCGAACCCACGTTGCACCAGATCAAGCCGCAGTGGCGACGATGTCCGCGCACACCACGCGACCTCCTGCGAGAGATCCGCCTGCGTCGCCCCTTGCCGTCCCAGACGTTCCCCCAGAGCGACGGCATCTGTGGTCGCACAAGACAGTTCCTGCACCTGTGCGCATCCTGTCAGGGCCAAGATCACACAGCCGATCGCACGCCATCCCATCGACAATCTCCCGACGCCTCAAATGCCATCACACCGGCCCAACCGCCGGGGTCCAAGCAATATCGCGGACCCGTCATCGGATGACGCCCTTCCCGCCAACGCCCGGCTCGCCTAGGGTCCGGTGAAATCACGGGGGACCATTATGCATATCCTCATCACCGGCGCCGGCGGAATGGTCGGGCGCAAGCTCACCGATGCTTTGGTGGCGCGCGGCACCCTGCGGGGCGAAGCCATATCCAGCCTCACCCTCGTGGACCTCGTCGCGCCCGCGCTTCCCGACGGCATCCCCGGTGCCGCCCTGGCCGTCGACCTCAGCGATCCCGCCGCCGCGCCCGCCCTTCTCGAGACGCAGCCGGACGTCATCTTCCATTTGGCCGCCATCGTCTCTGGCGAGGCCGAGGCGAACTTGAAGACGGGCTATGCCGTCAACTTGCACGGGACGATGTCGCTCTGCGAGGCCGTCGCGGCGCAGGACGGCTACCGGCCCCGCTTCGTGTTCACCTCCTCCATCGCCGTCTTCGGCGCGCCGCTGCCCGACGTGATCGGCGAAGATGTCCAGCCCCGCCCCCTGACCAGCTATGGCACCCAGAAGCTGATGGGCGAGATGCTGATCGACGACCTGTCCCGCAAGGGCGTGCTCGACGGGATCTCCCTGCGCCTGCCGACGATCTGCATCCGCCCGGGTAAACCCAATGCGGCGGCGTCGGGCTTCTATTCCTCGATCCTGCGCGAACCTCTGGTCGGCCAGCGTGCCACATTGCCCGTGCCGGACACGACACGCCATTGGTTCGCATCCCCCAGGGCCGCCGTCGGCTTCCTGCTGCACGCGGCGGAGATCGAGCTGACGCCTCTGGGACAATCCCGCGCCCTGAACCTGCCCGGTGTCGACGCCGCGATCGCCGACCAGATCGCCGCGTTGGAGCGTATCGCAGGTCCGACGGCGACGGCCCTGATCGACCGCGCGCCCGACGAGACGGTCCAGACCATCGTCGGGGGCTGGCCCCGAGCCTTCAACCCGGCCCGGGCGCGGTCCCTCGGGTTCGAGGCCGAACCCGACATGGACGCCATCATCCAAGCCCATATCGAAGACGAGTTGAACGGCCGCATCCCGGTGGCAGAGACCTGACCGGACGCCTTTGGCCGGCCGGACGACGCCTCCGGCGGGGATATTTGTGAAAGGAAGAAGGCTCCAACACTCTGTTAACCATGCGCCCTTCTTCCCTTTGAAGATATCCCGGGGAGCGCGAGGGGCTGGCCCCTCGCTCCCGCCCTCACCAATGGGGCGGACGCTGGTCTGCTAGGGGCACGGTGCCTCGCTCGGCCTCCGCCTCCGCGGCGCGTTCCATCAGCATCCGCACGCGGCGTTCCAGCACCTCGATCTCACCCGCCTGCCGGGCCACCACGTCGGACAGATCCTCGACCATGCGGGTCAGATGGGCGATGCGTTCTTCCAGATGGGTCATCGGGCTCTCCGGGTTGTGGCAGGCGGGCGCGCCGCTTAAGGAACCGGCGTCACCGCCAGGAGGCCCCGATGGCCAAGCAGAAGAAAACCCGCCGCCCGTCCGCGCTGCCCCCCAAGGGGTTCCGCGACTATTTCGGCGCCGAGGTCGCGATGCGCAAGGCCATGCTCGACACCATCGCCGAGGTCTATGCGCTCTATGGGTTTGAGCCGCTGGACTCCTCGGCGGTGGAAACCGTCGAGGCCCTGGGCAAGTTCCTGCCCGACGTGGACCGGCCGAACGAGGGGGTGTTCGCCTGGCAAGAAGACGAGGATTGGCTCGCCCTCCGCTACGATCTGACGGCGCCTTTGGCCCGCGTCTATGCGCAGCACAGGAACGACCTGCCGACGCCTTATCGCCGCTATGCGATGGGCCCCGTCTGGCGCAACGAGAAGCCGGGGCCGGGACGGTTTCGGCAGTTCTATCAATGCGATGCGGACACGGTGGGCACGGCGTCGGTGGCGGCGGATGCGGAGATCTGCGCGATGCTGGCGGACGTGATGGAAAAGCTGGGCTTGGGCAGCGACTGCGTAGTGCGGATCAACAACCGGAAGGTGTTGAACGGCGTGATGGAGGTCGCCGGGATCGCGGAAGACGATGAGCGGGTTCGGGGGATCGTGCTGCGGGCGATCGACAAGAAGGATCGTTTGGGTGTGGATGGCGTGCGGGCGTTGTTGGGTGAGGGCCGGAAGGACGAGAGCGGCGATTTTACTGAGGGCGCCAACCTATCTGTCGAGGCGGCGACAATAATAATGCAGTTTGTAACCGCAAACGAAACCGTATCGGAACGTCTAGCGGTACATTTGGCAGACAACCTTTCTAACAATCCGGCATCTGCGCTGGAAGCAGGTCTAGTGCGAACGGCACTTGACCGTCCTGCGGATAGATTTGGCTTCAACACGAATGATCGACGGAAGCTGAATAACGCAAGATTAGCCTATCTCCGCGAGATCGTTGGAGTGTCTAGCAGGGGCCGTGAAGGCGTCGATGAACTCGAACAAATCGCCACCCTCCTAGACGCCCAAGGCTACGGGCCCGACCGGATCGTTATCGACCCCTCCGTCGTGCGCGGCCTCGGCTATTACACGGGCCCCGTCTACGAGGCTGAGCTGACCTTCGAGATACCAGACGAGAAGGGGCGGCCGCGTCAGTTTGGCTCGGTCGCGGGCGGGGGGCGGTATGACGACCTGGTGACCCGGTTCACCGGGCAGCAGGTTCCTGCGACGGGGGTCTCAATTGGCGTTGACCGGTTGCTCGCGGCGCTGCAGGCCAAGGGGCGGATCGACACCAAGACCCAAGGGCCCGTCGTCGTCACCGTCATGGATCGCGACCGTATGGCGGATTACCAGTCCATATGTGCCAGGCTGCGCAAGGCGGGCATCCGGGCGGAGGTCTATCTGGGCAACCCCAAGAACTTCGGCAACCAGCTCAAATATGCCGACAAGCGGGGCGCGCCCGCCGCGATCATCCAGGGCTCGGACGAGGCCGCGCGGGGCGTCGTGCAGGTCAAGGACCTGATCCTGGGCGCCAAGCTCGCCGAAGACGCCACCGTCGAGGAATGGAAGGAGAACCCGTCCCAGACCGAGGTTGCGGTGGCCGATCTGGTGCCGTTCCTTCAAGATCTGTTGAAATGATCACGCCAGAGGACCGCGCCCGCGCCGCCAACCTGCTGGCCGGGTTCCAGGCCACCGGCGCGCAAACGGTGGCGCCGCCGATCCTGCAACCGGCGGGCACCCTGCTGGACCTTTATGGCGAGGATATCCGGGCGCGCGCCTTTACCACCCAGGACCCGCTCCATGGCGAGACCATGCTTCGCCCCGACTTCACCGTCCCCGTCGTCCAGACCCATATGAACACCGGCGCCGAGCCCGCGCGCTATTGCTACGCGGGCGAGGTCTTCCGCCGCCAGGAAACCGACCCCGACCGCCCCCGCGAATACCTGCAGGTCGGCTACGAGGTCTTCGACGGCACCGACCCCGCCGCCGCCGATGCCGAGGTCTTCGATCTGATCGCCCGGGCCCTGGCCCCCTGGTCGCCCGCCCCCGCCACGGGCGACCTTGGCCTGCTGATCGCCGCCGTCGCGGCGCTGACAACGTCGGAGCGCCGCCGCGCCGCGCTACGCCGTCACATCTGGCGCCCCCGCCGCTTCCGCCGCCTGATGGACCGCTTCACCGGCCGGGCTGAGATCACGCCGAACCGCAAGGCGCTCCTCAAGCGACTCAGACGCACCACATCCGAGACCATCCTCGCCGAAACCGGTCCCGCCGTCGGCCTGCGCAGCGAGGCGGACATTGCCGATAGACTCGCCGCGTTGCAGGACGACGCCGCGCTCGATCCCATCGCGCCGGCCGAGGCCGAGGCCATCGACGCATTGTTGGAAATCGACGGGACGCTCGCCGACGTCCTGGGGCCGATCCGCGATCTGGCGGTCGACCTACCCGGCCTGGACGCCGCCGCCGACCGCTTGGAGGCCCGGGCCGAGGCGCTGGCAAAACGCGGCCATAACCCCACAAGCCTGCCCTTCGCCCCGTCACGGGGTCGGTCTGCCATGGAATATTACGATGGCTTCACCTTCACCTTCTCGGGCCGTCCCGATCAGCCGCCCCTGGCCACCGGCGGCCGCTACGACGCGCTGACCGCCGTCTTGGGCGGCGGCCGGTCGATCCCGGCCGTCGGCGGCGTGATCCGCCCCGGCCTGTTGGAGCCGCTGCCATGATCCGCCTCGGCATCCCGTCCAAAGGCCGCCTGATGGAGAAAACCTTCGACTGGTTCGGCCAGCGCGGCCTGACCCTGACCCGCACCGGGTCCGACCGCGAATATGCCGGCGCGGTCGAGGGCGCCGATATCGCCCTGGTCCTGCTGTCGGCAGGCGAAATCCCGCGCGAACTTTCTACCGGCCGGATCCATCTGGGCGTCACCGGCAGCGATCTGGTGCGCGAGAAGCTGGTCAATTGGGACCGCCAGGTGGAGCCCTTGGCCAAGATGGGTTTCGGCCATGCCGACCTGGTCCTGGCGGTGCCGAAAATCTGGATCGACTGCGACACGCCCGACGACCTGGATGCCATCGCCGCGCAGTTCCGCGCCGGCCATGGCCACCGCCTGCGGATCGCGACCAAGTACCACCGGCTCGTCCGCGACTACCTGACGGATCAGGGCGTGGCCGATTACCAACTCGTGGACAGTCAGGGCGCCACCGAGGGCACGGTCCTGAACGGGACCGCCGAGGCCATCGCAGACATCACGTCGACGGGCGAAACCCTCCGCGCCAATCACCTGAAGGTCCTGGACGGCGGCCCGATCCATGCCAGCCAGGCGACGCTGTTCAAGTCGCGGGCGGCGCCCTGGGACGACGCCGCGAAGGCGGTGCTCGACGACCTGCGGACGCGGCTGACCTAAAGTCCGCCCACAGCCTTCCTTGCCAGTATCATGACGTTGTTGGCCGGCATCTCGACCTCGTCGACCGTCAGGCCCAGCACCGGCAACACGTCCCGCAAAACCTGGATATCCTTGTATCCGACCGCGGGATCTTGGGCCCGCAGACTGTCATCGAAGCGCCGATCCCCATCGCTGGTTGCTTGCCCCTCCCGAAGAAATGGGCCGTAGATCGCCAGCACCCCCCCCGGCGCCAGCCCCTTGGCCACTTCGTCCAGCAGCACGGACATCTCGGCGTCCGAGATCAGATGCAGCAGGTTGATCACCACGATCGCCGTGACCGCCTCTGGCTCGGCCCAGCCGGGGGTGCAGGCATCCAGATCGCCCGCCGCCACGACATTGGTCAGGCCCTTGCACCAGGCGTCGATGGACAATCGCCGCGCCGGATCGGGATCCGTGGGGTAGAAGACCAGATCGGGCCGATGGGCCGCCAGCGCCGCGACGTGCTGCCCCGTGCCGGAGGCGATCTCCAACACCGCGCCGGTCCGAGGCAGGTAGGGCAGCAGCACCCTCAGGATCGCCTCCTGATTGCGGCCCGCGGCGGGCGCCGTCATCCGGTCGCCATGCTCGTGCACGGCCCCTTCGGACAATTGCGGGCGCCGTATCATTGGAAGCGGGCCGGATCGGTGGCGGCCACCACATCCGCTCCCAGCTCGGACGGTCGGCCCGCCACAAGGTCGGCCACCAGCCGCGCCGCCGCCGGAGACGTTTGAAACCCGTATCCCCCCTGCCCGGCCACCCAGATGAACGCCGCATCCCGCGGCGCGGGGCCCAAGGCAAGGCACCGGTCCGGCGTGAACGTCCGCAGCCCGGCCCAGGTGGCAATGGGGCGCGTCACCGGCTCGGTCACCGCGACTTGATAGCGGTCCAGCCCTTCCGCGATCACCATGTCGTCGACGAAGGCATCCATGGGGTTCGCCGGATCCTCTTCGGCAGGCGACACGATCCAGGCTCCGGCATCGGGCTTGGCATACCATCGCTCGCCCACACCCATCAGCATGGGCCAGCCGCCCACATCCCGTCCCCCCGGCGCGGCCAGCCGCGCCATCGACCGGCGGAGGGGCGTCAGCCCCAGCGGATCGACCCCGGCATGCCGCGCTACCTGATCGGCCCAAGGCCCCGCCGCATTCACCAAAACCCGAGCCGTCATGGTGTCTGTCGCCGCCTGCACGCGCCACCCGCCATTGATCCGCTCGACCCCGTCCAGACGATGCCCCGTAAGAACCTCGCCACCCGCCCGCCGGACCGTGCGCGCATGGCCTTGAAGCATGGCATCCGTGTCAAGGTCGAAGGCGTCGTCGTGCATGGCCGCACGGGTCACGGCATCCGATAGGATCGGAACCCGCCAACGCGCCGCTGCGGGGGTCATCGCGTGCAGCTCCATGCCGGCCATATCCGCCTCGAACGCGGCGTCTTCCCCCACTAGCCCAACCAACATCAGGCCCCGGGGGGTTAGATAGCCCGCCGCCTGGTGGGCCGCCCGACTGGCGCGGTTCAACGCGACAACGGACGGAGAACCATAGCGTTCCTCGAACATCGCCGCGGAGCGGCCCGAGGCATGGTGACCCAGATTGGCCTCCGCCTCCCAGACGACGACACGTCCGAGTTCCGCAAGCGCGGCTGCGGCCGACAATCCCGCAATGCCGCCGCCTATCACTATGAAATCGCAATCCACGGTCGCGACCCTCTCACGCCGGACGGCGAAGGCAAAGACCCGTCCCGGAAACGATCCATTTACGCCGCTGGCGCCCTTAGCGCGCGGCTTCTTCCAGCCGGTCGGTTGCGGGCGGCGGCGTCTGCGACAAAACCGTGATCCGATCGCAAAGCGCGTCGTTCAGCCCGAACCTTGCCGCCGCAAGCGACGGCGCCAGCTGCGCGGCGGATCTTGCGCTGACGATCGGTGCGGTCACGCCCGGTCGCGCCATCGTCCAAGCCACGGCGAGCGTGGCCGGATCGGTTCGAAGTTCGGCCGCCAAGCCGGCCAGGGCTTCGGCGGTCCAGTGCATCCATGGGACATCGTAGCGCGCCGCATAGCGGGCATCGGTCTTCAGGCGTCCGTCGCCACCCTTGGCGTATTTCCCGGTCAGCAAACCGCCGCCCAGCGGGGAATAGGGCGCGACGGCGATGTCTTGGTCGATCGCCATGGGGAGGAGTTCGACCTCGGCCTGGCGTTTGACCAGGCTGTACATGGGCTGGAGGATGTCGATCCGGGTTCCGAAGGTGCCGGCCACCGTTTGGGCCTTCATGACCTGCCAGGCGGCGTAGTTGCTGACGCCCAGATATCGCACGACGCCTTTGGCCTGAAGCTCGGCCAGGGTCTCGAACGTCTCTTCCAGCGGCGTGTCCCCGTCCCAGCGGTGCATATACAGGATATCGACCATATCCATGCCCAGCCGCGTGCGGCTGTCGTCGAGCGAATTCAAAATGTTAGCCCGGCTCGCACCGCCCGTATAGGCAGCCTTGGTGGCCACGATCAGGCTCGCCCGCTCGGCGGCGGCGAAGGCGCCGAGCAGGGTTTCGGACCGGCCCTCGGTATAGACATGGGCCGTATCGAAGAAGGTGAGTCCGGCGGCGCGGCAGGCATCGAACATGGCACGGGACGCGGTCTCGTCGGCGGTGCCGCCGAACTGCATGGCGCCGAAACAGAGGGTCGAGGCGGGGGTGCCGTCGAGGGCGGTCAAATGGGTCATGGGGGCGAGTATTCACAAATTGGGGGTATTCTGGAGGGGGCTCGACCCCAATTTGTACATTTTTCTGGGGCCGTCTCGACCCGCCGCGATGGGCAAACGGTCTTGGTTTTTCACCGCCGCGTGGTAGATCCGACCGAGTTAAGAGGTAGCGATTGTCCGATGCCCCGTCTTCCTCCGACCCTCAGATTCCGCCGCGCCCGCCAGGCGCGTTTGGCCGCTCGTCCAACGACCTTCGCGACGGGCGCCACGGAGACGCAGATCGCGCGCATCGACGCGCTGACAGCGACGGGGCGGACGAACTGGTTCGCGCTGCTGGCCTATCTGGCCTTCGTGCTTGTGACGACGCTGGGCGTCGAGGATGTCGACTTCTTCGTCGACAGCCGCCAGACCGAGCTACCCCTGGTCGGCGTCTCGATCCCCACCTTCTCGTTCTTCATCTTCGCCCCGATCCTGGGCGCCGCGCTCTATGCCTATCTGCACTTGCATATCCGCAAGGTGACCGAGGCCCTGGCCGAGCCCGCGCCCGGGACGCCGCCGCTGGAAGAGCGGATCAAGCCTTGGCTACTGAATGACTACGTGCTGCGGAAGCGCCGCGATGCCGCCATTCGGCACCGTCCGCTTGACGGGTTGGCCAGCCTCGTGACGCTGATGTTGGTCTGGTGGGCGGGGCCGATTGTGCTGATCCTGATGTGGGGCCGGACCTGGCCTGCCCATGACTTGTGGCTGTCGGCGCTGAATGGGGTGTGCGTCATGGTCGCGCTCTATGCCGGGGTGCTGTCCTGGCAGAAGATGAGCGCGGATGTGCGGGGCGACACGCCGAGGGCAAGGCTGGCGACGGGTTTGATGGTCCTTTTGTGCCTGCCCGTCGCTTGGCTGACGGCGGCCAACAGTAAAGGTTCGTGGGAATGGCGTGTGGCGTATGATGAGGACGCCGCCCCGGAGGAGCGGACCATGGCGGAGCAGGTGGAAGCCTGGGCGCGCAGGCTCTCGATAGCGGAGGCATCCTTCCGCGACCGCGCGACCGTTTGGCTTTGGGATACAGGGACGGCCCTGGCGGAGCTTGACCCCCCAGAACTGTCCGGCGTCACTTTGTCAGCGCTTCCACCGGAACAGGCTGATCTGAGCTTGGCGAGGCAGACATATTGGACAGCCCTTTGTACCCGCTATGGCATCGAGGTAGAAGCCTGCTATCGAACGCCTCGCGTGTCTCAAGGGTTACCTCGTCATATATCCGAGTTACGGAGGAAATGGTGCTTGGCGCGCGACTATTCCATTGGTCAGGACAGCGAGTGCAATAACGAATTCACCGATCTAGACAGGATATTCCGCGCGGAATGGAAGCGTTCTCGTGACGCACTTATAGCATCGACCCCGAAACCGAGCTTGGCGAATGCGGACCTGCGGAGGGCGGCTCTCGTGTCGTCCGAGTTGTCCGGCATCGATTTCGGTCGTGCTGAAATGAGCTATGCCAACTTTTCTCAAGCCCATATGGAACGCGCGAACCTTTCCGGAGCGTTCATGGTGTATGCGAACTTCTCCCAAGCGATTCTTGCCGACGCGATACTGTCCGGAGCACAATTGGGTCGAGCGGACTTTTCAGGCGCTCAGATGGCCCGCGCTGTCTTCTCGGCACGATGGCTCCCGACGGGACATGGTTTTTCAGCCGCAGAGATGGAGGGCGCGGACTTTTCCGGTGCATTTCTCGAGGGAGCAGATCTGTCCGGCGTCGAGATGTCCAGAACTGAGCTCTTTCGTGCTACCTTGGATGGCGCCTTCTTGAATTCAGCTGTGGTAGAGGGTTCACTTTTGGACGGCGCGCATATGATGGGTGCAACGCTTCAAGACATAATGTTGAATGGGTCTACGCTACGAGGCGCTGACCTCAGGCGGGTTAGGTGGTCTGGCGAAATGAGCCCAGCGGTGCCTGTTCACGCAGCGGACTTGCGAGGCAGCATAGGCCTCGACCAAAATCACTTGACCTTAATGATTGGAGACGAGCGCACTCTTTTGCCAACAGGCGTTGACGAAAGCACGCAAGAGGCCTTCTTCGTCGCTAGTTGTTGGCCGCAAGAACCTGTTGGTTGGACTAGCTTAGTGGCAATCTTGGCAATTCGAGGTGAACCGAATGATCAACTCCGTGGTCGAATGACGGAACCTGTACTGCGGAAAGCCTTCCTCTGCGCGCCCGGCGAAGTCCCACAGAAGACCGGCACGCCCTGGCCACTCGACCTGCCACCGCCCTGGGAAACGGACCCAAATTGGGTGCCGGAGGATCGGGGGCCGGTGGAGTAGCTTTGGACGAGGTGATTGGGCGTTAGAGATCCTCGGGTCGAGCCCGAGAATGACTACATCAAGGAAGCGCCCGGCGGATCGCTCCGCCGGACGTCGTCGGTCCAAAGGGCTGGGATCAGTTCGGGATATCGCCCGAAACCCCCTCCACGTAGAAGTCCATCGTCGCCAAAGCGCCGTCATCGGCGACCTCGCCGTCGGCCAGCCAGGGCGTGCCGTCCTGTTTGTTGATGGGGCCGGTGAAGGGGTGGTAGTCGCCCGCGGTGATGGCGGCGATCATCTCCTCGGCCTCGGCACGCACCTCGGCGGGGACGGCGTCGGTGATTTCGCCGATCACGACCTCGCCCTCGGGCATGCCGCCCCAGCTCGCCGTCTGCTCGTATGTGCCGTCCAGGAGGGCGCCGACCCGCGCGATGTAGTAGGGCGACCAATCGTCGATGATGGACGCGATGCGGGGGACCGGCGCGAAGGCGGACATGTCGGAGGCCTGGCCGAAGGTGAAGACGCGCGCGCCGTTGTCGTTGGCCTCGGCGGCGGCCGCTTGGGGCGCGGTCGAGTCGGTGTGCTGCATGATGACGTCGACGCCCTGGTCGATCATGGCGCGGGCGGCGTCGGCCTCTTTCGCGGGGTCGAACCAAGTGTAGACCCAGGTGACGACCATCTCGACCTCGGGGTTCACCTTGGCGGCGTGCAGATAGGCGGAGTTGATGCCCTGGATCACCTCGGGGATGGGGAAGGAGGCGATGTAGCCGATTTTATTGGTCTCGGTC
>JBCCCB010000032.1:0-21160 GCA_039033775.1 Pseudomonadota bacterium | reverse complement strand
GCCTGGCCCGCGATCACGTTCGACGACGTGACGAACGGATAGGTGCCGAAGTCGATGTCGAGCAGCGCGCCTTGGGCGCCCTCGAACAGGATGCGGCGACCGGCCCGGCGCTTTTCGTCCAGGATCTTCCAGACGGGGGCGGCATATTCGAGAACGGTGGGCGCGACCTCTCGCAGGGCGTCGAGCAGCGCATCGCGGTCGACGGGCGCGAGCCCCAGGCCCCGGCGAAGCGCGTCATGATGGACCAAGGCTCGGTCGACGCGGGTTTCCAGGGTGGCGGCGTCGGCCAGGTCGGCGACGCGGACGGCGCGGCGGCCGACCTTGTCTTCGTAGGCTGGGCCGATGCCACGGCCGGTCGTGCCGATCTTGGCGACGGAGATCTGGCTTTCGCGGGCGCGGTCGAGTTCGCCGTGGATGGGCAGGATCAGGGGCGTGTTTTCGGCGATCATCAAGGTGTCGGGCGTGATCTCGACCCCCTGGCCGCGCAGCTGCGCGATTTCCTGGACCAAGTGCCAGGGATCCAGCACCACGCCGTTGCCGATCACCGACAGCTTGCCGCCGCGCACGATACCCGAGGGCAGCAGCGACAGCTTGTAGACGGTGCCGTCGATCACCAGGGTGTGGCCCGCGTTGTGCCCGCCCTGGAAGCGGGCGATGACGTCGGCCCGCTCGGACAGCCAATCGACGATCTTGCCCTTCCCCTCGTCGCCCCATTGGGCGCCGACGACGACGACATTGGCCATGATGCGAGCCCTTTCCCGAAAACCCGTCCCCCTGTAGCGCGGCGGACGGAGGGGTGAAACCAGACAAATTCCTGGGCGAAGATCGGCTCAGCTTTCGAATCCGCTTGGGATATGCGCAAAGGCGCCTTAACTTGCAGCGCGCGGGGCGGTTGGGGGGACTTGCGGCTATGGGCCGCGCCCTCTACCTACGATTTTGAACAGACCGAACGGACCGATCATGGAAAACGTCTTCCTTGCGATTCAGCTTATCGTGACGCTTTGCCTGATCGGTATTGTGCTGCTGCAGCGATCCGAGGGGGGCGGCCTTGGCATGGGCGGCGGTGGTGGGGCCATGACGGGACGTCAGGCCGCCAATGCCATGGTGAAGCTGACCTGGCTGTTCGGTGTGGCCTTCCTAGTGAACGCGGTCATCCTGACGGTGCTGTCGGCGCAGAATGCATCGGGCAGCTCGGTCGTGGATCTGCTGCCGCCGCCGGTCGAGGGATCGGCCCCCGCCCTGCCGCCGGGTGAATCGCTGCTGCCGCCGACGACGGGCGATGCGCCGTTGACACCGCCCCGGTCGGAATAACCGTATCTAGATAAATCGTGACGTCGGGTCTCAGGATGTGGGGTCTGCGGTTGCGTCCGGCGTCGCCCTGCTGATACCCTCAAATCCCGTGATTGGTGAGTCTGGCGCGGGTCAGATTCCGGGACGTTGCGGGGATTTCAGGCATGGCACGGTTCATCTTCATCACCGGCGGGGTGGTGTCGTCGCTCGGCAAGGGCTTGGCGAGCGCGGCCCTGGGAGCGCTGTTGCAGGCGCGGGGCTACACGGTGCGGCTGCGCAAGCTGGACCCGTATCTGAACGTGGATCCCGGGACGATGTCGCCGTTCGAGCATGGCGAGGTCTTCGTCACCGATGACGGGGCCGAGACGGACCTGGATTTGGGGCATTACGAGCGATTTACCGGCGTGGCGGCCCGATCCACGGATTCGATCAGTTCGGGCCGGGTCTATTCCAACGTGCTGGAGAAGGAGCGGCGGGGCGATTACCTGGGCAAGACGATCCAGGTGATCCCCCACGTCACCAACGAAATCAAAGACTTCATCCGGATCGGCGAGGACGAGGTCGATTTCATGCTGTGCGAGATCGGCGGCACGGTGGGCGATATCGAGGGCCTGCCGTTCTTCGAGGCGATCCGGCAGTTCAGCCAGGAAAAGCCGCGCGGGCAATGCGTTTTGATGCATCTGACGCTGCTGCCCTATATCAAGGCCAGCGGCGAGTTGAAGACGAAGCCCACGCAGCATTCGGTGAAGGAGCTGCGGTCGATCGGGCTGGCGCCGGATATCCTGGTCTGCCGGTCGGAGGGACCGATTCCGGCCAAGGAGCGCGAGAAGCTGGCGCTGTTTTGCAACGTGCGGCCCGACAGCGTGATCGCGGCGCAGGATCTGAAGTCGATCTACGAGGCGCCGCTGGCCTATCACCGGGAGGGTCTGGACCAGGCGGTGCTGGATGCGTTCGGGATCAGCCCGGCGCCGAAGCCGAACCTGGCTCGATGGGAAGACGTGGTCGACCGGATCCACAACGCGGATGGCGAGGTGCGGGTGGCCATCGTGGGCAAATACACGCAATTGGAAGACGCGTATAAGTCGATTGCCGAGGCATTGACCCATGGTGGTATGGCGAACCGGGTGAAGGTGCAGGCGGATTGGATCGACAGCGCGATTTTCGAGCGTGAAGATCCGGCGGTGCACCTGCAGGGCTTCCATGCCATCCTGGTGCCCGGCGGCTTCGGCGAACGGGGGACGGAAGGGAAGATCAAGGCGGCGCAATTCGCGCGCGAAAAGAAGGTGCCCTATCTGGGGATCTGTCTGGGCATGCAGATGGCGGTGATCGAGGCCGCGCGGAACACGGCCGATCTAGGCAATGCCGCGTCCGAGGAATTCGCCGACACCGCCGATCCGCGCAGCTTCACGCCCGTGGTCTACCACCTGAAGGAATGGGTGCAGGGCAACGCCAAGGTCACCCGCAAGAAGACCGACGACAAGGGCGGCACCATGCGCCTGGGGGCCTATGACGCAACGCTGACATCCGGATCCCGCGTGGCCGAGGTCTACGGCAACACGGCCATCGAGGAGCGGCACCGGCACCGCTACGAGGTGGACATCAAGTTCCGGGAAAAGCTGGAGGAAAAGGGCCTGACCTTTTCGGGCCTGTCGCCGGACGGACGCCTGCCCGAGATCGTGGAATGGTCGGACCATCCCTGGTTCATCGGCGTGCAGTTCCACCCCGAGCTGAAGTCGAAGCCGTTCGAACCGCACCCCCTGTTCGCGGATTTCATCCGCGCCGCGAAGGAACAATCGCGGCTGGTCTAGGGGATCGGAGGGAACCGGAGAGCGGTTCTAAGTGTTTGGTCTTTATCTGAAACGGACTGAGCGTGGAAGGATAGATTATGAGCAACGAAGACCAAGCGGAAGGCAAGGGGAAAGACCTTGCCGGGAAAGTGAAAGAGGAAGCCGGCAACCTGACGGGCGACGAAGAGATGAAGCGCGAAGGTCAGGCGGATCAAGCCGAAGGCAAGATCCAGAAGGGCCTGGGCGACTTGAAAGAGAAGATCAAGAAGCTCTGAAGACGGGCTCCGGCGTTTTCGGCGCTGGACAAGATCGCTCGGGCCGGGTTTCGATCCGGCCCATGGCGATATTGCCGGGGGCCCAATGCCTGAGATGCTCGATTTCCACGTCTGGGACGTGTTCACCGATACGCCGTTTACGGGCAACCCGCTGGCCATCGTCGAAGAGGCGGGCCATCTGACCACCGCGCAGATGCAGACGATCGCGCGGGAATTCAATCTATCCGAGACGATTTTCCTGATGAAGCCGCGCGACCCGGCGCATACGGCGCGGGCGCGAATCTTCTTCCCCACGGCGGAAATTCCCTTTGCCGGTCACCCCACCATCGGCGCGTCCCTGTTCCTGGCCGGCCGGCACAATCTGTCCGACGTCATGTTGGAAGAGGAAGTGGGTTTGGTTTCCGTGCGCATCGCCGAGGGTGTTGCCACCTTAACGGCGCCGGTCCTGCCCGCACCCCATGGCGGCGCGATTTCCGTCTCGCTTTGTGCAGAGGCGCTGGGTCTGTCAGAGGACCAGATCGGACCGCACCGACCCGGCGCCTTTTCGGGCGGTCCGGCATTTGTGTATATTCCGGTGCGAAACCGCGAAGCGCTGCGCGCCGCGCGCCCGGTCGAGCCCGCCTGGTCGCGGCTGCTGGACATGGCAGCGGTGGACAGTGCCTGGATTTACGATCCGGACCTGAACACAAGGATGTTCGCGCCGACGGCGGGCATTCCGGAGGATCCCGCGACCGGATCGGCCTGCGCGATCCTGGCCGCGCAGCTTCTGGCCAATCGGGCCCTGCCCGATGGTCTGACCGAGCACGTCATCCGGCAGGGCGAGGATATGGGCCGAGCGTCGGAGATCGGCTTTCAGGTGGAGGTGGCGGATGGCCAGATCGCGGCCGTCCGCATTTCCGGTCGTGCCGTTCCGATCTCAACCGGTCGGATCAGAATCCCAGCGTGAAGCGCCGGGTGATGCCGATCCGGGCCGAGAACGAGCTGTCATCCTCGGACAGGGGGCTGTCTTCGGCATCGTCGAACAATTCGTCATAGAGGATCGCGCCTTCGATCCCCCAGCGGTCGTTGATCTGATAGGTCGCGCCGAATTCGACTCCGGCCGAGATCAGGCCACCATCGGCGTCGAATTCGGGCAGGCCCGCGATCGACGATGCGGCTTGGCTGGCGGTAATGCCGAAATATTCCTGGGCGAATTCGTCATCCCCGAAATTCACCCGCGGGCCCAGTTTCAGGGTCCAGCGGTCGGTCGGGCGGGCGATCAGGTTGGCGCCGATTTCGCCCACGATGCCGTCATGGCCGATGACGCCGTAGCGGACGGCGCCGAAGGCCTCGAAATTGTTCAGGATGTATTCGACGCCGACCCCCAGTTCGACCGACGTTTCCACGTCGCCCAGCCCGTCCAGGCTGGAATCCTCGCCTTCTTCCCGCTCGCCGATGAAGCGGAACGACCCGGTGAAGCCGAAGCCCTGTTTCTGAAAGTCCGGATCGGGATTGCCGATTTCGAGACGGCCCAGGCGCAGATAATTCAGCTCGAACCCGACATCGGGACCGATCTCGTTATCCTCGGACCCGAAATATTCCGGCACGGTCGCCACGCCGCCGCGCAGGGTGAACCCCAGGGCCGGGCCCGAGCGCTGGCTGGAGAAGGTCGTCTGGCCCAATGTCTCGTCCGTCTGGGCGGCGGCAGCCGAGGTCATCAGGGCGAGAGCGGCGAGATATCGAATCATGGGGAGCGTTCCAAGGACGGCAGAGTCAGGAAGAATGCCTAACACGATGCGCGAAACCCGCAACAGTCCGCATGGTTGCGGCGACATGATGGCGCGTTTAGGCGCCTGTTATGTTGTCCTACCAACACGGTTACCACGCGGGGAACGCCGCGGACGTTCACAAGCACGTGCTGCTGGCGGCGGCGCTGGATTATCTGGGGCGCAAGGACAAGCCGTTCACCTATCTGGAAACCCATGCCGGCCGGGGTCTCTATGACCTGTCGGATGCGGCGGCCCGAAAGACCGGAGAGGCAAGCCAGGGGGTCGAACGGTTGCTGGCGCGGTTTCCCGCGACCCATCCCTGGCGCCGGATCGTCGAGGCCGAGCGGGCCGCGACCGGGCCGACGGCCTATCCCGGATCGCCCCGGATCGCGGCGCGGCTGGCCCGGCCCGGCGACCGCCTGCACCTGGCCGAGCTGCATCCCCGCGAACACGACGCCCTGGTCGCCGCCATGGCCGACCGTCCCGGCGTCAGCATCCACCGCCGCGACGGTCTGGAGATGGCCAAGGCCCTGACCCCGCCCGACCCGCGCCGCGGCCTGATGCTGATCGACCCGTCCTGGGAAGTCCGGGCGGATTACCAGCATCTCGCCAAGCTGCTGCCGGTGATCCACGGGAAGTGGAATGTGGGCGTGCTGATGCTCTGGTATCCGATCCTGGCCGATGGCCGGCACCGCCCGATGGTTGACGCGCTGCGCGGCGCCCTGCCCGACGCGCTGATCCACGAGGTCGCCTTTCCGCCTGCCCGCGATGGACACGGGATGCGCGGCTCGGGCATGGTCGTGGTCAATCCGCCCTGGGGGCTGGACGCCGAGATCCCCCATTTGGACGCCGCTTTCGGGAGGGACTGACATGGCCAAAGGATATTGGATCGCCCATGGCCGGGTGGACGATCCGGAGAAATACGACCTGTACCGCGCCGCCAATGCCGCGCCTCTGGCCGAATATGGCGGCCGGTTCCTGGTGCGCGGCGGCGCCCGTGAAACCAAGGAGGGCGAGGCGAAGCCCCGAACGGTGGTGATCGAGTTTCCGAGCTACCGGGCGGCTTTGGATTGCTATGACAGCCCCGGCTATCAGGAGGCGATCAAGCTGCGGCAGGGGATCAGCGAGAGCGATCTGGTGATCGCCGAGGGTTGGGACGGCTGAGGGTTTTGTTCACCGGGCGTTAATCGCTCGGGCCGACAAAGGCGCCGTCGACACACGAAGGACAGGTTCCACGGTCGGGCGGGTCACGCCGCCGCAATCGGGAATCGCGCGAAGCCCGGATCGCGGGGAGGTAAACGCCCCCGCAGACCGCAAGGAACCGCCCCTCACCCCGAGGGCGGCGCCGTCCTCATCCAGCCCCGAGCCGTTTTCCCCGACCCGGTCGCCCGGCGTTCGGGCGCCTTGCGTGGCCCCGGTTTTCCCCGGCGCGCGCGGCCCCTATATGCGCCCCATGTTCACTGACCTTTTGCGCCGCCTCTCGGCCCCCGAACCCGAACGCCTGCCCGAACCCGATGCCCGTCTGGCCCTGGCCGCCCTGATGGTGCGGGTCGCCCGCGCCGATGGCGATTATGCCCAGGTCGAGATCGACCGGATCGACCGCGTGTTGATGCGCCACCACGGGCTGTCGCCCTTCGAGGCGACGAAGCTGCGCGGCCAGGCCGAGGCCTTGGAGGCCGAGGCGCCCGACGATGTCCGCTTTACGCGGGCCATCAAGGACGGCGTGCCGCTGGACGACCGCATCGCGGTGATCGAGGCGCTCTGGGCCGTGGTCCTGGCCGATGGTGAACGGGATCATGAGGAGGACAGCTTGCTGCGCCTGCTGGCGAACCTGCTGGGCGTGAACGACCGCGACAGCAACATCGCGCGACGGCGGGTCGAGAGCGGCGCGTGATCGCGAGCCTGTGCTGGTATCCCGCGACCCGGCCCGCCTGGGATCGTCTCTGGTTCGACCTGCGCGGCCGCCTGGGGTGGGGGCCCGATCGCCTGACCTGGCCGGACGCATTGGGCACCCATTGGCGCGACCCAGACCTGGTCCTGTCCATGACCTGCGCGCTGCCCATGCGGCTGGGCCTGGCCTGGGACGTCACCCTGGTCGGCAGCCCGGTCTGGGACCTGCCCGGCCTGCCGCGGGGATATTACGCGTCCCATCTGGTGCAACGGGCCGATGACACGCGCCGTGTGGAAGAGGCGGCTGCCGCCGGGATCGCCGTCAATGCCATGGACAGCCAGTCGGGCTATGGCTGCCTGGGCGATGCCCGCCTGACCGGACCGGTCTCGGTCACTGGCAGCCATGCCGCCTCGATGGACGCCGTCGCCGGCGGCCAGGCCCATTTGGCCGCCATAGATGCCGTCACCTGGGCCATGGCGCCGCATCCAGGCCTGCGCATCGCCCGCACCACGCCGCCCACGCCCGCGACCCCGTTCGTCACCGCGCGCGCCCCATGGCGCGCCCCCGTCCGCGCCGCGCTGGAAGCCGCCATCGCCGCCATGCCGCCCGAAGATCGCGCCGCCACCAAATTGATCGGCATCGCCGACCTGCCGGGCAAACCCTATGCCGCCGACCTCTCCGACACGGCGTAACGGCCCGTCCCCGTTGCATCTGCCTAGGTTTTACGCCCTAAACGGGCGAACGCCCGAAACCGGACCCGCATGTGACCGACGCCTCGCCCGTCCTGGAAATCCGAGACCTTCATAAGGCTTATGGCCCGCTGGAGGTGCTCAAAGGCGTCGACCTGACCGCGCCCCAAGGCCACGTCGTCTCGCTGATCGGCTCGTCCGGGTCCGGCAAATCCACCCTGCTCCGCTGCGCGAACCTGCTGGAAGACAGCCAGCAGGGCGACATTCGCTTCTGCGAGGAGCCGGTGAAGTGGAAGGGCCAGGGCGCGGCCCGCCGCCCCGCCGACGCGGCGCAGATCACCCGGATCCGCACCAACCTGTCGATGGTGTTCCAAAGCTTCAACCTGTGGTCCCACCTGACGATCCTGCAGAACGTCATGGAAGCCCCCGTCCAGGTCCTGCGCCGTGACCCGGCCGAAGTCGAGGCGACGGCCCGCGACTACCTCGCCAAGGTGGGCATCGCCGACAAGGCCGATGCCTGGCCCGCCCAGCTGTCGGGCGGACAGCAGCAGCGGGCCGCCATCGCCCGCGCTTTGGCCATGGAGCCCAAGGCGCTGCTGTTCGATGAACCCACCTCCGCGCTCGACCCCGAGTTGGAGCAGGAGGTGATCCGCGTCATCAAGGCGCTGGCCCAGGAGGGCCGGACCATGGTCATCGTCACCCATGACATGAACCTGGCCCGCGACGTCAGCGACCACGTGATCTTCCTCCACCAGGGACGGATCGAGGAAGAGGGCACGCCGGAGACGCTCTTCGGTAATCCCAAGAGCGAGCGGCTGCGGGGATTTCTGTCCGCGACGGCCGCCTGAGAGACAACAAGGAGAAGAGACATGAAATTCATCCTCGCCGCCGCCCTGGCCCTGACGGCCAGCGCCGCGACCGCCCAGGAGACCATCCGCATGGGCACCGAGGGCGCCTACCCGCCCTACAACTTCCTGAACGACAATGGCGATATCGACGGGTTCGAGATCGAGCTGGGCAACATGCTGTGCGAAGCGGCCGGCCTGACCTGTGAATGGGTCACCAACGAGTGGGATTCGATCATCCCGAACCTGACGTCCGGCAATTACGACACGATCATGGCCGGCATGTCGATCACCGACGAGCGGGATGAGGTGATCGACTTCACCCAGAACTACTTCCCGCCCGCCGACAGCGCCTATGTGGGCCTGTCCGAGGATGTGGACGTGAGTGGCGTGATCGCCGCGCAGACCAACACCATTCAGGCCGGCTATGTCGCGGAACAGGGCGCGACGCTGCTGGAATTCGCCACCTATGACGAGACCATCGCCGCCGTCCGGTCGGGCGAGGCCGATGCCGTCTTCGCCGACCGCGACGCGCTGCTGCCGACGGTCGAGGAATCGGGCGGCGAGTTGGTCTTCGTTGGCGAGGGCGTGCCGCTCGGCGGTGGCGTTGGCATGGGCCTGCGCGAGAGCGATACGGAGCTGAAGGCGACCTTCGATGCCATCATCACCGAGATGAAGGCCGACGGCTCGCTGAACGAGCTGATCGTGAAATGGTTCGGCGACGAGGCCGCGACCTTCGAGTGAGTGCTTTGGGGGCGGCCTTGATCGCCCCCTCTGATTTGCTCTGAAAGTACGTTTGACCGTCGCCATCCCAGGCGCCGGAACCCCGGGGACAAACCGCCATCTTCGCCTATTGCACCAATCCGGAAGCGCTCGACGGCCTGGTCTGGCTGTCCTGCTACCTGACGACGGGCAAGCATTTCGCCTTCTACGGCGCCTTCGGCACCGTGCTGGTGCTGCTGGCCGTGACCGCACCCACTGCCTTGGCCTTCGGCTTCGGCGGCGCCATGGCCGCCCGGTCGCGGATCGCGCCGGTGCGGTGGCTGGGGAACGGCTACATCTCCATCGTGCGCGGCGTGCCCGACATCGCCTTCTTCCTGTTCTTCGTCATCGCCCTGGATCAGGGGTTCGAGTACCTGCGCCACCGCGTGCTCTGCCCCGATTGGACCGAGCCGGTGCGCCAGGGCACCGACTTCCTGGTCTGTCCCGCCGCCAAGCTGCCCCTGGGCACCGCGCCGCAATGGATGCACGAAGGCTATGGCTTCGCCCTGGCCGTGCTGACCTTCGCCATCGTCTTCGGCGCCTTCGCGGCCAACGTGCTCTATGGCGCGATGCGGGCCGTGCCGCGCGGCCAGATCGAGACGGCCGAGGCCTATGGCATGACATCCCGACAGACGTTCCGCCGGATCGTGGTGCCGCAGATGTGGGTCTATGCATTGCCGGGTCTGGGGAACCTCTGGATGGTGCTGATCAAGGCGACGCCGCTGCTGTTCCTGCTGGGCGTCGAGGATATCGTCTACTGGGCCCGCGAATTGGGCGCGGCCAAGACGCCCCGCTTCTCGGACTACCCCCATGGCGATTGGCGCATGTGGTACTTCCTGGCGCTGCTGATCTTCTACCTGGCCTTCACCCGGGTCTCGGAGATCGTGATCGACCGGCTGACCACGCGCCTGTCCCACGGCCAGGCCACAGCGGGTGGGGAAGCCCTGCGGAAAGCGGCGGCGTGAGCTGCCTGCAAACCATCGCCGATTATGGCCTGCGGTCCCTGGGCTATGGCGAGCGGCTGTTGCCGCGCACCGATTTCACGCTGTGCCAGCAGATCACGCTGATCGGGTCGGGGATGATCTGGAACGTCTATTTCGGTGTGATCGCCCTGCTGACCGGGTTCCTGCTGGCGACCCTGCTGGCCGTCGGAAAGGGCTCGGCCAATCCGCTGGCGCGCAAGCCGGCGCAATGGTTCATCTTCGTCTTCCGGGGCTCGCCGCTCTTCATCCAGTTCTTCTTCGGCTATTTCCTGTTCCTGTCGCTGAAGCAAGTCGCCCCCGCCACCGAACCTCTGTCGACCGCCGCCTTCGGCGCCTTGGTCGTGCTGTTCCTGAACACCGCCGCCTATTC
Organism: Pseudomonadota bacterium; assembly: GCA_039033775.1. GTDB lineage: Bacteria > Pseudomonadota > Alphaproteobacteria > Rhodobacterales > Rhodobacteraceae > Jannaschia. The sequence goes on along the minus strand of JBCCCB010000032.1, from coordinate 10,520 downwards.
GGGCGAGATCTTCCACGGCGCCCTCAAATCCGTGCCCAAGGGCGATCTGGAGGCGGCGGAGGCCTATGGCCTGACCGGCTGGCGCAAGTTCCGGCGCATCACCTGGCCCACGATGCTGCGCCTGGCCTGGCCGGCCTACACGAACGAGGCGATCTTCCTGTTCCATGCCACGACGCTGGTCTTCTTCTCGGGTTTTCCCGCCCGCCAGCAGATGGGGGACGCGCTGTATTACGCCCAATATTTCGCGGACAAGACGTTCAATCCGTTCATCCCCTACCCCATCCTGGCGCTGTGGTTCATCGGCCTGACGCTCTGCATCATCGGCGCCATGGGCGCGATCAACCGCCGCTTGAACCGCCACTTGCCGCAGGCGCCCGGCCGGCCTCGCCTGTTGCCGCAGATCATCCGATGAGCGACGACGCAGTCGGACGCGAAGAGGCCGGTTGGCTGCACGCGCATCCTCACATCCATTCCGTGCGAGCCGCCGCCTGCGACCTGAACGGCCAGGCGCGGGGCAAGCGCATCCCGCGCCGCTTCGCCCATAAACTGGAGCACGAGGGCACGCGGTTCCCGTTCTCGGTCCTGAACCTGGATATCTGGGGCGAGGATATCGAGGACAGCCCCCTGGTCTTCGAGACCGGGGATGCCGACGGCATCCTGAAGCCCACCTCCCGCGGGTTCCTGCCCATGCCCTGGCTGGAGACGCCCACGGCGCTGCTGCCGCTTTGGATGTTCCATGAGGACGGGCGCCCCTTCGCGGGCGACCCGCGCCATGCGCTGGCCGCCGTCTTGAAGCGCTATGCCAGGCACGGACTGACGCCCGTCGTCGCGACCGAGATGGAATTCTACCTGATCGACGACAGCACGCGGCAGCTGCGCGTCCCCGCCTCGCCCCGGTCGGGCAAGCGGCGGCCGGGGGCCGAAACGCTGGCCATGCGCCAGCTGGACGCGTTCGATCGGTTCTTCACGCAACTCTACGACGCGGCCGAGGCCATGGATATCCCGGCCAACACCGCCATCAGCGAGGCCGGGATCGGCCAGTTCGAGATCGACCTGGCGCACCAGCCCGACGCTTTGAAGGCGGCCGATGATGCCTGGCTGTTCAAGCTGCTGCTGCGGGGCCTGGCGCGCAAGCATGGGTTCGCGGCCAGTTTCATGGCCAAGCCCTACCCCGATTACGCGGGCAACGGGATGCATGTGCATTTTTCGGTGCTGGACCGCCAGGGCGCCAATATCTTCGACGATGGCTCTGCGGGCGGCTCGTCGGCCCTGCGCCACGCCGTGGCGGGCCTCCTCGCCGCGGCGCCGGCCTCGACCTTGGTCTTCGCCCCGCACGAGAACAGCTATGACCGCCTGGTGCCCGGCGCCCATGCGCCGACCGGCTTGGCCTGGGGGTACGAGAACAGGACGACCGCGCTGCGCATCCCGTCCTCGCCCCCCGTAGCGCGGCGGATCGAGCATCGCATCTCGGGCGGGGATGTGAATCCGTATCTGCTGTTGGCCGTCATCCTGGGCGCCGCGCTGGCGGGGATCGAGGATGGGCTGATGCCGCCCGACCCGGTGACCGGAAACGCCTATGCCCTGGATCTGCCGCAAATTCCGGCTGTCTGGGCGGATGCGATCGACCGGTTCGAAGCCGATCCCTGGACCCAGCGGCTGCTGCCCGCCCCCCTGATCGGAAACATGGTTCTGACCAAGCGCCAGGAATTGCGGGATATTGAGGACCTGTCGGACGACGAACGCGTCGAGCTTTACCTCGACACCGTCTGAGGCGTCAGCACGGGCCCGCCAGCACCATGGCCCACCAGATCATGCCGTTGCCTTCGGCCGAAGCCACCGCGCCCGCGTCCAGGTTGCCGTTCAGGATGTTCGCCCGATGTCCGGCAGAGCCCATCCAGTCGCCATGGACCTGCGCCGCGCTGCGCTGACCGGCGGCGACGTTTTCGGCCATGTGGCAGCCTTCGACTCCGACGGCGCGCACCCGCTCCAAGACGGTGGACCCGCCCCGGCCGTCATGGCCGATCTTGCCGCGCCGGGCCATGAACTCCGCCTGTTCCTCGGCGGCGGCGGCCAGCCGGGGATCGGCCCGCAGGGGCGACAGGCCGCGCGCCACCCGCGCTTGCGAGGCGAGGGCCAGGGCTTCGCCGGACCCGGACGCGGCGGGCAATGGCCCGGCGGACGGCGTCGCGGCGCAGGCCGCCAGTGCGAAACAAAGGAGTACGGCGCGCATCGTTCGAATCCTCCGAAGGTGAGATCGGCTTTCTCTGCCACGGCAGGTGTGAAGGAAAGGTTGACACAGCTTGCGGGGTCATTTCGGCAAGCGTATGGCTGCCTGTGACCCTCAGACCACGAGACCCCTATGGAAATCGGCATTCTCCAGGCCGGACACGCCCCCGATGCGCTGCACGCCACGCGGGGCGATTTCGACACGATGTTCGCCCGCTTGCTGGACGGGCACGGCTTCACCTTCCGGGCCTACGACGTGGAGCATATGGTCTTCCCCGATAGCGTCGAGATCTGCGACGGCTGGCTGATCACGGGCTCGAAGCACGGCGCCTACGAGGATCACGCCTTCATCCCGCCCCTGGCGCAATTCATCCGCGACGCCCAGGCGGCGGATGTGCCCCTGGTCGGCATCTGCTTCGGCCATCAGATCGTCGCCCGGGCCTTGGGCGGCACGGTGGTCAAGTGGCCGCACGGCTGGTCCCTGGGCCGCCAGGAATATCGGACCGGCGACGGCGATACGCTGGCCTTGAACGCTTGGCATCAAGATCATGTGACCGTCCTGCCCGGCGGCGCGACGACGCTGGCGTCCAGCGATTTCTGCGAGCACGCCATCGTCGCCTATGGCCGGCAGGCCTTCACGGTGCAGCCGCATCCGGAATTCCCGGGCGATGTGATCGCCGATTACGTGGCCATGCGCAAAGGCACCGGCACCTATCCCGACGACCGGATGGACCAGGCGGCGGCCAAGGTCGGGGCACCGCTGGACGATGCCCGTCTGGCCGCCGCCATCGCGCGGTTCTTCAAGACGCGGGACGCCCATGTCTGACTGGATCGACCGTCTCCCCGACCATGCCCGGGCCTTTCTGAACGGCCGCCGCCTGGACGAGGTGGAATGCATCGTCGCCGACCTGTCGGGCATCGCCCGCGGCAAGGCCATGCCCGCCGCCAAGTTCGCCACGCAGAAGCGCTTCTACCTGCCCAACTCGATCTTCCAGCAGACCATCACCGGCGATTGGGCCGAAGACGGCGACACCGCGTTCCTGGAACCGGACATGGTCCTGACCCCCGATTACGGCACCGCCCGCGCCGCGCCGTGGACCGGCGATCTGACCATGCAGGTCATCCACGACATGGCCGACCAAGCGGGCGCGCCCGTGCCCACGGCGCCGCGCAACGTCTTGAAGCGGGTCGTGTCCCTGTATGAAGCGCAGGGCTGGCAGCCGGTCGTGGCGCCCGAGATGGAATTCTATCTGGTCGCCCGCAACACCGACCCCAGCCAGCCCGTCCAGCCGCCCATGGGGCGGTCGGGCCGCCGCGCCGCCGCCCGCCAGGCCTATTCCATGTCGGCCGTGGACGAATACGGGCCCGTCATCGACGACATCTACGACTTCGCCGAGGCCATGGGGTTGGAGATCGACGGCATCTTGCAGGAAGGCGGATCGGGCCAGGTCGAAATGAACCTGCGCCACGGCGATCCCGTGAGGCTGGCCGACGAAATCTTCTACTTCAAACGCCTGATCCGGGAAGCCGCGCTGCGCCACGATTGCTATGCCACCTTCATGGCCAAGCCGATCCAGGACGAACCCGGCAGCGCCATGCATATCCACCATTCGGTGGTGGAATCGGCGACTGGCAGCAACCTGTTCGATGGCGGCGACGGCACGGAAACCGAAGCCTTCCTGCATTTCATCGGCGGGATGCAGAAACACCTGCCGTCGGTGATCGCGCTGCTGGCGCCCTATGTGAATTCCTACCGCCGCTATGTCCGCGACTTCGCCGCGCCCATCAATCTGGAATGGGGCCGCGACAACCGGACCACGGGCCTGCGCGTGCCGGTGTCCGAGCCGGAGGCCAAGCGGGTCGAAAACCGCATCGCGGGGATGGATTGCAACCCGTATCTGGGCCTCGCCGCGTCGCTGGCCTGCGGCTATCTGGGTCTGGTCAACCGGATCGACCCAGCGCCGCAATTCACCGGCGACGCCTACGATTCCGCCGACGGGATCCCCCGCGACCTGTGGTCGGCGCTGGATCTGTTCGCCGATGCGTCCGAGATCCACGAGGTCCTGCACCCGCATTTCGCGTCGCTCTACACGGCCGTCAAACGCTTGGAATACGGAGCGTTTCTGCAAGAAATCTCGCCGTGGGAGCGGGAGCATCTGCTGCTGAACGTATGAGCTGGCTGCACGCCAATGGCGACCGGGGCGTCTGGCCGCGGACCTATTACGCGGCCGGCGTCGATTTTCCGGACCCGTTCCCGCCGCTGCGCGGCGAGGCCGAGGCCGATCTCTGCGTGGTGGGCGCGGGGATCACGGGCCTGTCGGCGGCGTTGCATGCGGCGCGGGCGGGGATGTCCGTCATTGTCCTGGAAGCCCAACGAGTTGGCTGGGGCGCTTCGGGGCGGAACGGCGGGCAGATCGGGTCGGGATTCAACTGGGATCAGGAGGACCTGGAGACGCGGTTGGGAGAGGCGGCGGCGCATGGCCTGTGGGACCTGGCGGAGGAGGCGAAGGCGCTGACGAAAGCCCTGATCTCGGAGCTTGCGCCAGCGGCCGGGCTGCGGGAGGGAATTCTGTATACCACTCAAAACAAAAGGAAATTTGAGGAATACCCGGCCTGGGCCGAGGGGATGGCGGCGCGGTACGGGACCGCTTACGAGGTGCTGGATCGGGCGGCCGTCGCCGCCCGGATCGGGACGCGGGCCTATGCCGGGGGTGTGCTGGACCGGTCGGCCGCTCATTGCAATCCGCTGGCCTATACGCTTGGATTATCAAGGGCTTGCGCGGCGGAGGGTGTCGCGATCCACGAGGGGTCCGAGGTGCTGCGCATCCAGCCCCTGGTGCAGACGCAGATGGGGCGGGTGCGGGCCCGAACCGTGCTGCAGGCGACGAACGGCTATTCCGGCGGCCTGAGTCGGGTAAATGCGAGCGTCTTGCCGATCAATAACTACATCGCGGTGACCGAAACGCTGGAAACAACCCCATTTCGTACAGACTTCGCGGTGGCCGATTCACAATTTGTGGTCAATTATTTTCGCCCCACGCCGGATGGCCGACTGCTCTATGGCGGCGGCGAGAGCTATGGCAAACGGTTCCCGTCGGACATCGCGGCGAAGGTCCGGCGCAACCTCGGCCGGGTCTATCCGGAGCTGTCGGAGGTGCGCATCGACTATGCCTGGGGCGGGACGCTGGCGGTGACGGCGACGCGCCTGCCGCTGCTGGCGGAGCTGCGGCCGGGGCTGTTCGCGGCGGGCGGGTATTCGGGCCACGGTCTGGCGCTGTCGGGGCTGTTCGGAAAGCTGGTGGTCGAGGCGATCACGGGCGACCGGCGCCGCTTCGACCTGATGGCCGCGCTGCCCGTCCCGGCCCTTCCGGGCGGCCGCGTCCTGGGGCCATGGGCGGCGCAGGCGGGGATGGTCTTGGGGGCGCTGCGGGACCGGGTGGGGTGGTAGGGTGGAGCCCGCCGTTCGGGGTGGGTTGCCCGTGGGTGGTGGGTCTTCACCCACCCTACCCGGCTTAGAGCCTAGCCTCAGCCATTAACGCCCGATACAACTTGCCAGAACCAGAACTACCCGGAAGGAAATTTTCTGATGTAAAGTCTCCCGCCCGCAGACTAATGGGCTCTATAACTTCCCAGAACTCTTGCTGACCAGGGACTCTCGGCTTGTCGCAGATCGATAGGTAAGCATCGCCAAGAAAGCGCGCCAAAGCATTATAGCCCGTAGTTCTGTTTAGAATGTACCCTTTCTCCTCGGTGTTCCATGCAGTCGGCCACTTTCCCTGAATTGCCGAAAAGTAATTTCGTACTATCTGAAATATAGCCTCATCTTCTTCATCATCATAGAACGGCTGAAAAATAAAATTCCGCCATGAGTCTTGAGATCTCCTTGGCGCACCCAAATTAAGGAATGATCGATTTCGCTCCCTCTCGGCTTCCGACGTGACATGTTTTAAAAGTCCATCCACGACTGTCGCTTGTGCTAGTGTTTGAATTCGGCCCATACCCGGGTCCGCCTTTCCAAGTCTCTTAATCCGGTTTTCAAACGGCCCGCCTTCTTCTCTGTTGAGAGCGATTGTCACCTCATGCATTGTTCTGTGAGGGCTTCGCGTTTTTGAGTAAGATAAAAGGTCATAGACTAAACTGCGATTTACCTTAGTCTGCGCAAGGTTCACCCGACCGAATATTTCAGCCTTATCACTCAAGTCTGCACCGACAAAAATCGACACGTTGATATCAAAATCTAGGTCAGCATCACCTTCAAAGGCGGCCAAACGGTGTTGACCATCAATGATGAAGGCCGCTCGACTTAAAGGAAGTATCGCGCCATCATCCTCCGCCTCTGAAATTGTCATCTGGAACAAGCCATCGCACCCAGTGACCTGTTCCAGTTCAACCATTCTTTCATCAATTGCCAGCACAACTGACGTAGGAAAGGTTGCATACCCGTACCGCACATACTCCGATATCTCCCGAACTCTCTTAAGCGACCGCTCTCTCTGAATTCCTGCTAAATCCTTCTGCGTTCCATCAATAAAGCTCCTAACCTCTGTGTATGAAATCTGAAGCAACTTTTGCTGTGGGATCGATCCAATATAGAACTCCCCAATGGGCTGAACGACCCTCATGACACCGATCTTTACTGGCTCAATCATGGTAACGCTGTCTCGCCCTTTTTAGAATTGCTTCGGCAGCCTCGCTACTACTTCTTCGCTTCGAACGACCTGCATAAACGAGGACGAGCCAGGAGTAGATTGCCAGCACAACAAGATAGACCACAAACAGACTAGAGAGTATCCATTCCGGTAACACACTCTCGAATCCTAGATTGCCACTTACAACACCACCAATTAAGAACACCAGTATGAGCGCTACGATCAGTGTTATGAATTTAACTAGAATAGATGTTTGCGGAAATTTCACCAAACAGAGCCATAGCAACCCACCTATTGTGGCAAAGATTACCAAGGTAATTTCTCCGCCGTTAAAGTAGCTTATGAAATCTTCCCAAAATCGACTTCCATCAAGAGACGATGCGCTCATTTGAGAAAGGAGCGCTCCCCCCGCAAATGGAGAAAAAGTCAAAAAAAGGCCGAATGCGAGCTCCAAAAAAGCTTCCACCCGAGGGTGTTTATCCAACCATTCGTAAAACCTACGCATCTCTAGTTGCTCTAAAGATAGGAGCACACGCTTGCAACGTTTTCCCTATCCAACCACCCCCATAAACTCCCGCCATTCCCCCTTCGACATGCCGGAGGTCTCCTGGGTCACCTCTTCGCCCGCTAGCATGCGGCGGACGCACTCGACCCCCTTGGCCGAGAGTTGCGCGCCGCCCAGGCGGTAATCCTCGAAGGCGGAATAGGCGAAGGGGACCCAGTCCTTAACGATTTGGCAAAGGGTTTCGGCGTAGACTCGGATCTCCATCTGGGCGTGGGAATCGGCGCGTAGGCGGAGGAAGTGAAACAGGTTGTGGAGGTCCACTTTCCAGTACCATTGCGTGTAGATGTTCGCCGGCAGGTTCATGCGGGCCAGTTCGCGGGCCAGGCCCTGTTGGGCCGAGCCGTCGGGGGCGGTCTCTCCGATCATCGCCTCGTAATGGTCGTAGGCACGGGTCGAGTCGTCGCGCAGCCAGTCGAGGATTCGGGCGGCTTCCTCGCCTGACAGCGCCGCGCCCCTTCCCTGGTTGTTGGTCGTGGATTGGGCGGCCAGATCGTCGGGCGCGGGGATGTAGAATTCGCGGTCCAGGATGGAGTAGCGGGCGGAATATTCGTTCACGTTGGCCGTGCGGTGGCGGATCCATTGGCGGGCCACGAAGACGGGCAGCTTCACGTGGAGCTTGATCTCGCACATCTCGAACGGGGTCGAGTGCCAGTGCCGCATGAGGTAGCGGATCAGCCCCTCGTCGTTGGACACGGCCTTGGTGCCGCGCCCGTAGGAGACGCGGGCGGCCTGGGTGATGGCGGCATCGTCGCCCATGTAGTCGATGACGCGGACGAAGCCGTGATCGAGGACCCGGTATGGGGTATACAGATGCTTCTCCATGCCAGGCGACGTGGCGCGAAGTGTCTCTTGTGGATTTTTGCGCATCTCCTCCGACGCGGCCTCTACTTCATCCCGGACTTTGCCAATCCCAAAGCTGTGCTGATTCATCTCTGCTGCCCTCGCATGTGTGCGGGAGGGCATACGGGCGTTATGGGAACCCCGCGAATTTGACTTGAGTAAGCCTTTGGACGATCAGAGGATAACTCGTGCCAAGCTGTATGTAACTCCCGCTCTTACTACTCCGCCTCTGTGGGCGGTTTTGTTTTGAGCCGTTGCTGGACACAGCTTCTTGTTATTGTCTGCCACTCAGACACAAAATACGCCATGTTAGCAACAAAATCTGTGGGGAAGCTGCTGTGGAGTAGTTCCTGTGATAATTATGACAGGTTGGACCGCCGGGGCGGCGGGACGCAACATGCTGTGTGCATCGGCGGGGCCGATGTGACCTATCGGTCGGGCGGGGTTGCGGGGGGCCGGGAGGCGGCTAGGTTGCGGCGAAAGCCAGAGGAGAGCCGCGATGCCCATCACCTATCTGCACACCATGGTCCGGGTGAAGGACCTGGAGAAATCGGTCGAGTTCTACAAGATGCTGGGGCTCGTGGAGCGGCGGCGGATGGACAACGAGGGCGGGCGGTTCACGCTGGTCTTCCTATGTCCGCCCGACCAGGCCGACGGGCATGCGGATGTGGAACTGACCTATAATTGGGACGGGGATGACGGATTGCCGTCGGACAGCCGGCATTTCGGGCATCTGGCCTATACGGTCGACGACATCTACGAGACGTGCCAGATGCTGATGGACAATGGCGTGACCATCAACCGGCCGCCGCGGGACGGGCATATGGCGTTCGTGCGCAGCCCCGACAACATCTCGATCGAGCTTTTGCAGAAGGGCGATGCGAAGCCCGCGCAGGAGCCCTGGGCCTCGATGGAGAATACCGGGCATTGGTGAGGGCGGACCTCACGGGACGGGGAGGACGGCGGCGGCGACGCGCCGCCCCTCGCCCACGAGGACGTTGTAGGTGCGGCAGGCGGCGGGGGTGTTCATGACCTCGAGCCCGAGGCCCGCGCCCTCGACGGCGGCGCGCAGGTCGGCGGGGACATGGGCGATCTCGGCCCCGGTGCCGATGAAGACCACGTCGATATCCCCGGCGAGGGCGGTCAGGGGGCCCATGTCGCCATAGCCCGACCAGGGCGCCAGGCCGCCGGGATGCAGGATCAGCGGCCCCTCGACCACCTGGCCGCCGATGCGGAAGAAACCCGGACCGTAGCCGTCGAAGGGGCGGGCATCGTCGAAGGTGACTTCGGTGAGGTTCATGGATCGGTCTCCGCGGCGATAGGTTGGGGACAGGATAGCCCCTGGGCGCGCAGGGGAAAGGACCGGGCGAGCGAAACAATGGCGGTGTTTGGCGGAGATTTGTCCCGGGGCGTGCCCTGATCGGGGCGGCGGGGTGTCAAAACTCGGTCCCATTTCCGGGTCACATTGGAAACAGTGTGACGAGTGGAGGCGGCGATGTCCGACCAGACCTTTCTATCGGATGAAAACGGGGCGGTGACGGTCGACTGGGTCGTGATGACGGCGGCGCTGGTCGGTTTGGCCCTGGCGGTGATGACGGCGGTGCGCGGCGGGGTGGCCGACCTGTCGGGCGAGATCTCGACATTGATGGCCGATTACGAGATCGAGACGACCTTTCGGGAGAGCTTTCCCTGGGACATCTCGGACGTCTGGCCGCTGGGCGGTGACAGCCCGACGGCGGCGGACCCGAATTACGAGCCGTTCGACCAGGCGAATTACGATATGCTGGTCGCCGTCCTGCGCGGCCTGGACACCGATCAATTGCAGGCGACGGACGGCGCCCTGACCCAAGGCAGCCGGTTGGCCGTGCAATCGGAACTGACCCGGCGGGACGCGTTGCTGGACTGGCAGCAGGGCCGGGTCGACGACACCGAAGGGGCCCTGGCGCTGGTCTTGGGGGAACGCGGGGTCGAGCGCTGGTCGGGGCGCGGCGCGAGCGAGGCATCGATCAACGCGCTGTCGGTGGAGGCGGGCCTGTCCGAGGTGGGGATCATCGTCACGTCGGGCGATGCGCTGGTGGTGGGCCAGACGGGCGGATAGGGGACGCGGCCTAGATCGGCAGTCCCAGCAGGACGGCGCCCGCGACAACGGCGTAGGCGAGGCTGCGGTAGAGGCGCTCGGCTTGCGGTCTGAACAGGCGTTGACCCAGCAGCGTGCCCGCCATGTAGACCGGCGTGAGGAT
>JBCCCB010000031.1:0-21345 GCA_039033775.1 Pseudomonadota bacterium | reverse complement strand
GCTTCAATCCTCGCTGGCCGGTCCACCGCATCGTCACCGAACCCTTCCACCTGACGGGCCGTCCCGATGACGCCCGTTCCAGGGCGGAAGAGGCCCTCACCCGCGTCGGCCTCTCCCCCTCGGACCTCAGCAAATACCCCCACGAATTCTCCGGCGGCCAGCGCCAGCGCATCGCCATCGCCCGCGCCCTCATCACCCACCCCGACGTGCTGATCCTCGACGAGGCCGTCTCCGCCCTCGACGTCCGCGTCCGCGCCCAAGTCCTCGACCTCCTGGCCGATCTTCAAACCCGCCTCGGCCTCGCCTACCTCTTCATCAGCCACGACCTGACGGTCGTCCGCGCCATCTGCGACCGGGTCCTGGTCATGAAGGCGGGCAAGATCGTCGAACGCGGCTCCACGGCCAAGGTCTTCGACCAGCCGCAAGACATCTATACAAAGGCATTGATCGCCGCCGCGCCGACGATCCCGGACGATTGGTTGGAGATATCCGCATGACGCTTCTGCACGCCTCCATCGCCGCCGCCGCGCCCGAACGGGTCGCCCGCGCGCTCGGGCGGCTCCTCGGCGGGCCCGCTTTGCCCTTCCCACCTTGCCCCGGCGCCTGGATCGCCTTCGCCGCCTCAGACGATGGCAGTGCCGTCGAGGTCTATCCCCTCGGCCGCCGCGTCACCGCCGGGCCGGAGACCATCGCCTTCTCCGAAGTCGCCCCCGAGGCGGGGCCGGTCTCTACCCACCTCGCCATCGCCTCGCCGCTCTCGGAGCGCGATATCCTCGCCGCCGCGGAAGCCGAAGGCTGGCCCGCGCGCCGCTGCGCCCGCGGCCCGTTCGACTGTATCGAGGTCTGGATCGAGGGCCGCGTCCTGGTCGAAGTCCTCGATCCCGGGATGCTGGCCGAGTACCGCCGCGGCATGGGTGCAGCCAACTGGCGCAGCATGTTCGGCATGGAGGACGCCCGATGACCGAAGCCTTCCAAACCGCCCTCTGGTTCGACCCCGAAGAGATGCTGATCGGCGGCCGCTGGCTCCGCGCTGCCGATACGCTGGACCTGCACGACCCCTCGACAACCAAGCATCTCGCCCGCATCCCCCGCGGACAATCGCGCGAGATCGACGCCGCCGTGGCTGCCGCCCACGCGGCCCGCAGCGGCGCCTGGGGCCGCCTGACCGCGACTGAGCGTGGCCGCCTCCTGACCGACCTCGGCCGCCTCGTCCAGACCCGCATCGACGACCTGGCCGTGCTCGAAGCCCACGATGTCGGCAAACCCCTCAAACAGGCCCGCGCCGACGCGCTGGCCCTCGCCCGCTACCTGGAATTCTACGGCGGCGCCGCCGACAAGGTGCACGGCCAGACCATCCCCTACCAAGACGGCTACACCGTCTACACGCTGCGCCAACCCCACGGCGTCACGGGCCATATCGTCCCCTGGAACTACCCGATGCAGATCATCGGCCGCTCCGTCGGCGCGGCCCTCGCCATGGGCAATGCCTGCGTGTTGAAACCGGCAGAAGAAGCCTGCCTCACCGCCCTCGCCTTCGCCCGCCTGGCCCATGAAGCGGGCCTGCCCCCCGGCGCGCTCAACGTGGTGCCGGGTCTGGGCCCCGAGGCGGGCGCCGCTCTCGCGGGCCATCCCGGCCTCCATCACATCAGCTTCACCGGATCCGTCGCCACCGGCGCCTCGGTCCAGCGGGCCGCCGGCACCAACGTCGTCCCCGTCACCCTGGAACTCGGCGGCAAATCCCCGCAACTGGTCTTCGACGATGCCGACCTGGACGCGGCGCTCCCCTTCCTGGTCAATGCCGGGATCCAGAATGCCGGACAGACCTGCTCCGCCGCCTCCCGCATCCTGGTCCATGAGGCGATCCACGACGAAGTCCTGGCCCGCATGGCCGACGCCTACCGCGCGCTCCGCGTCGGCCCGGCCATGGACGACCTGGATCTCGGCCCGCTCATCTCCGCGCGGCAGAAAGACATCGTTAACGCCTTCCTCGCGCAGGCCGAAAACCTGACCGTCGAGGCCCAGGGCGAGATTGTACAAATTGGGGAACACCCCTCCGAAAAGTTGGGCCATTTCGTACAACCCACCCTGTTATCGGGTAACGACCCCACCCACCCCCTGGCCCAAGCCGAAATCTTCGGCCCCGTCCAAATCGTCCTCCCCTTCGCCTCGGACGCGGAGGCCGTGGCCATCGCCAACGGCACCGATTACGGCCTCGTCGCGGGCGTCTGGACCGCCGACGGCGCGCGCCAGATGCGCCTGGCCCGCGATCTGCACGCAGGCCAAGTGTTCATAAACAATTACGGCGCGGGCGGCGGGGTCGAACTGCCCTTCGGCGGCGTCGGCAAGTCAGGGCACGGACGCGAAAAGGGATTTGAGGCGCTCTATGGGTTCAGCCAGTTGAAGACCGTCGCGGCGCGCCATGGCTGAAATCTTAACATATTGTTAAACCTACACATTTCCCCGCGGGGAAATCGTCCTCATTCCCCGTAGAAGAACTCCTCCCGCACGATCTTTCCGCCCGCCACATGGTAGAGCCCCACCTCCTCCATATCCGTCACCTCGCCCGTTTCCCGGTTCTTGGCCTTCATCCGGTAGGTCACCGCGAACCGATCCGGCCCATGTGGAAACGGCCCGCCGACATCGGCCTCCAGCACGTCGAAGCTGCTCTGCCACCAATCGTGCTTGCCTTTGATGCTGTCCAACCCCTTGCATTCGCGACCATTTCCCTGATCCATCGCCTCGACTGAAACGGCATCCGGCGCATAGAGCCGGTCCAGATTCTCCCGGTCCTTGCGGTGCTTGACGCCGTCGACCAAGGCCTGTGCAATCTCGTTCAAATCCATGTCTCATCCTCCCATCGGACATCCCATCCTAACACATCCGCGCCGCCGCGCCGACGACAAGCTGGCCCCGACGCCGCTCCCGTGGCATCGAGAACGATGGGGAGGACGAATATGCGCCTGCAAGACAAGACCGCCATCGTCACCGGCGCCGCCTCGGGGTTCGGCCAAGGCATCGCGGCCCGCTTCGCGGCCGAAGGCGCGCAGGTTCTGGTCGCGGACGTGAACGGAGACGGGGCGGCTTCGGTCGCCCGGAAGATCGGCGGCACCGGCGCCGCCATGGACGTCTCACGGGACGCCGACTGGCATGCGGTCACCGCCAAGGCGCTCGACGCTTGGGGCCGCATCGACATCCTGGTCAACAATGCGGGCATCACCCACCTGCCCCAACCGATGGAGCAGGTCACCGAGGACGAGTTCGACCGCGTGCTCGCCGTCAATGCCAAATCCGTCTACCTCTCGGCCCGCCACGTGGTCCCGGCTATGAAATCAAAGGGCTACGGCGCGATCCTCAACATCGCCTCCACCGCAGGTGTCTCGCCCCGTCCGAACTTGAATTGGTACAACGCCTCTAAGGGCTGGATGATCACCGCGACCAAGGCCATGGCGGTGGAGCTGGCGCCCGCCGGCATCCGGGTGAACGCACTGAACCCCGTCGCTGGCGAGACCCCCCTCCTGTCGAGCTTCATGGGCAAGGACACACCCGAGATCCGGGCGAAGTTTCTCGCCACCATCCCCCTCGGCCGGTTCTCGACGCCGGAGGACATGGCCAACGCCGCGCTCTTCCTCTGCTCGGAGGAGGCGTCCATGATCACCGGCGTCGGGTTGGAGGTCGATGGCGGACGATGCATCTGAGAGACGGAGGCCGCGCGGATGAAAGTTGACCTGACCGCCGCCCTCGCCGGCGTGACGGGCCATTGGCGGCCGGAACGGGTCGCGGGCTACAACGGCAACGATGTGATGGTGGTGAAGGTGAAGGGCGAGTTCCCCTTCCACCTGCACGAGGACAGCGACGACTTCTTCCTGATCTTGAAGGGCGAGGTCCTGATGGATATCGAGGGCGCCCCGACCGAGACCTTGCGCGCCGGTGACTTGTTCGTCGTCCCCAAGGGCGTCACCCACCGCCCGCGCGCGCCACAGGAGGCCGAGATCCTTCTGATCGAACCGGCCGGCCTGGTCGACACAAACGAGGCCGAGCGCCGGGAGATCGGCGCGCGATGAGGCTGGCCACCACGATCCGCGTCCTGGCCGGGCCCTTCGCGTCGCAGCAATTGGCCTTCGCGCATCTGCTCGACGCCGCCCAGCGTGACGGCCTATCGCCGGATTTCGACCATGTGGAGGTCGTCGATCCGGGTCAGACCGCCCGCCTGCGGCACATCTTCGACGCCGATCTGGTCGACATGCTCGCGGCTGCGGCGGCCGGTCAGTCGCTGATCCTCGTCCTGCCCGGCGCGCTGACGACCGGCGCCTTCGCCGAGGACGACCGTCTCCGGGATCTGGGCGCCCATCCCGGCCATGTGACGCGGGTGATCGGGTGACGCCCGGACCGCGCAACCTGATCACCGACGTGGCCGGCCTGCGCGTGGGGAACGCCCAGGATGACGCGCTGCGCTCCGGTGTCACGGTCCTGACGGGCGATGCGCCCTTCACGGCCGCCGTCCATGTCATGGGCGGCGCGCCCGGCACGCGCGAGACCGACCTACTCGCCGCCGACCGCCTGGTGCAGGAGGTGGACGCCCTGGTGCTGTCGGGCGGCTCGGGCTTCGGGCTCGATGCCGGCTCGGGCGTGGCCGACGGCCTGCGTGCGCGGGGTCGGGGCTTCGCCGTCGGCGACGCGTGCGTGCCCATCGTGCCCGGCGCGATCTTGTTCGACCTGTTGAACGGTGGCGACAAAGATTGGACCGTGAACCCCTATGGCGCCCTGGGCCGCGCGGCGCTGGACGCCGCGGCCGAGGACTTCGCGCTGGGGAGCCACGGCGCGGGCCACGGTGCCCAGACGCGGCCTCTGCGCGGCGGCCTCGGTTCGGCCTCCTGCGTGCTGACCGGTGGGATCACCGTCGGCGCGCTGGTCGCAGTCAACGCGGTCGGCGCGGTCTGCGACGCGGCGGGTCGCTTCCATGCCGGCGGCTTCGAAATCGGGGCGGAGTTCGGCGGCCGCGGCATGGGCCGGCCAGATCTCAGCACCGAGCCATCCGGGACCGGCACGCCGGGCCAGAACACGACCATCGCCATCGTCGCCACCGATGCCGCCCTGACCCAGGCCCAGGCCACGCGCTTGGCGGTCGCCGCCCATGACGGCATGGCGCGCGCCATCCTGCCGTCGCATACGCCGCTCGACGGCGATTTGGTCTTCGCGGCCGCGACGGGGGCCATCCCGCTCACCGATCCGATCTGGGATGCGCTGCGCCTCGGCCATGCCGCGGCGATCTGCCTGTCGCGGGCCATCGCGCGGGGCGTCTACGAGGCCGCGCCCGGCGGCGCCCTGCCCGCCTGGTCCGAACGCTACGGGACCTGACCTCACACCCGCCGGAGGTCGGTGCGGCGGGACCTCTGAATTGTGCACCTTCGCACCGATATGCCAACGCGCTCACGACACTGTTCCTTGAAGCTGATCGCAGCAGGCGCCAATTCGTCCGCAAGCGGGCCCGCGGGCCTGCCGGTTCAACTCCGAAGAGGCACCGCCCATGATCCGTCCCGCCGCCCTGGTTCTGTTGCTCGCCTTCCCGGCACTTGCCCCCATTGCGCTGGCCACCGAAAGTGCCGCCGCCAAGCAAGAGGCGCTGGTCACCACCAAATCCGACCGCGGCACGACGCCGACCGATATGGCCTCGATGCTGTCGGGCGCGCCGACCGAGATGCGCTGACCGCTCTGGAACGGCGGTCGAAACAATCCGGGCCGTCTTCGGGGACTGTCTCGGCCGACGCGTTCACCCTTCCCAGAAGTGTTAACGGGACGTAGACAATCCGGGTGGAGCTATCCTGCCCCGTCTGCCCGGAGCGACCCGATGACATTCAAGCGCCTTATTTTGCCGGCCCTCTGCGCCGCCGCGACATTTTCCTTGGCCCTGCCCTCCGCCGCCCAAACGGCGGCGACGGCGCCCGATCCGACCGTCACCCCCCCGGCGGTGGCGGCCCCCGCCCCGCGCATGACCAGCACGCTTCGCGTCCGCGACGTGGGCCGGGTGCCGGAAATGGGCCTGTGTCGCGGCGGCTGCGACGAAAGCGCGACCGCACGCCGGGGCACCTTCACCATTCAAATGCCCTGTCCGGACGGCTTGACGATCACGCCATTCGGCACCTGCGTGCGGATACGCTAACGCGTTTCGCGTTTGACCCGAGACATCAGCTAAACAGCAAGCGCGCGCACCGTATCAGCGCCGCGCGGCGAAGAAATCCGACAACAGCGCTCCGCAGGTGTCGGCATCGACGCCGTCCACGACCTGCGGGGCGTGGTGCGTCTGGGGATGGGTGAAGACCCGCGCGCCGTGCAGCACGCCGCCCGATTTCGGGTCATCGGCCCCGAAGACCAGCCGCGCGAGCCGCGCATGGGCGATAGCCTGCGCGCACATGGCGCAAGGTTCCAGCGTGACCCAGAGCGTTGCGTTCTCCAGCCGCTCGGACCCGCGCGCGGCACAGGCGGCGCGGATCGCCAGCATCTCCGCATGGGCGGTGGGGTCCGACCGTTCGCGGCAGCGGTTCCCGGCGGCGGCCAGGATATCGGTCCCCGCCGTCACCACGGCGCCCACGGGCACTTCGCCCCGCGCGGCGGCGGCGCGGGCCTGGTCCAGGGCGGTCTGCATGAACGAGCGGAACATGCCCGGCCGAATGCCGCGTCGGGCCGAGACCCGCAAGGGGGCGCCGCGGCGCATTTCCATCCGGCCCCGGAGCGCATAAGGCTCGGGGCATGACCGACGCCCCCTCCCGTTCCGGCGACCGCATCGCCAAGGTGATCGCCCGCGCGGGCCTGGCGTCGCGCCGGGACGCCGAGAAGATGGTGACCGACGGCCGCGTGACCCTGAACGGCAAGCCGGTTTCGAACGTGGCCCAGAATGTGGGCCCCGGCGACCGCGTGACCGTGGACGGCAAGCCCCTGCCCGAGGCCGAGGGCGCGCGGGTCTGGCTCTATAACAAGCCCGTGGGCCTGGTGGTCAGCGAGAAGGACGAGGAGGGACGCGATACCGTCTTCGACGCCCTGCGCCCGACGCTGGGCCGGGTCCTGTCGGTGGGGCGGCTGGATCTCAATTCCGAGGGTCTGCTGCTTCTGACCAACGATGGCGGCCTGAAGCGCCGGTTGGAGCTGCCCGCGACGGGGTGGCTGCGCCGCTACCGGGTGCGCGTGAACGGCAATCCGGACGAGGGCGCGCTGCAACGGCTGCGGGACGGGATCGCCGTCGATGACGATACCGGGCAAGACACGTTCGCGCCGATGCAGGTCACGCTGGATCGCCAGCAGGGGGCCAATGCCTGGCTGACGGTCGGCCTGCGCGAAGGCCGCAACCGGGAGATCCGCCGTGCCATGGCGGCCCTGGAGCTTTACGTGAACCGGCTGATCCGGGTCAGCTATGGGCCGTTCCAGCTGGGCACGCTGGGCTCGGGCGCGGTGGAGGAGGTGCGCCCCCGCGTGCTGGCCGATCAGTTGGGCGGTCTGTGGGACGGCGACCTGGCCGAGGCCAAGCGGGAGATTGGCGCCGGGCGGGATGGGGCTGGCAAGACAAGGGGCCGCAATCCACGGCCGTCCGGCGACCGGCTTGTCCAAAAGGGGCGCGGCGCGGCGCGTTCCGAAGGGCCCAAGGAGGGCGGCGCCAAGCCCCGGGGCAAGCCCGCCCCCGACCGCGCGGCCCGGCCCGACCGCCCGCGCACGGTGAAGCCGCCGGTCACGCGCAACGACGGGCCCGGGCGTCCGAGCGCGAAGGGCGCGCCGACGGCGGGCGACGACACGATGCGGGACCGCCGAGGTGAACGGGCCGAGACCAAGCAGGCGAAGGCGGACCGCAAGGCCGAGATGCGTGCCGACCCGTCCGTGTCGCTGCGAAAGGGCGGACAGCGCGGCCGGGGCTTCACCAAGAAGAAAGCGCCAAAGCGGCCGAAGGGCTAGGCCCCGTCCTCGGGCTTGGCGGGCTTGGAATAGGTCTCGATCAGCTTGGCCTGGGCGATGAAGAACGCGAACAGCATGCCCGGCAGCACGAAGGTCTCGAACGTGACCCAGAATTCGGTCGACATGGTCCGCCAGACGATCTCGTTGGCCGCCGCCATCACGACGAACAGCCAGGCCATGCGCCGGGTCAGGATCATCCAGCCGGTCTTTGTCATCGGCAGCGCCTCGGCCATGATGGACCGCAGCAGGCTGCGCCCGAACCAGAGCCCGCCCCAAAGGATCGCGGCGAAGGTGCCGTAGACCAGGGTCGGGCGGATCTTCACGAACCGCTCGTCGTTGAGCCAGACCGACAAGCCGCCGAAGAAGGTCACGGCCACGGCGGTGAAGACCTGCATCCGGCTGAGCTGGCCGGTGAGTGCCCAAAGGATGGCGGTACAGACCAGGATCACGGGAATGAAGATGCCCGTGGCGAAGATCAGCCCGTCATATTCGGTGCCCGCGATGGTGAAGGTGTCGTCGCGCACATACATGAACAGGACGAAGAACCCGATGACGGGGCCCAGTTCCAGCGTCTGCCGGAGCCATGTGGGGATGATGCGGTTCGCCATGGCGCGTGTGATAGGGGGGGTTCGGGATTTGGTCCAGCCGCTTTGTCGCCGATGCCGCAGGCGACCTGCCCCAGCGGGGCCTGCGCCCGGTGTCGACGTCACGCTGGCCATGCCGAGGACGGCCGAACAGGCCGGACGAGGCGATCAGCCGCCGAATTCCACCACCACGGCGCCCAGCGCGATGAGGCCGATCAGGGCCAGGCGGCGCGGGCCGACCCGCTCGCCCAGCATCACCCAGCCCAGCAGGGCGGCGAACACGACCGAGGTTTCGCGCAGCACCGCCGCCTCGCCCACGCTGTCGAGCCGGGTGGCGAGCATGATCGACCCGAACGAGCCGATGGCCACGACAGCGCCGATGACGCCCAGCCGGATCAGGGCGGGGTTCGGGCGGCGCCACTTGCCGCGCAGCACGGCCAGGGCCGGAAAGTCCAGGGCCGACAGGAAGAAGAACCACGCCAGGAAGGTCATCGGATCGGGCTCGGCCCGGATGCCGAAGGCGTCCCAGGTCGTGTAGCAGGCCACCAACAGCCCGGTGACGACGGCCCAGGCCAGCGCCGGTTTCAACGTCGCGCGATCCACCACGATCTTGGCCATGTTATAGGCCGACAGGCCGAAGAGCCCGGCCAGCAGGATCGCGACGCCCGTCCATTGAATGGCGCTGAATCGCTCGCCGAAGATCAGGCCCGCGCCCAGCACGGTGAACAGCGGGCCGGTGCCGCGCACGATCGGATAGACCACGGTATAGGCGCCCCGGTCGTAGGTCAGGGCCTGGGCCACCTTGTAGGCGAAGTGGATCACCATGACGCCCAGATAGATCCACCAATGGGACGGGTCCGGCCAGGGCACCATGAACAGCGCCACCGGCGCCGCCAGCACGATCAGGCCGGTGTCGATGGCGGTGCGGGACGTCCAGGGATCGTGCTTGCCCTTCTGGAGCGCGCCGAACAGAGCGTGCAGGAACGCCGCCAGCAGGGCCAGAAGCAGTGCGGCGGTCTGCCCCGCCGGGGTGCCTTCGACGGCCAGGACCCAATCGGTCAGCATCACCGCAGGGTCATCGCAGCAGGTCGTCCACCGGCGCCAGCTTCCCGCGGACCGAGGCCAGAACCGGCACCCGCGCGGCCCCCGCATAGACCAGCATGTCCGGCGCCGCGTGGGGCGTGGCCAGATAGGCGCCCAACAGGTGCCGGACCATCCGTTCCTCCAGGCCCAGGTCCCGGTATTCGGCCCGGACGACCAAGGCGTCGATCAGCCCGATGGCGATTTCGGGCGAAAGGCCGGGGGGTGCCAGGCGGGGCCGCAGCAGGTCATCGGTCAGCTCCACCAGGGCGGCCTGGCCGACCAGCAGGTCCCGGTCCCGCGCCCAGACGGCGGAATGCCCACGGAAGCCCGGGGGGCAGCCCGTGCGCGGCAGCACGCCCGCCGCCGTCAGGAACGTGTCCCGTTCGCAGGCGTCGGCGGGGTAGAGATCGGACGCGATGCGCAGGGTCATGGCGCGGCCGGGTCCCAGTCGATCGTCAGAGCCGCCGACTCGGCGATGCGGCCCGGCAGCGCCGGGTCCGCGTCCGCGTTCTGCAAAAGCGCCAGTTGGAGCGCCGTCACCCCCGCGCCGCCCAGCGACAGGCGCAGGGTTCCGTCGGGGCGGGGCAACGCGTCGATGAAGCGAAGCAGCTGGTCGAATTGGCCGGAGATGACCGGTGTGCGGTAGGGCGCGACCTCTTGTTCCACGAGGTTGCGCCAGCCGGGCCAGCCGATCCGGGCGGAAACGTTGCCGAACCGGACCAGCGGCGCCGACATCTCGAAGCCGCCATCGAAACGGGCGGTCACCGACGCCTCGCGCAGGTGCAGCGAGAGGAAGGCCCGCGGGGTCGACAAGTCGTCGGGCAGGCCCGTCAGCCGGGCGGACCAGTCCAGCAAGGTCTCGCCGGATATGAGGCGTTGGAGACCGGACAGGCGGATCTCGTCCGGTGCGGTCTGGCGGAGGGAAAGCTCGGTTATCCCGAGCCGCTCGGCCCCTTCGGAAAAGACCTGCGGGAGCCGTCCGCCCGCAACAACCAGACGCAAGTCGGTCGGCAATCGCCGCGCCGCGCCATCCACGGGCAGAAGAGCGGCCAGGTCGCCGGTCACATAGATCCTGTCGAACCGATGGATCTCTCCCTCCACCTCGGTCAGCAGGCCGTCGATCCGGCAGCCATTGGCGATGACCGATACTGGCCCGGTCTCGACTTGGGACAGGATGGTGTCGTCGAGACGGGCGCAGAGCGCCGCCGTGGCCGCCCCGGCCGGGACGGCCGCCGGGATCAGCAGAGCGCAGAGGGCGGCGCGCGCGCGTCTCACCCGGCCAGCCCGACCAGGGCGGCGGCGAATTCCTCGGGATCGAAGGCGTCCAGATCGTCGATCTGTTCGCCCACGCCGATGGCGTGGATCGGCAGGCCGAACTTGTCGGCCAGCGCGACGAGGACGCCGCCCTTGGCGGTGCCGTCGAGCTTGGTCATCACCAGGCCCGACACATCGGCGAGCTTCTGGAATTCCTTGACCTGGTTCAGCGCGTTCTGACCGGTGGTCGCATCCAGCACCAGCAGCGTGTTGTGGGGCGCCGACGGGTCCTTCTTGCGAATGACGCGGACGATCTTGGACAGCTCCTCCATCAGGTCGGCGCGATTCTGGAGCCGGCCGGCCGTGTCGATCAGCAACAGGTCCGCGCCCTCGGCGGCGGCGCGGCCCATGGCGTCGAAGGCGAGGCTGGCCGGATCCGACCCTTCGGGCGCGGTCATCACCGGCACGCCGGCGCGGGCGCCCCAGACTTGAAGCTGCTCGACGGCGGCGGCGCGGAACGTGTCGCCGGCGGCGATGACGACGGACTTGCCGGCGGCCCGGAACTGGGAGGCCAGTTTGCCGATGGTCGTGGTCTTGCCTGACCCGTTGACGCCCACGACCAGCACCACCTGCGGCCGCTGGGGCGTCAACGGCAGGGGGCGGGCGACGGGATCCATGATGCGCGCGATCTCGGCGGCGAGGATGCGCTTGATCTCGGTCGTGGACAGGCGCTTTCCCATGCGGCCTTCGGCCAGGTTGGCGGTGACGCGCAAGGCGGTGTCGACGCCCATGTCGGAGGCGATGAGAAGCTCCTCGAGTTGCTCCAGCATGTCGTCATCGAGTGTCCGCCGGGGTTCGGAAGCGGGCGCGGCACGACCCATGAGGCGGCTCAGCAAGCCGGGCCTGGGGGTCTCATCGGTCGCTGGCGCGCCCTCTTCGACCTCGGCCACCGGGATCGGATCGACCGGCGGCGGCGCCGGGGGGGGCGACACGGGCGGCGGGGCAGCGGGGGCAGGCGTTGGCGCTGGGTCCGGTTTGGGGGCGGGGTCCGGCTGGGGTGCCGGGTCGGGCGCGGGCCGCATCTCGGGGTCGGGCGCGTTGTCCGCCCCCTCCTCCACGATGGCGTCGAGGCCCTGTTCCAGCTTAGACGATGACCGCGTCAGACGATCCTTGAGCTTTTTGAAGAACGACATGGGCCAGCCCCTTTCGGGGTCCCACCTAACCCTGTGGTCGCAGGGGTTAAAGCCCGGTTGACAGACCCGCGCCCGGCGCCCGACCGTGCGGCCATGTTTCTGGTTCTGATCCTGCTTCTGATCGCCGGGCCCGCCCGGGCCGACCCGCCCGCCGCGATGTGCAGCGCGGGCGCTTTCGGGCCGCGCCATTGCATCGCCGAGGCGACGTTCGAGGCCGATGTCTGTGCTCAGATCGAGGCGGAGGCCCGGCTGCACGGACTGCCGCCTGGCTTCCTGGCGCGGCTTCTGTGGCAGGAAAGCCGGTTCGATCCGGGTGCCGTCAGCCCGATGAACGCCATGGGGATCGGGCAGTTCATCGCCTCAACCGCCGATTTGCGCGGCCTTCGCGACCCGTTCAACCCGGCCGAGGCGATCGAGAAATCGGCGGAATATCTGGGCGAGATGACCCGCCGCTACGGCAATGTGGGGCTGGCCGCGATCGGCTATAACGGCGGCGAACGGCGGGTCGAAGGGTTCATGGACCGCTCGGGCGGGCTCGCGCGGGAGACGGTGGATTACGTGCGCATCATCACCGGGCACCCGGCCGAGGCCTGGCGCGACACACCGCCGGACGGCGCGAGCTTCGTGCTCGAGACGGGTAAGCCATTCCGGGACGCCTGCGAGGCCATGGCGAGAGATCGCCGGGTCACACCGCTGGGGCCGCCGCCATCCAGGATTTCGGCCTGGGGCGTGCAGGTCGGCTATGGGGTTACGCGCGCGGCGGCGCGGGCCTCGTTCGAGCGGCTGACCCGGTCGTGCCGCCGCGCGGCGCCCGAGGAGAAGCTGGAATTCGTGTCATTGGACCGGCGCGGACCCGGACGGCCCGACATCGTCGCGGCCCGGCTGGGCGCGGGATCGCGGGACGAGGCCATGGGCCTCTGCCGGGCGGTGTCGCGCGCGGGCTGCACCTGCCGGGTCTTCCGCAACTGACGCCCGGCGCGCCATGGGCTTCGAACCCCTGATTGGATATCGTTAACCCTGCGACACCCCAGCCCTTAATTCTGCCGCCTTCCCGGTCTAGCTTACCGACCGGCCCGACCCACAGGAGGAACCATGCGCGCCCTCGCCCCGTATCTCGCCGCCCTCGGCCTGTCGATCCTGCTGCTGGTGGCGGGCACGGTCTGGGACGGCTGGTGGGATTTCGCATCGCTGATCTGGATGGCAATCGTGGTGGCGCTGCTGGATCATATCCTGCCGGAACACGGGCCTGGGCCGGATGCGATCTTCGCCAGGGCGCTGAGCACCGGGTTGGCCATCGTGCATTTTCCGCTGCTGGGCATGGCGATCTGGACCTTGGCCGAAGGCGGACCAGTGGCCAATTGGATCGCCTATTTCTGCGCGGCGGGCCTGTTCTTCGGCCAGATCATGAATTCCTGCGCCCATGAGCTGATCCATACCCGCGACCGCCTGCGCTACAATCTGGGCAAGTGGATCTACGTCACGCTTCTGTTCGGGCACCAGACCACGGCGCATCCCGGCATCCACCACGTCAAGGTCGCCACGCCCGAGGATCCGAACACCGCGCGCTACAACGAAAGCTGGTGGATGTTCTGCTTCCGCGCCTGGCATTACAGCTTCTGGCGCGGCTACGCGCTGGAAAAGCGGCGGCTGCGCGCGAAGGGTCTGCACCCGCTGCATTGGCGCAACCCCTACCACGTCTATGTGGGCGGCGGCCTGCTGTGCCTAGGCGCGGCCTATGTCATCCATGGGGGCCTGGGCATCGCGGCTTACCTGGCCTTGTGCCTGCTGTCCCATTCGCAGCTGCTGGTCACGGATTACGTGCTGCATTACGGCATGCGCCGCCGCAAGATCGGCGACGGGTACGAGCCGGTCGGGCCGCGGCATTCCTGGAACAGCCCGCATACCGTGACGAACCTGCTGACGCTGCATGCGCCCCGCCACTCGGATCACCATTCCCACCCGTTGCGGGGCTTCGAGGCGCTGACCATCGCGCCGGACGTGCCGCGCCTGCCCTATTCGCTGCCGGTAATGGTGACCTTCGCGCTGTGGCCATGGTTCTGGCGGCGGCTGATGAACCCGCGTGTGGATGCGTTGCAACAGGGAGAGACGAGGAGTGACGTCGGCCACGGTGGCCGGCGGGAAGGAGAGTTTGAATGCGTTTGATTTCTTTATTTATTTTGAGTTTTTTGGCAGCGCCCGTCCAGGCGGAACGGGCCGTGACGGCCGAGGAATTCGACCAGATGGTCACCGGCCGGACCTTTCATTTCGACCGGTTCGGCGAACCCTTCGGGGCAGAGCAATATTTCGACGACAAACGGGTGATCTGGGCGTTCGAGGGCGGCCAATGCCAGCGGGGCATCTGGTTCGAGAACCGATCGGGCGAGATCTGCTTCGTCTACGACGAAGATCCAAGGCCGCAATGCTGGGACTTCCTGGAGATGCCGTCCGGTGCGCTGCATGCCCGGTCGGTGGGCTCACCGCCATCCGAGGACCTGGTGACGCGGGACATCTCGCGCGAACCGCTGGATTGTCCGTTGCCTGACCTGGGGGTCTGACTGGCGCGGCGTGGCCTAGAACAGGCTGCCCTGATCGGACGTTTTCGGCTTGGCCCGTTTCGGCGCGGCCGTGCCGGTGACGGCGTCCACGCTGCTGCCATGGGCGAATTGGATCGTGACCTGGCCCGCCGCCCGCGCGGCTGTCGCATCGGTTATGACCTTGGCGCCGTCCCGGATGACCGCGAAGCCGCGTTCCAGCGTTCGCTCGTATCCCAAGGATTCCCGCAGCCGGTCCAGCGCGGCCAGCCGATCGCGCCGGCCCTGCTGGCCTGTGGTCGCGACCGCCGAAAGGGTCTTCAGGAAACCGGTTAGCCGATCGCGGTCGCGCTCCAGCTGGCGGGCCAGAAGGCCCGGACGCAGGCGGGCCGCGCGACTGTCCAGCGTGTCGCGCGCCCGGCGGGCGACGCGGGGCAGCGCGGCGGCCAGGCGCGCGGACAGCGCGTCCAGATCCCGGCGCGCCTGGGTGGCCCGCGCCCGCAGGGCGGCGGGCCCGGCGCGACCTTCCAGGCGGGACAGCGCGACCCGCGCGCGGCCGGCACGGGCGCGCAGGGCGGATGGCAACCGCTCAGCCTGGACGTCCAGGCGTTGGCGCGGCGCGGCCAGCAAGCCGTCGGCGCGCGGCAGGCCGCGGGCGAGGTCGGTGAGGCGCTGGCCCCGCTGGCCCACATGGGCGCGGGCGGCGCGGGTCTGACGGGCGGACAACGTCTCCACATGGGCCAAAAGGTCCAGGCGAACGGGCACGGCGCGTTCCGCCGCGGCGGTGGGCGTCGGCGCCCGCCAATCGGCCGCATGGTCGATCAGCGTCGTGTCGGTTTCGTGGCCCACGGCCGAAATGAGGGGGATCGAACACTCGGCGGCGGCGCGCACGACCGCCTCTTCGTTGAACCCCCAGAGATCCTCGATCGACCCGCCGCCCCGGGCGACGATCAGCAGATCGGGCCGGGGGATCGGCCCGCTGGCCGACAGGGCGTCGAAGCCGCGGATGGCGCGGGCGACCTCGGGCGCGCAGGCCTTGCCCTGGACGGCGACCGGCCAGACCAACACATGGCGCGGGAACCGGTCGTGCAGGCGGTGCAGGATGTCCCGAATCACCGCCCCCTGGGGCGATGTGACGACGCCGATCACATCGGGCAGCAGCGGGATCGGCGCCTTGCGTGCCGGGTCGAACAGACCTTCGGCCGCCAGGGCCGCCCGGCGCTTTTCCAGCATGGCCAGCAGCGCCCCGGCACCAGCCACCCGAACGTCGTCCACGTTCAGCTGGTATTTGGACATGGTCGCCGCGAAGGACGTCATCTTGCCGGTGGCCACGATCTCCATCCCCTCTTCGGGGATGACGGACAATTGGGCCACCTGCCCCTTCCAGGAGGTGCAGGACAGGACGGATCGGTCATCCTTGATGTCAAAATACAGATGGCCCGACCGGGCCCGGATGACCTTCGAGACCTCGCCGCGTACGCGCACCCGGCCGAATTCGCCTTCCAGCGTCCGTTTCACGGCGCCCGAGATTTCCGAGACGGTATATTCCGGTTCGTTCCGGCCGGGCGCGGGATCGTCGATCAGATCATCCATGGGGCCGTCTAGCCCGAGCGGTGCGGCGCCGCCAGCGCTGGGCGGTCGAGCCGCCGATCAATCCCCGCAGCCGCCCCCATCGCCGTCGGAGCTGCAGTCGCCGCCATGGGCGTCGGCCCAGATATCGACGCCGAAGCCGATTTCCCAACCGGCGCGATCCAGATGGGGACCCAAACTGGTCAGAAACAGGGCGGTGATGGCAATCCCGCTGATCGCCGTGACCAGAATCGGCGCCCCCACGGACACAGCGCCGCCGATCCAGCACACCCCGAAGGTTCCGATGAAGGCCGTGGACAGCCATTCCGCCACCGGGCTGGTCCGGCGCCAGATGCCCTTGGGCGCGGTCTCGCCGAACTCCATCTCGTAGCGCTTGAGCGTCGCGGCATAATCGTTGGAATGTCCCGCCGGCGTGCCGGGCGCATGGTGGATCGGGTTACCGCCCAGGGTCTGTGGGACGAACACTTCCCAATAGTCTCGGGTATGGGTCAGATGCAGGTGCCAGACCGCGTCAACGGCCCGGCTGGGCACGGTTCGCCCGACGCCCGTCGCCGAGAGATAGAGAAAGCGGCGATATTCCTCGATCCCGCGCCGCGCCGTCTTGGCCGAGATGCGTTGATCGGCCCGCAGCTGATCCACGAAGGACCGGCCGCCACTGTCGTCGGGCAGGGGGTGGGACAGGATACGCTCCCACAGATCGGGGTCGGTCATGGTCGGCCTCGCTTGTCGCGGCGTCAGGGGCAGCCTACAGCACCTTCGCGGCGGGAAAGGGGCGCGGAGATGAACATAATGATCCTCGGAAGTGGCGGGCGCGAGCATGCGCTCGCCTGGGCGGTGCTGCAGAATCCCAAATGCGACCGGCTGATCGTGGCGCCGGGCAATGCCGGCATCGCCCAGATCGCGGAATGCGCGGCGCTCGACATCCTGGACGGCGCCGCCGTCGCGCAGTTCGCCGATGAAGAGAGCGTGGATTTCGTCATCATCGGCCCCGAAGCGCCCTTGGCCGCCGGGGTGGCCGATGCGCTGGACGCGTCGGGCATCTCGGTCTTCGGCCCGTCCGCCGCGGCCGCGCGGCTGGAAGCGTCCAAGGCTTTCACGAAGGAGATTTGCGCCGCCGTCGGCGCGCCCACCGCCGCCTATGCGCGGTTCGACGCGCTGGAGCCCGCGCTGGACCACGTGCGTTGCGAAGGGGCGCCCATCGTGGTGAAGGCGGACGGGCTGGCCGCCGGCAAGGGCGTCACCGTCGCGATGTCCGTGCCCGAGGCAGAGGCCGCCCTGCGCGACGTCTTCGAGGGCGGCGGCGAGGTGGTGATCGAGGCACTTCTGACCGGCGAAGAGGCGTCGTTCTTTTGCCTCGTGGATGGCGAGACCGTCCTGCCCCTCGGCACTGCGCAAGACCACAAGCGCATCGGCGAGGGCGATACCGGCCCCAATACCGGCGGGATGGGCGCCTATTCCCCCGCCCCGGTCATGACGCAAGCGGTCGAGGCCCGCGCGCTCGATGAGATCGTCCGCCCCACCATGGTCGAGATGGTGCGGCGCGGCACGCCCATGCGCGGCGTGTTGTTCGTGGGTCTGATGATCGAAGACGGCGCGCCCAGTCTGGTGGAATACAACGTCCGCTTCGGCGATCCGGAATGCCAGTGCCTGATGATGCGCCTGGGCGGCCAGGCCCTGGATCTGATGCTGGCTTGCGCGCGGGGCGATCTGGCCGATGCCCGGGTCCATTGGGCCGAAGACCACGCCATGTGCGTGGTCATGGCCGCGAAAGGATATCCAGGGCCCTATGCCAAAGGATCGGAAATCGGCGGCCTGGACGGCCTGCCCCGGGATTCCCGGCGAATGGCGTTCCATGCCGGCACCGCCCTGGCGGAGGGGCGCATGGTCGCCAATGGCGGCCGCGTGCTGGGCCTGACAGCACGGGGGCAGAGCCTCAGTGAGGCACGCGACGCGGCCTATGCCCTGGTTGACGCGGTCGATTGGCCGGATGGCGTCTGGCGGCGGGATATCGGCTGGCGCGCATTGGGCGGCGCGGACGACTGATCGGGGGCCGGCCACCAGAACAGCGGACGGCCTTCTAAGCGCGGATGACGCCGCCATGACACATGGCGCGCTCCTCCCAGGCACGACAGGGGCCGGTCACAGATCGGGAGAGCGGTGCATTCGCTTTGTGTCCCTGTGCGAGCGCGCACCGATCTGCGCCATTTCTCACAGCTCTGTGGTTGGATTGTCAGCGGCGGCATCGCCATCCTTCTCTCAACGGCGGGCAGTTGGTCCTGACCCGCCTCTCACATGCGCCCCATCGATGACGGGCCCGGATCGAAGGACATCATTATGAAACGCCTCATCACTTCCGCCACTATTGCCCTGTCGCTGCTGGCCGCCCCGTCCTTCGCCATGCACTCCACCGCGACCGCCGGCGTGTTCACGGCAGTTCATCAGGGGCAGCCCGTCCAGGTCGAGTTGGTCCAATCCCGCCGATCCTTCGTGGGCGGAACCACCCGGTCGACCCCGCGCAGCCGCCGCCAGGCGGATCAACAGACCACGACCTTCGGCACGCGGGGCGGCCGGCAGGTCTTCCGCAACCGGCGGTCGGCCAGCCAGGGGTTCTCGACCCAACGCACCGGGCGGCTCAGCCGGGCGGCGCAGATCGCCAACCGGATCCATAACGAAAGCGCCGAGACGTCGACCGACCGGCGCGTCATCGTCCGCCGCTGATCAGCTGTCCGGGTCCCCCTTCCCCGCCTGGACGCGCATCCCGCGCCTGTCTCTCTCTCCCAAACCTGCGGGATGCACCAAGCCCCCCGACGCCCTCCCCCAGCGTCGGGGGTTTCTTCGTCCCCCGGCAAGGGCCGGCACATTCGGCTCCGGTTGGTTGATACCTCGGTCGCCGGAAGGCTCAAGACGGGGCCGGGGGCTGTCCTGTCGCCGACGGCTAAGCTAGGACGGGTCGATACGAGGAGTCTGCCCGATGATCCGCTCTGCCCTGATCGCCCTCGCGATGGCCCTGCCCGCCGCCGCCCAGACCGTGCCCGACCGCGCCGCCGCCCGCGACATGCTGTTCGACACGCGCGGCGTGGACCTGATCGTCACGGCCCATAGCTTCCTGTCCGATCTGGACATCGCGACGCTGCAGCAGATGCCGCAGGTGATGCAGCTGAAATACTACGGCGCGCTGGCCGTCCCCCCCGCCGAAGGCTTGCGGTCCGAGGCGGCGCGGGGGGCGTTCAACTATCATTCGCCCGACGCCGCGCGCCGCGCGGCCCTGACCGACTGCGACGGGGCGAAATCGGGGGGCGCCGCCTGCGTGATCGTCGCCGATATCCGCCCCCGTGGCTGGCAGGCGGGACGCCCCCTGACGCTGAACCAGGACGCGACCGACGCCGTCCGGGGCCGCGCCTTCCGCCGCGCCGGGCGTGCGGCGGCCTTGGCGGTCAGCCCGTCGACCGGCCAATGGGGCCTGGCCGACGGCCCGGCCGCCGCCATCGCGGAATGCGGCGTCGAGGATTGTGTGGTAGCGGTTGGCCAATAGCGACATCGCGCGACACTTTGTGACCTGTCGGGCTCTGCCCCGGCCCCCTACCTACGGATGACCAAAGACGATGAGAGACGGCTCGATGACGGATTACGGGACGGCGCTGGACCGCGCCATCGAGGCGCTGCACGACGAAGGCCGCTACAGGACCTTCATCGACATCGAACGCCGCCGCGGCCAGTTCCCCCACGCCGTCTGGACCCGCCCCGACGGGGCCGAGCAACAGATCACCGTGTGGTGCGGCAATGATTATCTCGGCATGGGCCAGCATCCTGTCGTTCTGTCGGCGATGCACGAGGCGCTGGACGCCACCGGCGCCGGGTCGGGCGGGACGCGCAACATCTCGGGCACGACGATCTATCACAAGGCGTTGGAGGCCGAATTGGCCGATCTGCATGGCAAGGAAGCCGCGCTGGTCTTTACCTCCGCCTACATCGCCAACGATGCCACGCTGAGCACGCTGCCCAAGCTCTTCCCCGGTCTCATCATCTATTCCGACGCCCTGAACCACGCCTCCATGATCGAAGGCGTGCGGCGCAACGGCGGGTTCAAGCGCATCTTCCGACACAACGATGTCAACCACTTGCGGGAGCTTCTTCAAGCGGACGACCCGGCGGCGCCGAAGCTGATCGCGTTCGAATCGATCTATTCGATGGACGGCGATTTCGGCCCGATCGAGGCGATCTGCGACTTGGCTCAGGAGTTCAACGCCCTGACCTATATCGACGAGGTCCACGCGGTCGGCATGTACGGCCCGCGCGGCGCGGGCGTGGCCGAACGCGACGGCTTGATGCACCGCATCGACATCATCAATGGGACCCTGGCCAAGGCTTACGGCGTGATGGGCGGCTATATCGCCGCCAGCGCGCGCATGTGCGACGCGATCCGCAGCTACGCGCCCGGCTTCATCTTCACCACGTCGCTGCCCCCCGCCGTTGCCGCCGGGGCCGCTGCCTCGGTCGCGCATCTGAAACGGGACCAGGCCCTGCGCGATCTGCATCAGGAACGGGCCGCCGTGCTGAAGCTGCGGCTGCGGGGCCTCGGGCTACCGATCATCGACCATGGCAGCCATATCGTGCCCGTCCATGTGGGCGATCCGGTGAAGTGCAAGATGATCTCCGACCGGTTGCTGGCCGATCACGGCGTCTATGTGCAGCCGATCAACTTCCCCACCGTGCCGCGCGGCACGGAACGCCTGCGCTTCACGCCATCGCCCGTCCACGACCCCAAGATGATCGACGGCCTGGTCCATGCCATGGACGACCTGTGGAGTCAGTGCGAAATCAACCGTCAGCGCGCTGCCGGTTAGACCGGGCATTCCATCGGCGCCTCGGTCGGGCGCATCGACAGATCGAACGTCTGTCAGCTAGGGTCACCCGCGACCGGGGCGGCTGGCGCCCCACTGCAGGGGGCGCACCATGCTGATCGGGATCGATCCCATCCTCTCACCCGACCTGCTCTGGACGTTGCGCGCAATGGGCCATGGCGAAGACATCGCAATCGTCGACGGCAACTTCCCGGGCGAGGGCTATGGCGCCCGCTGCCTGCGGGCGGACGGCCACAGCGCGACGGACGTGCTGCGCGCCGTGCTGTCGCTAATGCCACTGGACGATTTCGTGGACGATCCGGTGGCGGTGATG